>JAPLLC010000292.1 GCA_026387775.1 Candidatus Methylomirabilota bacterium | reverse complement strand
GTTTTTCAGCAGTCTGCTAGGAAACCACAAGAAGAAGGAGGAGTAGCATGTGGAGTCGAACGGGGCGGCGAGTGTGGGTATTGGCGGGCATCTTCGCGTTCATGGCCGCCGTCGGCTGTGGCCTGGGCCCGGAACGCGTCCTGGCGGGCGAGGTCCTCAAGCTGGGGTTGCTCATGCCCGTGACCGGGACCCTGGCGTATGACGGCGGGCTCACCATCGAGGGGGTCAAGCTCGCCACCGACGAGATCAACGCGGGCGGCGGGATCGACGGGAAGATGAAGATCGACCTCATCGTCGAGGACAGCGCGGGACTGCCGGCCACCTCGGTGGCCGCCATGACCAAGCTGGTCGGCGTCCACAAGGTCTCAGCGGTGATCGGGGACTTCGCCAGCTCGTGCACCCTGGCGTCGATGGAGGTCGCGAAGCGGGAGCGGGTCGCCCTGGTCACCCCCATCTCGCTGGCGCCGAAGATCACCCAGTCGGGGAACGAGTGGGTCTTCCGGGCCTGCGACAACTCCGAGATGATCGCCAACGCGTTCACCAAGTACGCGGTGAAGGACAAGAAGGTCCGCAAGTGGGCCTTCATCGCCGTGAACACGGACTACGGCCGCGGTTCGGTGGACGCCTTCTCCAAGAAGATCAAGGAGCTGGGCGGCGAGATCGGCCCGGTGGAGTATTTTGCCCAGGGGGAGACGGACTACTACGCGATCCTGACCAAGCTGCAGGCGACGGACACCCAGGGCCTGTGCCTGCTGGGCGAGACCATGGATCTGTCGCGGGTGGTGAATCAGTTCTTCGAGCTGGGACTCAACAAGAAAATGATGCTGATGGATCCCACCAGCGGCACGTTCAACTCCAAGTTCATCGAGCTGACGAGGGGACGGGCCGAGGGCATGATCGGCGCCAGCCGCTTCGTGGAATCGATCGAGACGCCCGCGGCCAAGAAGTTTGTCGCCGCCTACAAGGCCCGCTACGGGCGCGCGCCGGAGAAGTACGCTCAGGCGGGCTATGATACCGTCCACATGATCGCTCAGGCCGTCGCCCGCGGGAAGTCCACGCAGCCGGCGGCCATCCGGGACGCCCTGACCAAGACCCAGTACGAGGGGCCGCAGGGGAAGGCGTTCTTCGACAAGACGAACCAGCTCGTCATCGACGAGTACATCATCAGCGTGAAGGGGGGCAATTTCGTGGTGGAGGCCGGCCCCGTCAAGGCCGTCGACTAGTCAGAGTCCGCATCCCGCAGGGGCCGGCCGGCCCCTGCGGGATCAAGCAACCGGCACGCGAATGCGAACGTGGAGTCGCACATCGTGATCACCGTCTTCTTTCAGCAGGCCCTGAACGGGATCATCCTGGGCAGCCTGTACATGCTGGTGGCCCTCGGGCTCTTCCTGATCTTCGGAATCCTGGAGGTCACCAACTTTGCCCATGGCGAGTTCTACATGCTGGGGGCCTTTGCCACCCTCTTCGCCATGACGGGGCTGGGGGTGCCGTTTCTGCCGGCCGCCGTCCTTGCCATGCTGTTCATGGCCGCCTTCGGCGTGCTGGTGGAGCGGACCGTATTTCGCGCCATCGTGGGCAAACCGCTCATCAACGGGATGCTCCTCTCCTTCGGTCTCTCCACGTTTCTGACGAACCTGGCGGTCCTGCTCTTCACGGCGGATCCCCGCAAGATCGAATCGGAGTTTGCCCAGATCCACCTGAGCTTCCTCGGGCTTCATCTGACACTGGAGCGCCTGCTGGTGCCGGCGGTGGGCGCGGCACTGGTCGGCTTCCTTGCCTACTTCATCCGGCACACCAAGACCGGCAAGGCCATGCGGGCGGTGGCGCAGGACCGGATCGCCGCGCAGATGGCCGGGATCCCGGTGTTCCGGATCTATGCCATCACCTTCGCCATCGGCAGCATGCTGGCGTCGGCCGCCGGTTCGATGGTGGGCGCGATCTTCCTGGTCTCGCCGGACATGGGGTGGACGGTTGTCCTGAAGGCCTTCGTCGTGGTGATCCTGGGCGGCATGGCCAACATCGGCGGGATCGTCTGCGCCAGTCTCGTGATCGGCCTCGTGGAGAGCCTGGGGGGCGGCTTTGTCTCGAATGCCTACAAGGATGCCTACCCGTTCCTGCTCCTGGTGCTGGCCTTTCTGCTGCGGCCGGAGGGGCTGATGGGAGGGACCAAGGGGTGAGCCGCGTCGGCCGCTGGTGTGTGGGGGCCGGGATGGCGGCGCTGCTGCTGTGCCTTCCCGTCCTCTTCTCGCTGGATTACTATCTGCATATCTTCGTCATGGCCGGGATCCACGCCATGCTGGCCCTCTCCCTGGGCCTGATCATCGGCTTCACCGGTCAGGTGTCTCTTTGCCACGCGGCCTTCTATGGCATCGGAGCGTACGGGTCGGCCCTGGTCAGCCTCCATTTCGGTCTCCCGTTCTGGATCGCGATGTGGGTCGGGGGCTTGCTGGCCGGTGTCCTCTCCTACGCGCTGGGGAGGCTGGTTCTTCGCCTGAAGGGGCACTTCCTGGCGATCACGACTGCGTTCTTCGGGGTCCTGGTGACCGTGGTTCTGAGCAACTGGGTGGAAGTGACCAAGGGTCCGATGGGGATCCCCGGCATACCACGTCCGAGTCTCCCGGCGTTCCTGGGGCCCCTGGCCAGCTTTGAGTCGCGGGTGGCATACTATTACCTCGCGATCCTCTTCGTCCTCGGCGCGGCCCTCCTCGTGCGCCGCATCGTGCACTCCCGCCTCGGGCGCGCGCTCATCGCCATTCGGGAGAACGAGGAGCTGGCCCAGTCCCTCGGGATCGAGACCATGCGGTACAAGGTCTTTGCCTTCACCCTGGGCGGAGGGCTGGCCGGGATTGCCGGCGCCTTCTACGCCCATTACATCCTCTTTATCAGCCCGGTGACCTTCACCATCGGCGAGTCCATCAACGTCTTGGTCATGGTGGTTTTCGGCGGCATGACGACGCTCTCCGGTCCCATCCTCGGGGCCGCGATCCTGACGATCCTCCCGGAGCTGCTGCGTATGGCCGGGGCGCTGCGCCTCGTGATCTACGGCCTGGCCCTGATGGCGTTCATCGTCTGGATGCCGCACGGCATCGTGGGTACCCTTCGAGAGCTGATCGTCCGGCGAGAATCGGCGTCGCCAGGCGGCTGAACAAACGCAGTCGTTTCGCTCGCGCGAACGCCTCGAAAGGAGATCCTCGGACCATGGAGATTCGGCCGAAGTGTTTTCTGCCGGTGGAGGTCGTGTTTCACGCGAGCTGGTGGCACCGCCACTACGGCCTCCGATTCGACGAGGGCTTCTTCTTCGATCCGGACCGGCGGGTGGAGGACGAGCGCCGGATGCGGGTGGCGCTCTCCGAGCGGTTCGGAGACCTGGGGCTGGGCGAGGCGAGCTCGCCCTTCCGTCCCGTGGTCGGGCCGGTCCACCTCGCCGCGGGCTTCCTGCCCTCGGCGGTGCTGGGCTGCGCGATCCGGTACTTTCCCGACGCGTCGCCGGAGGTGCTGCCCGCAAATCTTTCGGACGAGCAGATCCTGGCGCTCGATGTGCCGGACCTGGATCAGAGCCCGGTGTTCCGGCGCCTCATCGGCCTGATGGACAGGCTGGAAGAGCGATACGGCCGGCTGGAGGGGGACGTCAACTGGGAGGGAGTCCAGAACGTCGCGCTCAATCTGCGCGGACAGCAGCTGTTCCTCGACTACTACGAGAACCCGGAGCTGGCCCGGCGCCTGCTTGACGTGGTGGCGCGGACCCTGGAGGCCATGGCCGGCTACGTGCGGCGCCGGACCGGGACCAGCTCGGTGGCGGTCAACCCGATCGTGGGCGCCGTGGACCCCCGCATCAGCCTGCACTCCAACTGCACGGTGGCCATGATCTCGGCCCCGATCTACGAGGCGTTTCTCCTGGAGCACGACCGGCGCCTCGCCCGAGCACTCTGGCCCTACGGGATCCACCACTGCGGCGAGGACATGCACAAGGTCCGCGACCAGTACGCCCGGGTGGAAGGGACGGTACTCTTCGACGTTGGGTGGGGATCGGACGTGGCTGCCTGCCGGGCGGCCCTGTCCGAGGCGGTCTTCAGCCTCCGCCTGTCGCCTGTCCGGGTGGCCCGCCTCACGCCGGCCGAGGTGACGGCGGACGTGGAGGCGGTCTTGCGCGCTGCCGGTCCGCTGGACCGGGCCGCCCTCTGCTGCATCAATCTGGACAGCCAGACGCCGGACGACAGCGTGCGTGCGATCTTCGAAACGGCCTACCGGTACCGGCGCTACGGCGCCTAGCAGACTGCTGAAAAGGGCCCATCTGCGGCGTTGGAATGCTCAGGCACTCGTTGCGGCGTACCTGGAGTACGCCTCACTCGGCCTTCCGCATTCCGCCTTGCATCTGGGCCCTTTTGAGCAGCCTGCCGAAGAGGGAGTTTCTTGGCAGGCTGCTAGAGGCGAGTCGGCCGGTCGCGGCTGTCTTCAGACCAGCAGTGGGCGCAGGTCCACGCGGCGGCCTTCGGCTGCCGCCAGGTAGGCTCCGTAGATCACCGCCGTCACGTCGCGGGCGAGCTGCCCCCCGGAGAGCGGCTCGCGGCCGAAGGCCACGCACTCCATGAAATCCTGCATCTCGGCGGGGTACCCGTTGCTCCAGTCCTCGTTCGGCTGCGGAAACGTCCAGCCGGCCTTGGTCTCGATCTTTTCGACGATGTACTCGGACTCGAAGACCGCCGCGTCCGGCGCGTAGGCCTGGACCGCGTCGCTCGGATTCATGTTGCAGAAGACGACGGCCTTGGCCCCGAAGGCGGTGAGCTGGTTCCGGACACCGCCCAGCACGACATCCGAGGCGGTGATCTGGGCCACCGTGCCGTCGTCAAAGGTGACGAGCATGCTCCCCCAGTCCTCCACGTCCGCCCCCTCGACCACCCGCAGGAAGGTCGGGCGACTGGCGCGGAACGCGGCCGTGTCGGCCAGGTGGGCAACCTCGGCCACGACCGCGACCGGGCGGACCGGCGTCCCCCGGAGCCGCAGCCCTTCGTCGGCCTTCAAGTACAGGGCGCCCCCCAGCGGGTGGCAGCCCTTGCAGAGCAGCGAGCCGCCGCCGGCCGTGGCCCAGCGCTTGTTGGCCGCGGCATGCGTGCCGGAGTGGCTTTCCTCGGCGATGAGCCGCAGGATCGGCCCGCCCGAGGCGGCGAGGAGCCGCCGTCCCTTCTGCACGGCCGGCGCATACACCCAGTTCTCGGCGTAGCACAGCCGGACCGCGGCCGCGCGACAGGCCAGGAGCAACTGGTCGGCCGACGCCAGCGCCGCCCGGAGCATCTCGGATGGCGGGGTCGTGTGCGGGCCGAAGAAGCCGGTGAGCGGCTTCTCCACGACCACGTGCTTGCCGGCCTGGGCCGCCTGCACCCCCAGCGGCGCGTGGAGGTGATTCGGGACGCAGAGGTCCACCACGTCAACCTCGGGATCGGCCAGGATCGTCGCAAGATCCGGCGCGACGCCCGTCACGCCGAACTCCTCGGCGAAGGCGCCGGCCCGCGCGGGCCCGGCGCCCATGACCCAGCGCAGATCCACCTCGATCCCCCGGACCTGCCGGTACGCTTCGGCGTGCAGGTGGGCCACGAATCCGGCACCCACGATCCCGACCCGGACGGTCGGCCGTCTCAGCTTGGACACGGCTCCCTCTCTTCGCTTCCCTGACGCGGGCGCCTACTTCATGACGAGGTTGGGCAGCCAGACGACGAGGGGCGGGTAGAACGTGATCAGCATCAGCACGGCGATCAGCGCCAGGATGGGCAGGAAGGCCTCGCGGGCGAAATCCACGATGCTGACCTGCGCGATCCGGCAGACGATGTACATGAGCACCCCGACCGGGGGTGTGACGGCGCCGATCATCAGGTTGAGCACCAGTACCACGCCGAAATGCGTGTCGTTGATCCCGGCCGCGGCGATGATGGGGGCCAGGACCGGGCTCAGGATGATGAGGATGGACAGGCTCTCCATGAAGCAGCCGAGGAGCAACAAGAGGAGGTTGAGGGCGAGCAGGAGCTGCCAGGGCTGGGTCAGGACGGAAAAGGCGGCCGCCAGGGCCTGTGGCGCGCGCTCTGCCGCCAGGAGCCAGCCAAAGGGTGTCGCGGCGGCCACGATCAGCATGACGCTGGCCGTCCCGACGATGACCTCCTCCGCCACGGCGGGCAGATGCCGAAGCCGCAGCTCCCCATACACGAACGCTCCCAGGACGAAGGCGTAGAGCGCGGCCACCACCGCCGCCTCGGTGGGGGTGAAGGCCCCGCCCAGGATTCCCCCCAGCACGATCACCGGCATCATCAGGGCCAGGATGGACTCCTTGGCGCTGCCGAGGAGATGGCGCAGGCTGGCCCGGGGTTCCCGCGGGTAGCCGCGGCGACGCGAGATGCCGTAGCCGATCCCGATCAGGAAGAGCCCCATCAGCACGCCGGGCACGAAGCCGCCGAGAAACATGCGGGCCACCGAGGTGTTCACGATGGCCGCATAGATGACCATCGGGATGCTCGGCGGGATGATCGGACCGATGGTGGAGGCCGTGGCCGTGATGGCCGCCGCGAAGGCCGGGCTGTACCGTTCGCGGATCATGGCCGGGATCAGGATGGAACCGGTCCCCGTGCAGTCCGCCACGGCCGACCCGGACATGCCGGCCATGATCATGTTCGTGACCACGGTCACGTGGGAGAGGCCGCCCGCGATGTGGCCGACCAGGCTTCGGGCGAACTCCATCAAACGGCGCGTCACCCCCCCTGCGTTCATCAGCGAGCCGGCCAGGAGGAAGAATGGAATGGCCAAGAGGACGAAGCTGTCGGCGCCGTTGATCATCCGCTGCACGACCAGCTCGATGGGTGCCGAGCCGGTCAGGAGCAGGTATCCGACCGCGACCCCGGCCATGCAGAGGGCCACCGGGATGTTGAGCGCCATGAGCGAGAGCAGGCCGATGAAGAACCACGCCACCGTCATAGCGCCACCTTGGGGACCGGGCTCGTCCCCTGTCCGGTCTCCACGGGCCGTCGCAGCAGCCGCACCAGGGCCCCCGCGTATCGCGCGGCCATCAGGAACATCCCCACGGGAAACGCCGCGTACACATGGGCCCAGGGGATCCCGAGGGCGGGACTGGCCGAGGTCCCGGTGATCCGCAGCAGCGCGACCCCCTTGACGCCGAGGAGCAGCAGAATCGCCAGGGTCACCGCATGCGCGGCGACGAGCACCCAGCGGCGGGCGCCGGGCGGGAGCAGGTTGGTCGCGAAGTCGATCGAGATGTGGCCGCTGCGCTTGGCGATGACGGCCGCACCGATGAAGGTGATCCAGATGAAGAGTATCCGGGCCAGCTCTTCGGTCCAGGAGAGCGGCGCGTTGAGCACGTAGCGCGTGAAGACCTGGAGGCTCGTCGTGACCACCAGGACGACGAGGAGAAGGTAGCAGAAATACTCCTCGAAGGATCCCAGCGAGCGGCGAAGCCACCCGGGCAGGCCTCTTCCCCGGGTGGCTCCCGTGACCTTGCCGGAAACCGGCAAGGTCACTTCATGCCCCGGATCTTCTGGTAGAGGTCCCCCCACTTGGCCTCGAACTTCTTGGGGACCTCGGCGACGGCCTTCCGCAAGGGCTCCATCTCCATGGCGGCGATGGTCACTCCCGCCTGCTTGAGGACCGTCTCAAACTTGGCATCCCGCTCGACCATCAGCGTGCCGAGGTATTCCGAGGCCTCCAGACAGCTCTCGTCGATCGCCTTGCGCAGGTCGGGCGAGAGACCCTGGTACCAGCGCTCGTTGACCTGGAAGCTCTGTCCGGTCGCCTGGTGCCGGGTGAGCGCCACGAACTTGACGACTTCCGGCCACTTCTGATCGGTGCCCGAACTCAGCGGGTTCTCCGCTCCGTCGATCGTCCCTTGCTGGAGGGCGAGGTAGACTTCCAGGTATGGCAGCGGGGTGGGGCTGGCGCCGAGCGCCTTGAAGGTCTCGACGTACACGGGAATCTCGGGGGTCCGGATCCGTAAGCCCTTCATGTCCGCGAGACTCCCCACCGGCTTCTTGGTGAAGACGTTGCGAAAGCCGCCGAACCCGAGCGCGGCCACGCGCACGCCCGCCGCCTTGATGATCCGTTCGGACAGCTCCTGGCGGATCGGCGAGCGGATGACCTTGGCGAAGTGGTTGTGATCGTCGAAGAGATACGGCGCCTCGAAAACGTCGAAGGCGGGGACGGTCTGCGCCAGAATGCCGCTCGAGCCGAGAGCCATCTGGACTCCGCCCAGACGCACCTGCTCGAACTGCGCCTTGTCGTCGCCGAGCTGGCCGGCGGGGAACACCTGGATGTCGAGCGCGCCGCCGGACTTCTGCGCGGCCAGCTCGGCGAGCTTCTGCGCGGCGGTGTGGAAGGGGGTGGTTGTAGGAAAGAAGTGCGAGAGTTTTGCCGTCACCTTGTTGGCCCCGCCGGCGGCGCCCGAGGGCGCCAAGAGGTGCCAACCGGATGCGAGGCCGACGCCACCCAGACCGGTCAGAGACAGGAAACGACGGCGTGAAAGCGATGAGCCGGATGTCTGTTTCATGGGTGCCTCCGGAAAAGGGGACGTGTTGGAGTGGAAGGAGAGCCGAATCGCCCGGCTGCGGCGGCGTCATGGCCGATGGCGGCGACGCGGCGGGCCGATCCGGACACAGGGTGCCCGCGGTCGCCAAGACGGAGTGGATGCTACTCTCTGGTCTCGCGAGGTGTCAAATGGAAACAGCCACGGGAGATCGGTGCCGCCCATTTTAGCCTTGACACCCGCGATCGGTGTGCAGGACACTCCGCGCGAGCGCAGGGGTACGGAACGTTGAACGTGGAACGTGGAAACGGCGTGAGCGGCGGGGGGGCCGGCCCGTGTTCCGGGGGCCCGACACCCGGTTCTTGGCGCGGCCCCCAAAAGCAACTCCCTATCACCAACAGGAGGACCAAGACATGCGGACCCCGAAGCGGATGTTGTCCATGACGCTCTTGTGTTTCCTGGTGACGGCGGCAGTCGGCGGTGGCCTGGCGATTGCCGGTGAACAGATCCGGATCGGCTTCACGCCCCCCATCACCGGCGGCTCGGCGGCGGAGGGGGCTCTTCAGACCAAGTCCCTCAAGATCGCCCTGAAAGAGATCAACGAGTCGGGCGGCGTGAACGGAAAGCAGATCAACCTGATCTATGTGGACAACCAGTCCACGAATCCCGGCGCGCTGGCCGCCCTGCAACGGGCCGTCGAGCAGGAAAAAGTGCTGGCCCTGGTCGGCGTCGTGAAGAGCACCCAGATCCTGGCCATGTCCGATGCCGTCAAGAACTACGCGGTTCCCACGATGATCGGCGGCACCAATGCCCTCCTGACGAGGCAGGGAAACCCGTGGCTCTTCCGAGTCCGGCCGGATGACACCATCGCGGCGGCCGCCATGGTCAAGTACGTCAAGGAAGACACCACGATGACCAAGATCGGCATCCTCCACGATGCCGACGCTTTCGGGACCGGCGGCGGAGATCTGGTGGAGAAGACGGCGAAAGAGATGGGCCTCACGGTGGTGCGGCGCGACAAGTACACCACGGGGACCCGGGACTATACGGCACAGCTCCTGGCCCTCAAGAACGTCGGCACGGAGATCATGATCCTCTACGCCACGAACCCGGAGGACGTGGCGGTCATCATGCGGCAGTACCGTCAGCTCGGCTCGCCGTTCAAGTATCTCGGCTCGCCGTCCAGCGGCAACCGGGACGCCTTGAACCTCGCCAAGGAGCAGGCCGTCGGGCTCCTGGCGGTCAACGATTTCACGCCGGGCACCCCGGAGATCCAGAAATACGCCGACGCCTACAAGAAGGAATTCGGCGAGGTGTATGACGCGGCCAACGCCTGGAGCCACGATGGCCTGAACATCCTGGTGAACGCCATCCGGAAAGGCGGCGAAGACCGCGCCAAGATCCGCGAGGCCATCCTCGCGACCCAGGGCTACAAGGGCGTCCTGGGCACGTTCAACTTTACCCCGAACGGCGATGGCCTGAGCGCGGTGAGCATCTGCGAGATCCAGCCGGGCAATCAGTTCAAGCTGGTGAAGGTCGTCAACGTCGCCGCAAAGTAGCGGCGCGAGGACCCGCCCCCGCGGCGGAGGGCATGGGTCCCTCCTGCTTGCGGGTTGCACGAAGAGACTGCGGCCACCCACCGTCTGCGCTCGGCCCCGACACCGCTGTCGGGGCCGAGCGTGTCGTGGGAACGATGCCGGTCGTCATTGCTTGGCCAACAGATTCGCCGCGGGCGAGCCGTTCGATCTGGCCGAAGGGACCCGGGTCGCCGCGGTGATCCGCGCCGTGTGCGGTGACCCAAGCGCTGCATCCCGTCCTGCCCGATCGCCATCTTCGGTGGAGCCCAAGTCGCCGCCTGCCAGGCTTGCGTCACGCCTTCAGCCTGATCACACCACGCCAACGGATGCTTCGGCCTTCAAGGGTTGGTAAAGACGGCCCTCATGTGGTACAAGTGTCCGTCAAGGAGGTTCCTTTTGGCTATTCCGATCATCGCTGTCGTGGGTCGACCGAACGTCGGCAAGTCCACGCTCTTCAACCGCCTGCTGGGTGGGCGACGGGCCATCGTGGACGACATGCCCGGCGTCACCCGCGACCGGCTGTACGGAGAGGGGGACTGGCGCGGGCGCCGGTTCGTCCTGGTGGACACCGGGGGGTTCGAGCCGGAAGGCACCGGGATCATGGCCCAGGTGCGCGCCCAGGCGAAGCAGGCTATCGCCGAGGCCGACGTCATCCTGTTCCTGGTGGACGGCAAGGAAGGCCTGACGCCGGCCGACGTCGAGGTCGCCCGGCTCCTGCGGATGGGGAAGCCGGGACCCATCCTCCTGGTCGTCAACAAGGTGGACGACGTCAGCCAGGGGGCGCTTACGGCGGACTTCTACCGGCTTGGGTTCGATCCCGTCTGTCCGGTCTCGGCCGAAGCGGGGCAAGGGATCGGGGATCTTCTGGACGCGGTGATGGGCGTCTTGCCGGAGGCGAAGGACGAGGCCGCCGAGTCGGAGGCGATCACGGTGGCCGTGGTGGGGCGCCCGAACGTGGGCAAATCCTCGCTGGTCAACCGCATTCTCGGGGCGGATCGGGTGCTGGTGAGTTCGGAGCCGGGGACCACCCGGGACGCGATCGACACCCGGTTCAGCTACCGGGGTCGCGATTACATCCTGGTGGACACCGCGGGGATCCGGGCCAAGGGACGCCTGGGGCGGTCGGTGGAGCGCTACAGCGTCTCGCGCGCCCTGGCGGCGGTGCGCCGGGCGGACGTCGTCCTTCTCTTGATTGACGGGGCGGAAGGCGTGACCGCCCAGGACACCAAGGTCGGCGGAGAGGTGGTTGAGGCGGGCTGCGCCACCGTCCTGGTCGTGAACAAGTGGGACTGTCGTGCGGGACAGCCGGACGCGGTCGACGAGTTTCGCCTCACCCTGCAGGAGCATTTCAAATATCTCGCCTACGCGCCGATGGCCTTCGTGTCCGCGCTGACCGGGCTCCGCGTGATGAGCCTCTTCGACGCGATCGACGCCGTGGCCGCCGAGCGGGCGCGCCGCATCCCGACGTCGGAATTGAACGAGGTCATCCAGAGGGCTGTGGTCCGCCGGCCGGCCCCCGTCGAGCGAGGCCGCCCCGTGCGCATCCGGTATGCCACGCAGACCGGGACCAAGCCGCCGACGTTCGTGCTCTTCACCACGACGGCGGGAAAGATCCATTTCTCCTACATGCGGTATCTCGAGAACAGTCTCCGGGATGCGTACGGCTTTCGAGGCACGCCGATCAGCCTGGCCATCCGGGGTCGAGCATGACGCGGCGCCGATCCCCCCGAGGCAAGCGCCCGGCCGCCGGCGGCGGGGAAGCCCCTCGCCGGGCGGCAGCGCCTCCACCGCCGGCCCCCGACGCGCCGACCAGCGGACCACCGCCTCCGCCGGAGGCGACCGAGGGTGTGAAGCTCGCCGAGGCGCCCGACGCCCCCCCCGGAAACGGGGCGGCCGCCCGTGCTTTCGACGTGGCGGTGGTGGGCGCCGGCATCGGCGGCCTGGCGGTCGCGGCTCTCCTGGCGCGCACCGGACGCTCCGTGGTGTTGCTGGAGCGCGCTGCCGAAGTGGGCGGGGCGTGCCAGCCCATCGTCCGCGCCGGCTACCGGTTCGATGCGGGAGCGACGTTTTTCGCCGGGGCCGGCCCCCGGGGCGCGCTGACCACGCTCCTCATGCGGCTGGGGATCGACCTTCCGAGGACGGCCTGCGATCCCACGATCCAGACCGCCTTGCCGCGTCACCGTCTGAGCTTCTCCCGCGACCCCGAACGCTGGTGGCCGGAAATTCGCCGGGAAGTCCCCGACGACGAACCCGGGTGGCGGTCACTCCTCGCGGAGCTTGCGGCGCTGGCATCCGATCGGGATGGGCTCGCCGCGGCGCTGCCGGCCCTGCCTCCGGTGGGCTGGCGGGCGCGGCTTCGTTTCGGGCAGGGCCTCGCCCGGCAGTACCTCTTTTCCGCGACACGACAGGCGGCACAGCGCCTCCGCAAGGCCGAGGAGACGCCGCTGCGCGCGACCCTCGCCAGGGTCGGCCTGGGCCCGGTGAGCCAGCAGGCGCTGGAGGCGTGTCTCTGGTATCTCGTGCTCCGGGACGCGGACGAGTGCTCGACTCTGGAGGCAGCCCTGGCGCTGCGGCGCCTCACCGAGGGGGCGATGGAGGTCTCCGGGGGACCGATGGCGCTGGCGAGCTGCCTGGCGGCGCGCCTCCGGCAGGATGGGGGCGAGGTGCGTCTGCTGACCGAGGTTGCGGGATGTCTGGTCGAGCGGGGACACGCGTCCGGCGTGATCACCAGAGCCGGGGAGACGATCCGCGCCCGCGTCGTGGTGACAGATGTGCCGCCGCCGATTCTCGCCCAGGGGCTCCTGCCCGAGCGCCGCGGCTGGCTCTCGCGGCGATTGCCGATCGAGGAGCCCTGGCAATCGCTCGCCGTGACCCAGATCATGGTGCTCGCCGTGCCGGAGGCCTACCTGCCGTCGGAGTTGGGAGGCCAGTGTCTCGTCGTCTTGGATGCCGGGCGCCCCGCCACGGGGGAGAACCTGGCGTTCGTGCGCCTGGGGTCGGATCGGCGGCAGGAGCAGGATCCCAAGGGGTTGCGGTGCCTGAGCGTCGGACGTTTCGTGTCGCCCTCCGCCCCGACCGATGCGGAGTCGCTGGCGCAGGCGCTCATGGAGGCCGCGGAACAGGTCGTGCCCGGCATCGGCGAGGCTGCCGCCTATCGGGCGGTGCTTCCGTCCGAGACGCTGGGAGACCTCTGGGGGCGCCCGCTGGCAAGCGTGCGGTACGCGCCGGATTCCCGCCAGTGGCTTGGACGCCGAGGGTTGCCGCATCAGACGACCTGGCCAGGCGTGCTGGCGGTCGGAGAGGGGACCTACCCCGGGCGCCTGATCTCTGATGTGGTGGAAGGGGCGATCGAGGTCGCGGATCGTATCGCGATGGCGGTCTGAGTGCGCCGCAGGGCGGGGCGCGCCGGCGGCAGGGAAGCGCGGAGCGCGCCTCGTGGGGGTGTTTGCGCTTGACACCTGCTTGATCCCCGTGTTACCAGAATCAGGCTGACCGACTCGCCATTCGTGCGGGTCAAGCGGTGCGCGGGCGTCATCCTCGCGCGGCGGGAACGCGCGACCGAACGTGAGGTGAAGGAGAGAGAGGGGCCATGGCACGGAAGAAGATCGCCTTGATCGGAGCGGGTCAGATCGGGGGAAACCTGGCGTATCTCGCCGCGGCGAAGGAACTGGGAGACATCGTCCTCTTCGACATCCCGGCCGCCGAGGGGGCGGCCAAGGGCAAGGCGCTGGACATCGCACAGCTCTTGCCGATCGGCGGGGCGGATGCGGCCATCACCGGCACGAGCTCGTACGAGGACGTGGCGGGCGCCGACGTGTGCATCGTCACCGCCGGGATCCCGCGCAAGCCGGGCATGAGTCGCGAAGACCTCCTGGGGACGAACCTCAAGATCATCACCGACGTGGCCACAAACCTGAAGCGGACCTGCCCCGGGGCGTTCTGCATCGTGATCAGCAATCCCCTGGACGCCATGGTGTACGCCTTCAAGCAGGTGACCGGATTTCCCAAGCAGAAGGTCGTGGGGATGGCGGGCGTGCTGGACTCGGCGCGCTTCCGGACGTTCGTGGCGATGGAACTCGGGGTGTCGGTGGAGGACGTCCAGGCCTTCGTGCTGGGCGGTCACGGCGACGACATGGTGCCGCTGGTGCGCTGCTGCGCGGTGGGCGGAATCCCGGTGGGCGAGCTTCTGCCGGCGGAGCGCATCGACGCCATCGTCGAGCGGACGCGCAAGGCGGGCGGGGAGCTGGTGGCCCTCTACAAGACCGGGAGCGCCTACTACGCGCCGGCCGCCGCGGCGATCGCCATGGCCGAGGCCTATCTCAAAGACAAGAAGCGGATTCTGCCGTGCGCCGCCTATCTGGAGGGCGAGTACGGTATCCACGGCACCTATTTCGGCGTGCCGGTGGTGATCGGGGCGGGCGGGGTCGAGCGAGTCTTGGAAATCCGGTTGACCGAGACGGAGCAAGCCCTGGTGCGGAAGAGCCTCGAGAGCGTGCGGAAGACGGCGGCGGAAACGAAGTTGTGACGACGTGACTGTCGAATATTTCATTCACGCGGAGCAGGAGGACGGCAAGACATGCGAAACCGATTTATGGGGGCAGGGCTGGCGCTGTTTGTGATGCTCGCGGTCGCAGCGTGCGGGCAGGAGGCCAAGAAGGAAAACGAACAGCTCAAGGGCCAGGTGGCCGGCCTGCAGAAGGAGAACATGGCCCTGAAGGGGGAGATGACCACTTTCAAGGCGGATGCCGAGGCGATGAAGAAGCAGTTCGAGGAGCTGACGAAGCAGAAGCAGGCGCTCGAGGAGCAGGTGAAGGAGGCGGAGGCCAAGATTGCCGCCAGGTCCGGCGCCAAGCCGCCCCTGAAGCCGAAGAAGAGCTCGTAGGGGCGCTCCGTCCTGGCGCGGTCCGGTCCAGTCGGGGGCCGCAACCATATCCGGCGAAGGTCGGATGGATTTTCCGGCCTTCATGCTTGATGCGAGCGCAGGGCTGGAGGGTATTGTCCGCGTTCCCGGGGGCGATCCGAGGAAGGGGGGCGCATGGTGAGCTCAGAGATCCGGCATTACTATTTGCGCCGGTGGCATTCCATAACCGGTATCCTTCCTGTCGGTGTCTTTCTGGTCCAGCACTTTCTCGGGAACGCGTTCGCCATCCGCGGCCCCGAGGCGTTTAACCACCACGCGGAATTCCTCTTGGGATTGCCGTACCTAGCCGTGCTGGAGATCGGGGGGGTCTTCGGGCCGCTCCTGTTCCACGGCCTCTATGGGCTGGTCGTCACCGCCGAAGGCGACTTCGCGCATCCGGGGCATGGGATCGGGCTCCGCTACCATAACCTGGCCTACCTGCTCCAGCGGATCAGCGGAGTCCTGCTCATCCTCTTCATCACCTACCACGTCTGGAACACCCGGGTGCAGGGCGTGTTCTTTGGGCGGACGATCGACTACGCCTACATGGCCCGCTACTTTGCCCCCACGCCCGAGAAACTGATCTACATCCTGGGGATCGTCTGCGCCTGTTACCATTTCTCCCACGGGTTGTTCAATCTCGCCTACAAGTGGGGGCTCACCGTCAGCGCGCGAGCCCAACAAGGCATGACGGTCGTCAGCTATGTCGTTTTCGCCACCATGAGTGCCATGGGCATTCACATTCTGTTATCCTTCAAGTAACGGGGAGGGCCATCATGGCTCTACGGCCGAAGGCAATCGTGGTGGGAGGCGGCCTGGCGGGGCTGATGACGGTGGTCAAGCTGGCCGAGGCGGGGGTGTCCTGCCAGGTGTTCTCCCTGGTGCCGGTCAAGCGTTCCCACTCGGTCTGCGCCCAGGGGGGAATCAACGCCTCCGTGAACACGAAGGGGGAGGGCGACAGCCCGCGAATCCACTTCTACGAGACGGTCAAGGGGGGTGACTTTCTGGCCAACCAGCCCCTGGCGAAGGGGATGTGCGAGGCCGCGCCGGGGATCGTGTACCTTCTGGACCGCATGGGCGTGCCGTTCAATCGGACGCCCGAGGGGCACATCGATTTTCGCGGCTTCGGCGGCACGCTCTACAGCCGGACGGCATATGCCGGGGCGACGACGGGGCAACAGCTCCTCTATGCCCTGGACGAGCAGGTCCGGAAGCACGAGGCCGCCGGTTTGGTGGAGAAGCTGGAGTTCTGGGAGTTCCTCTCGGTGGTGAAGGACGGGGAGGGGGTCTGTCGGGGGATCGCGGCCCAGGATCTGCGGAGCATGGAAATCCGAGCCTTCTCGGCGGACGCGGTCTTGCTGGCCACCGGCGGCTGCGGGATGGTCTTCGGGAAGAGCACGAATTCGGTGGTCTGTACCGGCTCGGCCGCCGCCGCGGCCTACCAGCAAGGGGCTATCTACGCCAACGGGGAGTTCATGCAAGTGCATCCCACGGCCATCCCCGGCGAGGACAAGGTCCGCCTGATGAGCGAGTCCGCCCGGTCCGAGGGCGGCCGGATGTGGGTCCCGCGCGACGGGAAGCCCTGGTATTTTTTGGAAGAGAAGTATCCCAAGTACAAGAACCTGGTCCCCCGGGACATCGCCACCCGCGAGATCTACCACATCTGCCGCGTCCTCAAGTTAGGTGTCGACGGCCAGGACATGGTCTATCTGGACGTCAGCCACATCCCGAAGGAGACCCTGGACCGCAAGCTGGGCGGCATCCTGGAGATCTACGAGAAGTTCATCGGCGACGATCCGCGCAAGGTGCCCATGAAGGTTTTCCCCGGCGTTCACTACTCCATGGGCGGTCTGTGGATCGACTACGAGGCGGACAACCGCGGCGACCCCGTGGCGGATAGCCCTCGGAACCATCAGACGAACATCCCGGGGCTTTTCGCGGCCGGCGAGGCGGACTACGAGTACCACGGGGCGAACCGCCTGGGGGCGAATTCGCTCCTCTCCTGCTTCTACGGGGGGATGCTGGCCGGGCCCGCCATGCGAAGCTACATGAAGGGGCTGGATCGGTCCTGCGAGACGATCGAAAGCGGCGTCTACGAGGCGGAACGGAAGCGACAGGAGGAGGCCTACACCCGGATCCTCGGGCTCCAGGGGATGGAGAATCCCTTCGCGCTCCACAAAGAAATGGGCGAGATGATGAGCGAGAACGTGACCGTGGTGCGGTACAACGACAAGCTGGCTGCCACGGACGCCGCGCTCTGCGAGATGATGGCCCGCTGGAAGCGGATCGACATCAACGACACCGCGCGCTGGTCGAATCAGGCGGTCGTCTTCACCCGGCAGCTCTGGAACATGCTGGAGTTGGCCCGGGTGATCACCCTGGGGGCGCTGCGGCGCGACGAGAGCCGCGGTGCGCACTACAAGCCCGACTTCCCGGAGCGCAACGACGCCCAGTGGATGAAAACGACGCTGGCCACCTGGACGCCGGACGGACCGTCGATCGGCTACGCGCCGGTTGACACCTCTCTGCTGACGCCGGAAGCTCGGAAGTACTGATCTGGCGAGCAGTCCCGGGCAGGAGCCGATTCAGGTGCTGTGAGGGGGGGCAACGTCACCATGGCAATGACCAGAGTGGTGCTGCGGATCAAGCGGCAAGATGGGCCGACGGCACCGTCCCGCTGGGAGGAGTTTCATCTGTCCTACAAGCCGCGGATGAACGTCATCTCCGCCCTGATGGATATCCGGCGGAATCCGGTGACCGTGGACGGGAAGAAGACGATGCCGGTCTTCTGGGACTGCAACTGTCTCGAGGAGGTCTGCGGCGCCTGCAGTATGATCGTCAACGGCAAGGTGCGGCAAGCCTGTAGCGCTCTCGTCGACCAGCTCGTGCAGCCTATTGTCCTGGAGCCCATGATCAAGTTTCCGCTGGTGCGAGATCTGATGGTGGACCGCCGGCGGATGTTCGAGGCCCTGAAGCGCGTGCGGGCCTGGATCCCGCTGGATGGGACGTACAACCTGGGATCGGGCCCCCGCGTGGACCCGGAGACGGGGGCGGTCGCTTACAGCCTCTCCCGCTGCATGACCTGCGGCTGCTGTCTGGAGGTCTGCCCCCAGGTGACGCCGATCACTCCCTTCATGGGGGCGGCGGCGATCTCCCAGGTCCGGCTGTTCAACATGCACCCCATCGGCCGGATGAACGCCCGGGAGCGGCTGGACGCCCTGATGGGCGAGGGCGGCCTGGCGGATTGCGCCAATGCGCAGAACTGCGTCCACGCCTGCCCGAAGGAGATTCCCCTGACGGAGTCGATCGCCGCCATGGGGCGCGAGATGACGCGCCACATGCTGAAGCGGCTCCTGGGCGGCTGACGGACGAGCCACGCCGCGAGTTGAGAGCCACGAGCCACGAGCCACGACCTGCGAGCCGCGAGCCACGCCACGACCTGAGAGCCGAGAGCGGAGAGCCGAGAGCGGAGAGCCGAGAGCGGAGAGCCGAGAGTTGAGAATGGGGCGGGCATGAAGATCCACGAGTATCAGGCGAAGGCCATCCTGGCCGACGCGGGCGTCTCGGTTCCCCGCGGCCGCGTGGCGACGACCGCGTCCGAGGCCGGGGCCATCGCGCAGGAGCTGGGCGGCAGGGTGGTCGTGAAGGCCCAGATCCACGCCGGCGGCCGCGGCAAGGGGGGCGGCGTCAAGCTGGCCAAGTCTCCGGACGAGGCCGAGCAGATGGCCTCCCAGATCCTGGGTATGATGCTCAGGACGCATCAGACCGGCCCCGAGGGACAGCGGGTGAAACGGGTCCTGGTGGAAGAGGGGATGGACATCCGGCAGGAGCTCTACCTCGGCATCGTGATCGATCGGGCTGTGGGACTCCCGGTCCTGATGGCCTCCGGCGCCGGGGGGATGGAGATCGAGGAAGTCGCCCGCACCCGGCCGGACGCCATCGTGAAGGCCCACGTGGACCCGGCCACGGGCATCCGGGGGTTTCACACCCGGAAGCTCGGCTTCGGCCTCGGGCTCCGAGGAGACCAGGTGAAGGCCGCAGGCGACTTCCTCACCCGGCTGTACCGGACCTTCGAGCAGACGGACTGCTCCCTGGCCGAGATCAACCCCTTGGTGGTAACGGGGGACGGGCGGCTGCTGGCCCTGGACGCCAAGATGAATTTCGACGACAACGCTCTTTTTCGCCATCCGGAGATCCAAGCCCTGCGGGACCTGGACGAGGAGTCGCCGCTGGAGGTCGAGGCGTCGCGGTACAGCCTCAACTACATCAAGCTGGACGGCACCGTCGGGTGCATGGTGAACGGCGCCGGGCTGGCGATGGCCACCATGGACATCATCAAGCTGGCGGGAGGTGAGGCCGCGAACTTCCTGGACGTGGGCGGCGGGGCCAGCGCCGAGCAGATCGAGAACGCCTTCCGCATCCTGATCTCGGATCCGAGCGTGAAGGCGGTCCTCATCAACATCTTCGGGGGTATCCTGCGCTGCGACCGGCTGGCCGAGGGGGTCATCAAGGCAGTCAAGAGCCTTGGCGTCACGCTCCCCATCGTGATCCGGATGGAAGGCACCAACGTGGAGCTGGGCCAGCGCATGCTGGCCGAGTCGGGGTTGAACTTCCTTGGGGCCACGGGCATGCAGGACGCCGCCCGGAAGGCGGTCCGGGCCGCTCGCGCGGCGTGACCCGACATCTCGCACGCAGGACGGAGTGGCCATGAGCATCCTGGTCGACACCCATACACGGCTCGTGGTGCAGGGGCTGACCGGCAAGGAAGGAACGTTCCACGCGCTCGCCTGCCGGGAGTACGGCACGCAGGTGGTGGCCGGGGTGACGCCCGGCAAGGGCGGCCTCGTCCATGAGGGAATTCCCGTCTTTGACACCGTCGCCGCGGCCGTGGCCGCGGAGGGTGCCAACGTCTCGCTCATCTTCGTGCCCCCGGCCTCTGCCGCCGATGCCATCCTCGAGGCGGCGGACGTCGGCATCGGCGTGATCGTGTGCGTGACGGAGGGAATTCCCACGCTGGACATGGTGCGGGCGCGCCGCGCCCTGCAGGGACGGCCGTCCCGGCTGATCGGCCCGAATTGCCCGGGGCTCATCTCGCCCGGGAAGGCCAAGGTCGGCATCATGCCGGGGCGCATCCACCGGCCGGGCCGGGTCGGCGTGGTCTCGCGGAGCGGCACCCTCACCTACGAGGCGGTGGGGCAGCTCACGACGCGACAGATCGGCCAGTCCACCTGTCTCGGCATCGGGGGGGATCCCATCATCGGCACGAGCTTCGTGGACGCCCTGCGGCTGTTCCAGGCGGACCCCGAGACGGACGCCGTCCTGATGATCGGGGAGATCGGGGGCACGGCGGAGGAAGAGGCGGCGGCCTTCGTCCGGGAACACATGACCAAGCCGGTGGTCGGCTTTATCTGCGGACAGACGGCCCCGCCGGGGAGGAGGATGGGCCATGCCGGCGCCATCATCTCGGGGGGGACCGGGACCGCGACGGAGAAGATGGCGGCCATGCAGCGGGCCGGCATCACCGTGGTGAAGAGCCCTGCCGGGATGGGGGAGGCGGTCGCGCGGATGCTCGCGGCGGCCCGCCCGTCCCGGGTCAAGCCGGCTGTCCCGGCGAAGCCCGTTGCCGGGAAACGGGTGCCAAGGTCGAAGCCGGTCGAGAAGAAGAAATCCGCTATCTGAATCAGAGATTCGGGGACGCGGCAAGGAGCAAGCATGTCAGAGCGCACGCTGGTGATGGTGAAACCGGATGCGGTTCGCGGTGGTCATGTGGGCGATGTCGTCGGGCGGTTCGAGGCGGCCGGGCTGACGATCCGGGCGTTGAAGATGATCCACCTCGATCGGCAAGAGGCCGAAGAGTTTTACCGGGTCCATCGCGGGAAGCCGTTCTTCTCCGGCCTGACCCAGTTCATGTCTTCGGGGCCCATCGTGGCCATCGTCCTGGAGGCGCCGGGGGCAATCACCCAGGTCCGCCGGCTCATGGGGGCGACGGATCCAGCCAAGGCCGAACCGGGGACGATCCGGAAAGACTTCGCCTCCAGCATCGAGCAGAACGCCGTCCACGGTTCCGACTCCCCGGAGTCGGCGGCGTACGAGATTCCCTATTTCTTCGGGGCGCTGGAGCAGCATGCCTACGAGCGGGCGGCTCGGTAGGCACTTCCGTGAGGGGTGGCCGGCGCGGAACGAGGCCGGCGAAGATGCGGTCTTGCCAGGGGGCGAGCGCTCTGACTGCGGGCCGCGTTCTATCGGTGCAAACCCGCGTCACCCTTGCATTTGGCGGATGGATTGCCGGCATCGCGGTAGGGGATTTTTCCTTGACACCCCCGGGGGGCCTCAGTATACTACGCGAGTTTTTCCCTGGGCTTGTAGATAGTCGAAATGCTGATTGAAGTATCGAAAATCCCGCCGGAGGGGCTGCACGTGGTCTTGCCGGCGGAAGAGCTTGATCTGGGGAATTCGGCAGGGCTATGGGAGGGCCCGGCGTCGGTTCGGGCAGAGCTATATCTTGGGCGCTCTGGACGTGGGCTACTGATCGGGGGGACCTTCGTCGGGGATGTGGCGCTCATCTGCAGCCGATGCCTCGAGTCGTTTCGCTTTCAGGCCCAGGACCGGTTCGACCTGTACTGCGCGCTCGGGCTCCAGGCCCCGGAAGGGGAGGAGCGCGAACTCGCCGTGGAAGAACTGGACGTGACCTACCTCGAGGAGGGTCGGATCAACACCGATCATCTTCTGCGCGAAAACGTCCTGCTCGGCCTGCCCGTTCAGCCCGTTTGCCGCGAGGATTGCCGGGGTCTGTGCTCGCGATGCGGCGCGAACCTGAATCTCGGATCGTGCGGCTGCCAGGAACCCCACCTGGACCCGCGGCTTACGATCCTGCGGAAATTGCGCTAGCCCTCCGGTCCGGGCGCGGCGTTCCGCGATACTGTCCGTTCACCAAACGACGTTCCAAGCGAGGATAGCGATGCCACTTCCGAAGCGACGCCACAGTAATGCCCGAACGGCCAAGCGCCGGGCGCACGATGCGATCCGCGCAGTGGGGCTCTCCCGCTGCCCGCGCTGTCAGGCCATGACGCTTCCCCATCGCGCGTGCCGGAGCTGCGGCTATTACCGCGGCCGCGAGGTGGTGAAGCAGGCGGAAGAGTAGGCTTCGCCCGGACCCACACGCATGTCCTCTGGCGCAATAGTGCGAGTCGCCCTGGATGCCATGGGCGGAGACCGCGGACCCGAGGTGACGGTGGAGGGTGCCGTTGCGGCCGCCCGCGAATTGGGCTCGACGGTCATCCTGGTCGGGAATGAGGCGGTTCTCCGGGATCACCTGGCCCGCCACGATGTGCGTGGGCTGGCGATGACGGTCCGACACGCCCCGGAGGCAGTGGAGATGGGGGAGAACCCCATGTCCGCTCTCCGCAAGAAGAAGCACTCCTCCATCCGGATCGGCCTGGAGATGGTGAAGAAGGGGGAGGCTGAGGCGTTCGTCAGTGCGGGGAACACCGGGGCCGTCATGGCCACCGCCTTGGTGGTACTGGGGCCGCTCCCGGGGGTCGAGCGTCCGGCCATTGCCGTGGTGGTGCCGACGATCACGCATCAGGCGGTCCTCCTGGACGTCGGGGCCAACGTGGACTGCAAGCCGAGGCATCTCCTCCAGTTCGCCATCATGGGGAATGTCTATGCGCGGGACATCTTGGGGCAAACGCGGCCGCGCGTGGGGCTCCTCAGTATCGGCGAAGAGGAGTCGAAGGGGAACGAGCTGACCCGCGAGGCCTTCAAGGAGATGGAAGAGGAGCACTCCCTGAACTTCATCGGCAACGTGGAGGGACGGGACGTCTTCAGCGGCATTGCGGACGTGGTGGTCTGCGACGGCTTCATCGGGAACGTTGCCCTGAAGATTTCGGAAGGGTTGGTGGAGACGATATTCTCTCTATTGCGCGAGGAGTTGAAGAAGGACCTGCGCGCGCGCGCGGGCTCCTTCCTGCTGGTTCCCACGTTCCGGCGGTTCAAGCGCCGGATCGACTCGTCGGAATACGGCGGGGCGCCGTTGCTCGGCGTCAACGGGGTGTGCATGATCAGCCACGGCCGCTCGACGATCCCCGTCCGGGTGAGGATCCACTCGTCGCTGGTGTCCACCAACTTCTCGAGATCGGCATTCGTCAGCACCTTCGGAGGCAGGTACGACCCGGTCCCTATGATTCTGGCACTCGGCATGAGACCTTCATCCCTCCGCCGAGAGACGACCCCGTCCCCCGCAG
>JAPLLC010000199.1:1510-15931 GCA_026387775.1 Candidatus Methylomirabilota bacterium | reverse complement strand
CGGCGACGCCATCGGCGAGACCGAGGTGCGGGAGGTCGAGGTCCGTCTGACGACCACCTCGGAGCACGCGCGGGAGGTGTGCCGGCTGCTCCACGAGCTGGGCTTCGAATACCTGAACTGCCTCAGTGGGGCGGACTGGGTGACGCATCTGGAGGTGGTCTATGACTTCTCGTCCCTCCGGCACCCGAACAAGGCGCACGTTCGGGTGAAGGTGAACCGAGAGGACCCCCTGGTCCGGACGGTGAGCGATCTCTGGCGGGCGGCCGATTGGCACGAGCGAGAGTGCTACGACCTGTTCGGCATCCGCTTCGACCGACATCCGGACCACCGGCGGATTCTGCTGCCGGAGGATTGGGTGGGATATCCCCTGCGGAAGGATTACGCGGACGAACGCATGGTCCCGTACACGGATTACGGGATGGAAGAGAAGATCGCCAAGAGCGAGGCCGCCAAGGGAGCGGCCAAGGCTTCCCCCGCCCCCCCGCCCAAGCCGGCGGCATCGTAGCCGGCGGGTATGCGACGAGGATTCGTTCAGCCCTGCGCTGCGGAAGGCTGACACGCGATGGAGAAGGCGCAACCTCCGGTTCCCATCGGCACCACGGTGACGGTCGAGCGTCTCGGGGAGACGATGGAGGAGATGTACGTCAACATGGGGCCCCAGCACCCGTCCACACACGGGGTGCTCCGCCTCTTGTTGAAGCTGGACGGGGAAGTCATCACCGACTGCATTCCCTACATCGGCTACCTGCATCGCTGCCACGAAAAGATCGGGGAAAACCGGAGCTATCCCCAGATCGTTCCCTACACAGACCGGCTGGACTACCTGGCCTCCATGTCCATGAACTTCGGCTACGTGCTTGCCGTCGAGCGACTCATGGGCCAGAAGATCCCGGAGCGGGCCGAGCACATGCGGGTCATCCTGGGCGAGCTGCAGCGGATCGCCAGCCACCTCCTCTGGCTGGGGACGTTCGGCCTGGATCTGGGAAACTTCACCATCTTCATCTACTGCTTCCGCGAACGCGAAATGGTCCTGGACCTCTTCGAGGCGGTGAGCGGGCAGCGGCTGAATTATAGCTTCTACCGCATCGGCGGGATGGCCATGGACTTTCCGGACGGCTGGGTCGCGGACTGCCGGGCCTTCCTGGAATGGTTCAAGCCGCGTATTCCCGAGTACGACGCCCTGGTCACCGACAACATCCTGTTCCGGAAGCGCCTCCAGGGGATTGGGGTCCTGGACCCCGACTCCAGCGTGAACTACGGGCTCTCCGGGCCGATGCTCCGCGCTGCCGGCATCAAGTGGGACCTGCGCCGCAACGACCCGTACTCGATCTACGACCGTTTCGAGTTCGACATCCCCGTGTTTGACAGTTGCGACGTCTGGGCCCGGTTTCTGGTCCGCCGCCAGGAGATGATCGAGAGCGTCAAGATCATCGAGCAGGCGCTGGATCGGCTGCCCGCGGGCGAGATCCTGGCCAAGATGCCCAAGACCATCAAGCCGCCGGCCGGCCAGATCTATGCCCGCACCGAGAGCCCGCGAGGGGAACTGGGCTTCTATCTGATCAGCGACGGCTCGCCCAAGCCGTACCGGTACAAGGTGCGCTCCCCGGCCTTCTGCAACCTGAGCGCCCTGCATGAGATGATGACGGGGTGCCTGGTGGCGGATGCCGTGGCGATCCTGGGGAGCGTGGACATCGTCCTAGGCGAAATCGATCGGTAGGGCGGCGGGCGACACACAACACGATGATCACTTTTGCCAAACTCGTCGAACAATTCTACGCGCTGACGGCGGCCTGGGGTCTCCCCTGGCTCGTCCCCACTCTGGTGGTGATGACCGTCGTGGTGGGCGTCGTCGTCGCCTACATCTCCGTGGCGGCCATGTTCATGATCTGGTGGGAGCGGAAGATCAGCGCCCACATCCAGGTCCGCTTCGGCCCGATGCGGGTGGGGGGCTGGCACGGCTGGGCGCAGAGCATCGCCGACGGGATCAAGCTTCTCCTCAAGGAAGATATCATCCCCGCCCGGGCGGACAAGGTGGTGTTCGTCCTGGCCCCCATGGTGGTCTTCGCGGCGTCCCTGGCGAGCTACGTCACGATTCCGTGGGCCCCCGGCCTGATCGTCCGCGACCTGAACATCGGCCTCCTCTACATGGTGTCCATCTCCTCGCTCGCCGTGGTGGGCATCATCATGGCGGGCTGGTCCTCCAACAACAAGTACGCCACGCTGGGAGCCATGCGCTCCGCGGCCCAGGCCGTGAGCTACGAGGTGCCCCTGGTCCTCTCCATTCTCGGGCCGGTGATGATCGCCGGCACCATGAGCATGGGGAAGCTGGTGGAGGCCCAGGGCGGGACGTGGTTCGGGTTCCTGCCGGGCTGGTTCGTGTTTCCCCAGGCGGTGGCGTTCCTGGTGTATTTCACTTGCGCCCTGGCCGAGTGCAACCGCCTCCCCTTCGACATCCCCGAGGCCGAGTCGGAACTCGTGGCCGGCTTCCATGTCGAGTACAGCGGGATGCGGTTTGCCATCTTCTTCCTGGCCGAATACGCCAACATGTTCGTGGTGGCGGCCATCGCCACGACGCTGTTCCTGGGGGGGTGGCGCGGCCCCTGGATTCCCATCCCGGGCCTTCCCCCGGAGGTTGCGCACGGCCTGTTTGGGCTGGTCTGGTTCCAGCTCAAGTGCTACTTCCTGATCTTTGTCATGATGTGGCTGCGCTGGACGCTGAACCGGCTTCGCGTGGACCAGCTCATGGATTTCGCCTGGAAGGTCCTGCTGCCCATCGCGTTCGCCAACCTGATCCTGACAGGGCTGGCGCTGACGCTCTGGAGATAGCGGGAACGCCTTGAGAGGACGCGAGCGGCAATGACACTCACCCTCGGTATCTTCTACCTGGTGGCGGCCTTCACGGTCTGGGCGGCGGCGGTCGTGGTCCTGGGCAGGAACATCGTCCGGGCGGCCGTGGCGCTGATCTTCAGCTTCTGCGGGGTGGCGGCCCTCTACGTCCTGCTGGACGCGGAGTTTCTGGCCGCGGTGCAGGTCCTGATCTACGTTGGGGGGATCACGATCCTGCTCCTCTTCGCCATCATGCTGACGACCCGGATCTCGTCCGCCACGGCGCGGGTGATCAACGACCAGGTGGTCCTGAGCGCCATCGCGGCCGCCGGACTGCTGGCCGGCTTGATCTATGCGACCAACCGGGGTATCGCCGCGCTGGTGGCGCCCCCGAATTTCCCCGAGACGACGCCGTTTCTCGGACGGGCGCTGCTGACCACTTACGCTCTTCCGTTCGAGGCGGTCTCCATCCTCCTCCTGGCGGGCATGGTGGGGGCGATCATTCTGGCGCGGAAAGAGTAGCGGCAGGGGGGCGGAGGAGCGGGGGGGCAAGGGAGCAGGGGGGACGATGATTCCGCTGAGCCATTATCTGATCCTGGGGGCGATTCTCTTCAGCCTGGGGGTGTTCGGGGCGCTGACGCGCCGCAACGCCATCGCCATCCTGATGTCCATCGAGCTGATGCTGAACGCGGTGAGTCTCAACTTCATCGCGTTTGCCCGATACCTTCCCCAGTCGATGCTCCAGGGGCAGGTGTTCGCCATCTTCATCATCACGATTGCGGCGGCGGAAGCGGCGGTGGGCCTGGCCATTGTGCTCGGTCTCTACCGGAACTTCAAGACGGTCAACGTGGACGAGATCAATCTGATGAAGTGGTGAGGACGAGCCGCGAGTTGCGAGCCACGAGCCACGACAAGTCGTGGGGGTGACGAGCCGCGAGCCGCGACGAAGGCTGACGGCTGAACGCTGAGAGCTTGATAATGCTCAAACTGATCTGGCTGGTACCTGTACTGCCCCTGGTGGGGGTGGTCATCAACGGAATCTTCGGGCGGTGGACGCGCGAGCGCGCCCACATCCTGGGGGTGGGGACCACGGGACTGTCTTTTCTGATCGCCTTCGGGATCTTCCTCCAGGCGGCGGGCGGGGCGACGCTCAACTGGGACGTGTACACCTGGATCCCGGTGGGGGAGTTTACGGCCAGCGTGGGGTTCCTGGTGGATCCCCTCTCGGCGGTGATGATGCTGGTCGTCACCTTCGTGGGGTTCCTGATTCACGTCTACTCGGTCGGCTATATGCACGGGGACCCCGGCTACGCCCGCTTCTTCACCTATCTCAATCTGTTCATGACCTCCATGCTGATCCTGGTCCTGGCGAACAACTACCTCCTGATGTTTCTGGGCTGGGAAGGCGTGGGGCTCTGCTCGTATCTGCTCATCGGGTTCTGGTACCAGAAGAAATCCGCCTCGGACGCGGGCAAGAAGGCCTTCGTGGTCAACCGCATCGGGGACGCCGGATTCCTGCTGGGCCTGTTCCTGATCTGGGAGACGTTCGGCTCGCTCTCCTACGCCGAGATTTTCCCTCGCGCCGAAGCCATCCGGACGGTGCTGGAGCGGGATTCGGTCTTCGGGTTCTCGCTGGTGACCTGGATCACCCTGCTCCTCTTCGTCGGCGCCATCGGTAAATCCGCCCAGCTTCCCCTCTATGTCTGGCTGCCCGACGCCATGGAGGGCCCCACGCCGGTCTCGGCCCTGATCCACGCCGCGACCATGGTGACGGCGGGCGTCTACATGGTGGCCCGATCCAATCTCCTCTTCAGTCTGGCCCCGTTCAGCATGGGTGTGGTGGCCTGGGTCGGGGCGCTCACCGCGGTCTTCGCGGCGACGATCGCCCTGGTCCAGACCGACATCAAGCGGGTCGTCGCCTACTCGACGATCTCGCAGCTCGGCTACATGTTCCTGGGCTGCGGGGTGGGGGCGTATGCCGGCGGCGTCTTCCATCTGGCCACCCACGCCTTCTTCAAGGCCCTGCTCTTCCTGGGCTGCGGGTCGGTCATCCACGGCCTCTCGGGCGAGCAGGATGCCCGCAAGATGGGGGGCCTCCGTCGGGAGATGCCCATCACGGCCGTGACGTTCTTCCTGGCGGCCCTGGCCAATGCCGGGATCTTCCCGCTGGCAGGGTTCTGGTCCAAGGACCAGATCCTGCATGCCGCCATCGCCTCGGGCCACGTCTGGCTGTGGGCCCTGGGGGCCGCGGGGGCGTTCGGCACGGCCTTCTACATGTTCCGGTTGTACTTTCTCATCTTCGAGGGGCCGTCCCGGATGGACAAACACGTGGCGCACCACGTCCACGAGTCGCCCAAGCTGATGGCGGTTCCCCTGATGATCCTCGGCTTCTTCACCGTCGTGGCCGGCCTCTTCGGATACTCGGTCGAGCACAGCCCGTATTACCGCTTCGTCGAGCCGGTGTTCCGCGTCGCGGGCGAGGCGGCCGGGCAGCACGAACCTTCCGAGCTGCTCATGGCGATCGTCTCGGTGGCCATCGCGGCGGCGGGGATCGCCCTGGCCTATCTGATGTATCTCGGCCGCCCCGGAATGGCGGACCGCCTGGCGGACCGGTTCCGCGGGCTCTACACTCTCCTCTTGAACAAGTACTGGGTGGACGAGTGGTACAATGCCGTCTTCGTGGATTTTGGAAAAAAGCTCTGCCGCGGCCTCTGGAGTGTGGACTCGAGGGGAGTGGACGGGGTCGTCAACGGTACCGGCGCCCTCACCGTCCTGATGAGCCGGATATCGGCTGCCTTCGACTTCCGCTTCGTGGATGGCCTGGTCAACGCCATCGCCGACCTGATCCAGGGCGGCAGCCAGATCTTCCGGCGCACCCAGACCGGCGTGATCCAGAACTATCTCCTGGCCATGGCCATGGGGGTGTTTGTGATCGTGTGCTTGTTCTTCTTCTAGCCGACGCGTAAGAGCGCCGTGCAAGGAGCGGCCGTATGACCGTGCAGGGGAACGACCTCGGCTTTCCGATCCTGTCCCTGATCACCTTCTTGCCGCTGGTGGGAGTCCTCTTGCTGCTCTGCGTGGGGCGGGAGCGGCTCGGGGCGCTGCGCAACCTGGCGTTCCTCACGTCCCTGGTCACCTTCGGCGTCTCGCTGCCGCTCCCCTTCTCGTACGACCGGACGACGGCGGCGGTGCAGTTCGCGGAGCGGGCGAACTGGATCCCCAGCCTCGGAGCGACCTACTTCTTCGGTCTGGATGGGATCAGCCTGTGGCTGGTCATGCTCACCACCTTCCTGAGCCCGATCGCGATCCTCTGCTCCTTCGAGTCCATCAAGACCCGGGCCAAGGAGTTCTACATCTTCCTGCTGATCCTGGAGACCGGGATGCTGGGGGTGTTCCTGGCCCTGGACTTCTTCCTCTTCTATGTCTTCTGGGAGGTCATGCTGGTCCCCATGTACTTCCTGATCGGGGTCTGGGGAAGCGACCGGCGCCTCTATTCCGCGATCAAATTCTTCCTGTACACCCTCTTCGGCAGCGTGGTCATGCTGCTGGGAATCCTGGCGGTCTACTTCTACGCGGGGGCCCAGACCGGGAAGTACACCCTCGACGTGCTGGAGCTGATGCGGGTGGCCTATCCCACCACCCCGGTGATCACCCTCCTGGGGTTTTCGCTCAGCTTCCAGGATCTGGTCTGGCTGGCCTTCGCCCTGTCGTTCGCCATCAAGGTGCCGATGTTCCCCTTCCATACCTGGCTGCCCGATGCGCACACCGACGCCCCGACGGCCGGCTCGGTGATCCTGGCGGGTGTCCTCCTGAAGATGGGGACGTACGGCTTTCTGCGCTTCAACCTGCCGATGTTCCCGGAGGCCAGCAAGCACTTCATGACGATGGTCTTCGTCCTGGCCATCGTCGCCATCATCTACGGGGCCATGGTGTGCATGGTCCAGCCCGACATGAAGCGGCTGATCGCCTACAGCTCGGTGAGCCACATGGGCTTCGTGATGCTGGGCATGTTCGCCTTCAATCCGCAGGGGGTGCAGGGGAGCCTCTTGCAGATGATCAACCACGGCCTCTCCACGGGCGGCCTGTTCCTGGTCGTGGGCCTGATCTATGACCGGCGGCACACGCGGCTCATCTCGGAGCTGGGCGGCATCTCCAAGGTGATGCCGGTCTATGCCACCCTCTTCGCCATCATCATGTTCGCCTCCATGGGGCTGCCGGGCCTGAACGGGTTCGTGGGCGAGTTTCTGATCCTGATCGGGGCCTTCCAGGTCCACTGGGTGTGGGGCGCCCTCGCCGTGCCCGGCATCGTCCTGGGGGCCGCCTACATGTTGTGGCTGTACCAGCGCACCATGTTCGGCGAGATCACCAAGGAGGAGAACAAGGCCCTGCCCGACCTCAGCGTCCGCGAGATAGCCACCCTGATTCCCATCGTCGCGCTCTGCTTCTGGATCGGCCTGTACCCCGCCCCGTTCCTCAAGGCCATGGAGGCTTCGGTGGCCAACGTGATCGAGACGGTGGAGAAGGGAAACGCCGGGAAGCCGGTCCAGGGGAAGAAGACGGCGGGATCGTTCGGCGGTTCGGCGGTTCGGCGGTTCGACGGCTCGACAGCCCTGATCGTCCAACTGCCGAGTCGCCCGATTGCCGGTCCGCATGAGGGCGGACGATGACTCCGGCCTTCAACCCCGCAGACCTCCTCCTGCTTCTCCCCGAGGTCGCCATCACGCTGACGGGCCTCCTGGTCCTCGCGCTGGACTTCAGCCTGCCGGGACGTAGCCGCGGCTGGCTGGCCGGCTTGAGCCTGGTCGGGATCGGGGCAAGTCTCGCCCTGGTGTGTCGGCAGGCGAGCACCGGAAGCCGGGTGGTCGTGTTCAGCGGCCTGCACGTGGTGGACCTGTACGCGGCGTTCTTCAAGCTGGTCTTCCTGGTGAGCGCCGCGATCGTGATCCTGCTCGCCATCCACTTCGTGCGTGAGCAGGGAGCCCCCGAGGGGGAGTTCTACGCCCTGATCCTCTTCGCCACGCTGGGGACCATGCTGATGGCCTCGGCGGCCGACCTCCTCTCGCTCTTCGTCGGCCTGGAGACGCTGTCGATCTGCACCTACGTGCTCTGCGGATATCTGAAGAAGGATCAACGCTGCAACGAGGGGGCGCTGAAGTACCTCTTGATGGGGGCGTTCTCCACGGGGGTGCTGCTGTACGGGATGGTCCTGCTCTACGGATTCTCGGGGAGCACGAACCTTGCGATCATTGCCAGAGCCATCGGGATGGGGAGCTTCCAGAACCCGGCGCTCGTCATGGCCATGGTGCTCTTGACGGCGGGATTCGGGTTCAAGATCGCGGCCGTTCCCTTCCACATGTACCTGCCCGACATGTACGAGGGGGCCCCCACGCCGGTGGTGGCCTTCATGGCCGGCGCGGCGGAGCTGGCCGGCGTCGCGGTCCTGGTGCGGGTCTTCCTGCTGGGTCTGCCGGCTCTGCAGGCGGACTGGAGCCTCCTGCTCTGGGTCCTGGCGGTCCTCACCATGACGATCGGGAACCTGGTCGCCATCGCCCAGGCGAACCTGAAGCGGATGCTGGCCTACAGCACCATCGCCCAGATGGGCTACCTGCTGATCGGCCCGGTGGTGGGAAGCCAGCTCGGCGTGGCGGCGGTCCTCTTCTACAGCCTGGTGTACGCGCTGATGACGATCGGGGCCTTCGGGATGGTGATCCTGCTCCAGCACGGTCCCGTGCGGGGGGACCAGATCGACGATTTCACGGGTCTCGCCCAGAAGAGCCCGCTGGCCGCCGCGATCATGCTGGTGTTCCTGCTTTCCCTGACGGGCATCCCCCCCACGGCGGGCTTTGTCGGGAAGTTCTACCTGTTCGGCGCGGCGGTGGAGGCCGGGTACATCTGGCTGGTCCTGATCGCCGTGGTGAATTCCGCCATTTCCCTCTTCTACTACATGCGGGTGGTCATGGTGATGTACATGCGGGACCTGCCGCCGCAGGGCATCGCCCTGAGCCAGTCCTCCGCGCTTCGCATCGCCATCCTGCTCGCCGTCGCGGGGACGCTCCTGCTCGGCATCTTCCCGGGTTCGGTCCTGGATTTCGCGCGCGCGAGCGCGGCCGGCATCGTCGGGTAGCCGCCCGTCGTCCGGTCGGGCTCACATACCGGCCGCATGCCCACCCCGCCGGTTGACACGCATGCGCCGCGCATGGCACCCTTCCCCGACTCGCCGACCCCCACGAACCTCCAGGACAAGGAGCCGCAGCGATGGCCGACCTCCACGTGACCTGGGCCGACTACCACGCGACGATCGAGCGCTTGGCCGTCACGATCCACGACTCGGGCTGGAGATTCAACCAGATCGTCTGCATCGCCCGCGGGGGACTACGCGTCGGCGATACGCTGTCGCGCATCTTCAAGCTGCCGCTGGCAATCATCTCCACCCAGTCGTACAGGGGCGAGGCCGACAAGGAGCGGGGGACGCTCACGGTGGCGAAGCACATGACGATGACCACGCCGACGCTCGGGAACCGCGCGCTGCTGGTGGACGACCTCGTCGACTCCGGGGTCACCCTCGACGCGGTGAAGCGCCATCTGCTCGAAGCCTATCCTGCCATCGCGGAGGTCCGCACGGCGGTCCTGTGGTACAAGGCCTGCTCGACGTGCACACCGGACTATCACGTCCACCACCTGCCCGAGAGTCCCTGGATCCACCAACCGTTCGAGCCCTACGAATTGATGTCCGTTTCGGAACTGGCCGAGCGCGCTTCGTAGTTCTTCCCGCGAGGAGGAGGGGCGTGCCGGGTGTTCAAGCGCGGAGAGGAGTTCCGCGAGCTCGCCCCGGACGCGTCCTTCGAGTTTCTCCTCCACTGACGCCGCCGGCGATCTTGCGTGCATCCTCGGGGGAACCGGTGGCGGGCTAGCTGACGGGAATGAACTTCAGGGCGACCAGGGTGATGGCGGGGAAGAAGGCGACGACGAGGAGACCGGCAAGGAGGACCAGGACATACACCCAGAACACCTTGACGGTGTCCCCCATGTTGGATCCAGCCAGACTGCACGACAGGGAGAGGCCGAGCGCCGCCGGAGGCAGAAAGAACCCCAGGCCGAGCGCAGCGATGGACACGATGCCGAAGTGGACCGGGTCGACGTGCAACTGTTCGGCGGTCGGGTAGAGGATCGGCGCGAAGATCAGGAGGGCCGGGAGCCCCTCCAGGAGATCGCTGAAGATCAGGTAGAGCAGGATCGTCAGGCACAGAAAGACCCACGGCCCGCGGGAGACCGCGGTCATCCACTCGGCGATCATGTGAGGAAGCCGCTGAGTCACGAGGCTCCAGCCAAAGACGGTCGCGGTCCCCACCAGCAGCATGGCCACCCCGCTCGTGCTGGCGGACGATACGAAGATTCGCCAGGTCGCTTTCCAGGACATTTCCTTGAAGACCATCGTTCCCACGACTACGGCATAGGCCACGGCCAGAACGGCCGACTCCGTGATGGTGGTAGCCCCCGAGAAGATCCCGCCGAAGATGATGATGGGCGTCATCAGCGGGATGATCGCCCGCCTGCTGGCGCGCCAGACGTCCGCCTTCGTTACCCGCTCGGTAGCACGTGGCCAGTTGCCCCGGCGGGCCTTCAGGTTGATGAGCAGCATGAGGCCGGCCGCCATGACGAAGGCCGGCAGGAAGCCCGCGATGAACAGCTTGGCCACCGAGACGTTCACGAGGGTTCCCAGCACGACCATGTGGATGCTGGGCGGAATAAGAATGCCCATGGCCGCGGCCGCGCAGAGGATGGAGGCAGACTCCTCGGAGGAGTAGCCGGTGCGCTTCATGGAGGGAATCATGAGCGAGCCGACCGCCGCCACGTCCGCCGTGGCCGAGCCGGAGATGCCGGAGAAAAGGATCTCGGTGACCACCACCACCTGGCCAAGACCCCCGCGCATGCGCCCCACGATCACCATGGCCAGGTCCACGATGCGCTGGGAGATGCCCGAGGTTTCCATGAGCGCACCGCCCAGGATGAAAAGGGGCACGGCGAGCAGGATGAAGGAATCCACACCCGCCAGCATCCGCTGAGGAATCACACTCAAGGGGACACCCCCGTAGAAGAGGAGGTAGACCATGGCGGTGGTCCCGAGGCAGAGGGCGATAGGCATCTGGACGCAAAGCGCGACGGCGAAGATAGCTACAAGGGCCGTGAGGGGACTCACGTGGCGCATGAAGGCGGCGAGGGGCTCGGCGAAAATCCACCCCGCGGCGGCAAGGACGGGGAGGGCCACGACCGCGGGAAGCGTGATCCGCGGAGCCTGCCGGACGAGGCGTGCAGTTGCCGCCACCAGATAGACGGCCCCGAAGGCCAGGCCGATCGCGAGGGGGAGGGCGAACAGCAGGTACGGTGCGCCCATCACCGGGGAGACGCGGGTCCACCGGCTGGCCATCAGGGCGAATGTCTGCTGGATGACCGCCAGGCAAAAGGCGACGCCGGCGCCCGCCACCAGGATCTGAATCCGCCGCCGGAACGCGTCCGGCAGCAGCCGCATGACCACGTCCATGGCCAGGTGCTGGTTCCGCTGGAACGCCAGGGCGGCGCCGATGAACGACAGCCAGATCAGCAGCAGCCGCGCCGCCTCCTCGGCCCAGTAGAGGGGGTTGTTCAAAACGTAGCGGAAGAAGACGCCGGTGAGGACGAGGACCGACTCGGCCGCGAGCAAACCGCCGGCCGAGACTTCCAGGCAGAGGCGAGAAAGTCGCGCCGGCCAGGTCTCGGCACGGGCGGGGTGCGAATCCGGAACGGTCATCTGGGGGGCGACGGGAGGATTCTCTCGCCGCGCCTCCGGAGGATGCGCCATCAGGAGCCCAGGGCAGCCTTGACCTTCTCGTAGATCCCGGGAGTCCACTGGGGGAACTTCGTGTACACCACCTGCGTCGCCTTCTCGAAGGCGGCGGCGTCGCCCTGCTGGAAGGTGACCCCCTTCTCCTTCAGGGCGTTCATGAACTCCTCCTGTTTGGCGATGGTCATGGCGCTCAGCTCGTCGCCCGCCCGGAGGCCTTCCTCCTCGATGATGGTCTGGACGTTGGCCGGCAGGCCCTGGAAGAACTTCTCACCCATGACGAAGCCGGAGATCGCCTTGAAGTGCCCGGTCAGCGTGACGACCTTGGCCACCTCGAAGAGGCGGGACCCCACCAGCGTCGAGAGGGGCGCCTCGGCGGCATCCACGACCTTCTGACCGAGCCCGGTGTATACCTCGGCCCATTCCAAAGGGGTGGGCGCCCCCCCCATGGCCTGGATCGTCTCCTTCCACATGATGTTCGGCGGGACGCGCACCTTCTTGCCCTTCATCTCGTCGGGGTTGCGCAAGGGCTGGTGGGCAATCATGTGCCGGGGTCCGAAGTACCAGTTCAAGGCGATGAGTCGCAGCCCCTTCTCTTTCCGCATGGTCTCGGCCCATTCTTTTACCAGGGGGCTGGTCACCAGCCGACGGGCCTGGCTCCACTCGCGGAAGAGGAAGGGGCCGTTCAGGACGCCGAAGTTCGCGTAGTAGTCCTGGATGTATCCCGGGTCGGTGTGCGAGAGCACGCCCGCGCCGAGAACCGCCTGCTCCATCATGTCGCGGTTGGAGCCGAGCTGGGAGCTGGCGAAGACCTGGATCTCCACCTGGCCGCCGGTGCGCTCCTTCACCCGCTCGGCCCACTTCAGGAGAGCCAGATGCGTGGGCTCGGTCGGGGCGAGCACGTGGCCGGCCTTGATAATGATCTTCTCTCCGGCGATCGCCGGTCCCGCCGCCCACGCAAAACACAGAGCGGCGACGGCGAACCAAACCACAGCCCGCCACCCACCAATACGTTTCAGCATCGCACTCCTCCGTTCAGACGGCGATCGGGTATCGTCCGTATTCGAACGTTGCTTCACGCATGGCGTTGAAGTTCGCCAGGGGAACGTACTCGGGGACGGAATTGCTGGAGGATACGGCATAGCCCCCGCCCGGGGCCAGGTCGTGAATGCGCTGGCGGACCTCGGCCCGCACCTCGGCGGGCGTCCCGCGCGTGAGGGTGTAGCCGAGGTCGATGTTGCCGATGATGGAAACCCGCTTCCCATACTGCTGCTTGACGGCGGTGATGTCCATGGCCGGCGGCTCGATGGGATTCAGGCCGTCGAAGCCGCAGCCGATGATGTCCTCCACGACCTCCTGGAGTGCGCCGTCGCTGTGGTAGACCACCGGGATGCCCTTGGCGTGGGCCATCCGGTTCATCTCCGTGTACCAGGGGAACAGGTGTTGGCGAAGGATCCGCGGGCTGATCAAGAGCTGCGTGTTGAACGCGATGTCATCGGCATGCCAGACAGCACCCACACAGTCGACGGTGAGGAGCCGCCTGATGACCTTGAGCTGGAACTGCCCAACCTGCTCGAAGAGCCTGGGAACCAGGTCCGGCTCGTCTACCAAGGAGAGGCTAAGCCCCTCGAGACCCATCAGCCACGACACGCAGGTGAAGACCTTGCCGAGGACAGCCACGACTTTCATCTTCGGCGGAAGAAGCCGCCCGATCCGCCCGAAAGGGCTGTAGTCAAGCGCATCCGGGTCCGGCCAGCGGAAGCTTTCCAAATCCGCCATCGTCGTGATCAGGCCCTTCCCCTCCGTCGCCCAGGACCGGACCTGGGTGTCGGCGGTGTCCGCGGCGTACCGGGCCTCGACCTCGTGCATGGACTGGCGCTTGATCACGTCGGTGAGCTGCAGCCCCTGCTCGATGGGGACGTAGTCGAAGCCCGCCGTGGTCCAGAAGGCGACCTCATCCTCCGGAGTGCGGACCGGGCGGCCCAGCACTCCGGCCTTCAGCATGGGATGGACACTGATGTCCCCCAGAGGGACCCGGTCCGGCTCCCCTGCGCGCAGGAGTATGGTCCGAACCCGCTCGAAGTTCGGCTCAATCATGGTCGTCCCTAGCCTGCTAGACCGGCAAGAGTTCCCTCGCCTTGGTCACCGCGCCGGTGGCGTTGGCGGCGTAGAAGTCGGCGCCGATCTCGTCGCAGAAGCGCTGGGTGACGGGGGCGCCGCCCACGGCCACCTTGACCTTGTCGCGCATCCCGGCCGCCTTGAGGGCCTCTACCGTCTCCTTCATGGCGAGCATGGTGGTGGTGAGCAGCGCGCTCATCATCACGAAGTGGGGCTGGGCCGTCTTGACCGCGTCCACGAACCGCTCGGGCTTCACGTCGGCGCCGAGATCCAGGACCTCGAAGCCGCCGCCCTGGAGCATGAGGCTGACCAGGTTCTTCCCGATGTCGTGCAGATCCCCCTTCACGGTCCCGATGACCACCTTGCCGCGGGGCTTGCCGCCCTGGGCGGCCAGGAGAGGCTTCAAGATGGCGATGCCGGCCTGCATGGCCCGGGCGGCGATCAGCATCTCGGGGATGTAGAACTCGTGGCAGGAGAACTTCGCCCCCACGATGTCCATGGCGGGGATCAGACCCTGATCCAGGACCTCCTGGGGGTTCGTCCCCGCGTCCAGCGCCTTCTGGGTCGCCTCCTTCACCTGGGCCACCTTCCCGCTGATCACGGCGGTCTTCAAGGCTTCGTAGTCGGCCATGGGATCCTCCTTGGTGTTGTGAGAGTTG
>JAPLLC010000199.1:0-1492 GCA_026387775.1 Candidatus Methylomirabilota bacterium | reverse complement strand
TGGTGTTGTGAGAGTTGTGCTGCCGTGGGTCCATTCGGTCCGCGCCGCCCGGCGCGAGTTCAGTATGGCTGCACGGGATACACCCCGTGCTGTTCCACCAGCTCCGAGATCCGCTCCACCCGCTCGATGATCGAGGTGGGCATCACGTTGTCCGCGACCCCCAGGATGAAGGCGTCGCCGGGCGCGATCGTCCGGAAGACCCCTCGCATATACTCCTCGAATTCCGCCTCGGGGAAGGTCGGCTCCAGCACGATGGAGGGTACCCCCCCGAAGATGATGACGTCCGTTCTCCAGGCCTTGCGCGCCTCTTCCAGGGTTACCTCGACCATGGGGGCGGTACAGAAGCACTCTGACATGTCGAAGCCCGACTCCTTCACCTCGGCCAGGATCTGTCGTCGTCCGCATGCCAGGCCAGCGATTTGCCGCGCGCATGCAGGAGCGCGCTGAACTCTTGATAATAGGGGGTGATGTACCGGCGGAACTGACGCGGCGGCGTCATCTGCGAGTCGAAGTGGACCCCATGCAGGATGAGCCGCGCCGGCGAGTCGGCCACCACCGGCCAGAGGCGTTCTTTCTCGACCTGGGTCATCACGGTCAAAAGGTGCTCGAACTCATCAGGGTGGTCTACCATTTCGAAATAGGCCTGATTGTATCCGGCAAGGTGTAGCAGAAAATAATGGAAGGGGCAATCCCCACATGACACCATGGGGAATCCGTCGTCCCCGACCGCGCGCTCGTACGCCAGGTAGTCCTCGTAGCAGGGATCGTAATACGTGTGCTCGGCGATGTACTCGAGCGTGCGGTAATCCTCCAGGCGATGAATGGGATGCTCCAACGGCAGGCCCTGGTCCGTCGTTCCGGAGACCGTATGGCTCAGGATGCGTCCGAAGCTGACGGCGCCATAGGGAGTCGTAACATGCTGTCGGAGAACCCCGGGCGCCTTCTCGGTCCGCACCTCCAGGCCCTCGTAGCGCGTCGTGAAGACGCGCCCATCGCGCGCGGGGTTGCCCGTGCGCAAGGTCCTTCCGACGTCGACCAGGCCCATCCCCCGGAAACGGGCCGGCAGGTTCCCCTCGGCGACCCGGGCGTGGTGCCAGAGATCCAGCCGGGCGATCCAGGGGAGCCGGTCGGGGCTCTTCCTGTCGAGGACAGCCAGGATGCGCTCGCGATTGGTCATGCCTTCGTCCTGGTGAAGCTCGAAACCCGCGGAAGTCTAGTCCGACTTCACGCATTCGGCAAGCGGGGAATGCGCATTGGTGATGTGCTTCGCCCCTACCGCGCAGGCGCCTTGCCCGCCGCCGGGTATGTGAGTCGCGAGAAGACCGTCAGCATGGCCTCGGCGTTCGCGATCGGCACGTCGGTGTTGATCTGGCCGTAGCCGATGTACCCACCGTTCTTCGTTCCGAAGGCGTTGTAGAGTTGCTTTACCAGGGCGGTGACGTCGGCCGGCGTCCCGAAGGGGAGGACGTACTGCCGATCCATGTCCGCGCGG
>JAPLLC010000251.1 GCA_026387775.1 Candidatus Methylomirabilota bacterium | reverse complement strand
GGTTGTACCCGTTCCGCCAGTGTCGTGGGTCGGAAGGCGGTCGCACACTCGCCGGGGCCGCCAGGGCCTCCCTCCGACGCCTGACCCCCGTCGAGGCCGGCTCCCCCTTACCCCGGGTCGGTCCGCTCAGGGAGCGGACCTCCGTGCCGGGGACGGGGCCGCCCGCGGGGGCGGCGCTCCGGGAGACCCTGGCGGCCCCTGGTGTCGTAGCTGAACGCTACCCGCGGTTTTCCGTCCGCGTGATGATGACCGATCGACGTCCGGCGGGGAGTTTCTCCTTGGGTTCCGCCTCTCCGGATGGTACCCTACCCGCTTTCAGGAGTGGGTATGAGCTACGTGGTGGTGCACTACAACGAGATCGGTCTCAAGGGCAAGAACCAGCCGCTCTTCTTGCGGAGGCTTGCGGCGAACCTCCTCCGTGCGACGGCGGGGACGGGGGTCCGCCGCGCGGACGAGCGGTCGGGGCGGCTCGTCCTGTCTCTTGCCCGGGACGCGGATTGGCCGACGATCCGCGAGCGGGTGCGGTGCATCTTCGGTATCGCCAACTTCTCGCTGGCGGAGCGGACAGAGCCGGACCTGGACGCCCTGAAGGCCGGCGTGGATCGCGCGCTGGAAGGGCGGCACTTCGAATCGTTCAAGGTGGCGACGCGCCGGGCGTACAAGCCGTTCCCGCTGAAGTCGGAGGAGATCAACCGGGATCTGGGCGCCGCCGTGCAGGGTCGGACGGGGGCGCGGGTCGACCTGGAACACCCCGAGGTGACGCTGCACGTCGAAGTCCTGCCCCGGGAGATCTACTTCTCCTTTGGCCGCGAGGCGGGACCGGGCGGCCTCCCGGTCGGGGTGAGCGGCAGCGTCGTGGTGCTGCTTTCGGGCGGGATCGACTCCCCGGTGGCGGCGCACCGGCTGATGAAGCGGGGCTGCCGTGCCGTCTTCGTCCACTTCCATAGCCATCCGTTCCAGGACGGCACCTCGCGCCAGAAGGCGGTGGACCTCGTCCGGTGCCTCACACGATTCCAGCATCTCTCGCGGCTCTATCTTGTCCCGTTCGGCGAGGTGCAGCGGGAGATCGTCTCCAGGGCGCCGGGACCGCTGCGCGTGGTGCTCTATCGGCGATTCATGGTGCGGATCGCGTCGGAGATCGCGCGGCGGGAGGGCGCCAAGGCCCTGGTGACGGGGGAGAGTCTGGGGCAGGTGGCCTCCCAGACGCTGGACAACCTTGCGGTGGTCGAGGAGGCGGTCGGAATGCCGATCCTCCGCCCCCTGATCGGCAGCGACAAGGAGGAGATTGTCCAGCAGGCGCGGGCGCTTGGCAGCTACGAGATCTCCATCCTGCCGGATCAGGACTGCTGCAGCCTCTTCGCCCCTCGACACCCGGCCACGTTTTCCAACCTGGAAGAGATCGGGCAGGCGGAATCGAACCTCCAGGTGAACGCGTTGGTGCGCATGGCCCTGGATCAGATCGAGATCCGCGGCTTCGAGTTTCCCGAATCCGCCCCATCGGAATCCTCGGTGGTGTCCGCCGCTTCGGGGGCCTGAGCGGGGGCTTCGATCATCGCGTCGGGCCGCACAACCCGTAATTCACGCATCGGAAGGGATAGCCGTGGAAGAATTGAAGCACGCGCTGGATGTTGAGCTGGGGGCTGCCGTCACCCGGGCGGCCGCCGCCGAGGGCTGGCCGGATGCGGCCATCCCGGAGGCGAATTGGGAGTATCCGCCGGACCCCGTGTTCGGGGATCTCTCCACCCCGATCAGTTTCAGCCTGGCGAAGCTCGTCCGGCGCAAGCCCCGCGACATCGCGGCGGCCATCCAGCATGCCCTGATGGCGGACGCGGCGCTCGTGGAGAAGGTGGAGGTGGCCGGGGCGGGGTACCTCAACATCTTCGTGGCGAGGAGCTGGTGGCACGCGATTGTCAGGCGGGTGCTGTCGGCGGAGCAGGAGTACGGGCAGGCGAATCTGGGGGAGGGGCAGCGCGTGCAGGTGGAGTTCGTGAGCGCCAATCCCACCGGGCCGCTGCACGTAGGCCATGGGCGGGGTGCAATCCTGGGGGATGCTGTCGCCAGCCTGCTCGCGGCGATCGGCTATCGGGTCGAGCGGGAGTTCTACATCAACGACGCCGGGACGCAGGTCCGGCTCCTGGGGGAGTCGATCTGGGCCCGCTACCTGGAGGCGGCGGGGCAGCCGGTCGTCTTCCCGGAGAACGGATACCACGGCGAGTACGTCCGCGACCTCGCGACACAGGCCGCAGCGCTTCCCGGTCTGGGGGAGATGGACGCGGAGAAGGCCATCGTGGCGTGCGCGGAGTGGGGCTCCGCCATTCTCTTGGAGGAGGCCAAGGCGGATCTGCGCGACTTCGGCGTCGTCTTCGACACGTGGTTCTCGGAGAAGAGCCTGTTCGACAGCGGCGAGGTGACAAGCGTCCTGGCGAAGCTTCGCGAGGGTGGGTACTTGTACGAAGACGGGAATGCGATCGGCTTCCGCGCCAGCGACTTCGGCGACGAGAAGGACCGCATCCTGATCCGCGGCACGGGCGAGCCGACCTATTTCACCTCGGACATCGCCTACCACGCCAACAAGATCCGGCGCGGGTTCCAGCGGCTCATCAACATCTGGGGGGCGGATCACGGCGGCTACATCCCGCGGGTGAAGGCGGCGATCCACGCGCTGGGGTACGACCCCGAGATTTTGCAGGTGATCCTGCTCCAGATGGTCCGCGTCCTTCGCAACGGCCTGCCCGCTCCCATGTCGAAGCGGTCGGGGCAGTTTGTGGAGCTGCGCGAGGTGGTGAGCGAGGTGGGGAAGGACGCCGCGCGTTTCCTGTTCCTCACCAGGCGCTCCGAGGCGCAGCTCGACTTTGACATCGAGGTCGCGAAGAAGCAGAGCATGGACAACCCGGTCTTCTACGTCCAGTACGCGCATGCCCGGGGCTGCAGCGTGGCGCGGAAGGCCGAGGAGGCCGGACTGGGTGGGGCGCCCGCGGACGCCGACCTGTCGCTCCTCACCCTGCCGGAAGAGATCGCCATATTGAAGCTCATGGCGAAGTACCCCGAGATGGTGCGGAACGCGGCGCTGGCGTGCGAGCCGCATCGGGTGACCACCTACCTGCACGAACTGGCAGCCGCCTTCCACGGCTACTTCACGCGCTACAAGGACAGCGAGGAGCGTGTCATCTCCGAGAACCGCGAGCTCAGCCATGCGCGCCTGGCCATGGTCGCGTCGGTTCGACGGGTGATCGCAAACGGGTTGGCGCTTCTCGGCGTGTCCGCGCCCGAGCGGATGTGAGGGGATCTGTGGATCTGATCCGGCCCCCGCAGAGCGTTCACCCTTGAAAGTTCGACGCGGAACGTTTCCAGCCTCCGCTCGTTCGCAGTATGCCAGCGAGAGGAGACCTTCAAGTCAGCGCGCTCGCATCCGCGTTCCGAAGGTCAGAGAGAGACGGATCTCCTCGGCGTGCAGCGCTGCAGGGAAGAGCACGCCCGAGACCCTGGTGTCGTGCAGGCTTGCGCCCTCCAGCGAGGCTTCGGACAGGTCCAACCCGCGCAGATCGGCATTTCGCAGGTACGCCCCGCGCAGATCGGCATGCGTGAGATCGGCGTGACGCAGATCGAGCATCCTGAGGTCGGCGTTCCGCAGGTCGGGCGGCTCCTGCGCGGCCAGCCGATTGAACTCCTCGAAATGCCCCTCTCGGAGTAGGTTCGCCAACTTCGAATCGCGGATCAGCGCCATGGGTGGATCCTCCCTTCTTCGGGTTGTCCCGTGGACGGAACTCGATCGTGAGCAACGGCGGCTCGGCATATTCCCGCTCCGGAGCCTCGCGACCCGACTGACGTCGCGAGGTTGTCGCGCAGTTTCCCATGCCGAGATGGAGGCGAGCATGCCGCGGCGAGGGGAGCGGTGTCAAGACGAATTGCGATGGAGGCGGCTACCCCTTTGCGGAAGAGCTTTGGGGAGAAGAGCGAAACGGCGGGGCGATGGGCAGGAAAGCGGTGGCGGCAGAATTTGCCGCGCGTCCGTACACCTGTTCCGAGGCTCGCTGCGATACTGGCTGCATTTGTACGATGTCAGGGGAGATTTCCGCGTGGATTCGATGGCACAGGGCGTGCTAGAGAGTCCGATGTAACTCTGGATGCAGGAGTGTGGAGATGCCGACGATCATCGAGTACACCGACAAGAAGCAACCTGAGAACCAGTTTCCTGAACGAATCGTGTCTCCCGTGCGTTCGGGGTCCTGCTGCTTCTTGGACATGGAGGGGCTCGGGGAGCCACAGACAGAGGGGCGGTGGGTCTTCGTCTACAAACGCTGCCGGAAGTGCGGGTTCACGGTTCGCTCCATCCTCAGCCAACTACCCGACGCGGCCCTGATCGCGAACCTCCAGGCCATCCTGAAGACCTCCTTCGAACGGTTGAGCTAGTCCTGTATGTCTGAAACCCTCCGAGTCCGGCGAGTCCGATCGCGACCGACCCGTGCACTTCGGGCGAACACGAAAGCATGTCGATCGCGTCGGTGAATCCGCACGCCGCCCTCGCGTTATTGTTCATGGAAGGAATACAAAGACAAACTCTGGGTTGCGGCTCGGGAACGGGTGTGACAACTTATATTCCCGAAGACGCCCCCAGGTGGAAGCGCCATTAACGGGTCATTCGCGGCTCAACGTGATAGGTGTGGAACGTGGGCATACAGACTACTCGAATCTATCGATTTGACGCAAGCGGCTGTAACGGTTGCGATATTGAGGTCCTAGAGATCTTGGCTCTTGTTTCGGTGGCTGAACTCGGGATCGAGATCGTCGAGACACCGAACGACGCCAATGTATTGCTGGTTACGGGTGGGTCCAATCTGAAGTCCAAGCGTGAATTAGAGAGCGCCTATGCCGCAATCCAGGAGCCGAGGCTCGTCATAGCCGTCGGGTCGTGTGCGGCCACGATGGGCATATTCAAGGGTGGCTACGCCATGGCCGGGCCGATCGATGCGATTATCCCTGTCGATTTGTACATCATGGGGTGCCCCCCGAGGCCGCAGGTGATCCTGGGTGCCCTGGCTGATGCTTTGCAGTTGAAAGTTGAAGGTATGGAAACCCTATTGCGCACCCCTCAAGGATTTCGGGGTGATCCACACGTCGACCAGGGGAAGTGCATAGGGTGCGGTGCATGCGCGAACGTGTGTCCCGCCGATGCGATCGAGATCGTCGAGAGCGGGACCGAGCGCCTCGTCAGATTCATGCGCAAGGACTGCATCTTCTGCGCTTCGTGCCAGGAGGTCTGCCCGACCGAGGCTGTGGAGCTGCATGTCGGAGATAAGGCGTGGGTTCGCAAGAAAGACGCTTCTACGTCGGAGGCGCGTCTTCAGCGGAGAACCTGTCTCGTGTGCGGCACCCCCTTTCTTCCGGATGCGCAGATGAATTGGGCCATGAGCAGAGTTGAAGAGAAGCTGGAGATGGGCACCGGTGACCGCAGCAAATTGCAGCGAAGTCTCAGCATATGTATGCAGTGCAGAAGAAAGAGTATCGGTGAGGTCCGGGAAGCGAAAACCATCCTTGCCTCTCTGGCAAGCAGAGCGTCGGGTAGAGGAGCCAGGTGCTGAGGGAGGTCAGACACGTT
>JAPLLC010000007.1 GCA_026387775.1 Candidatus Methylomirabilota bacterium | reverse complement strand
CGCAGTCGAGCTCGCTGGCGAGGAATTGGGCCACCATGTAAGGCGGGAGGGCGTGGGTCGCGGCGCTGACCCCGGTCGTGTCCTGCCAGGAGAGCCAGCGGATCGCGCCCGCAGGCTCCCCCATCTCGGCCGCGTCCACCAAGAGGACGAGGTCGGGGGCGAATCGGCGGATCGCGCCGGTTAGATTCTCGGGGGCCAGGCCGCCATCGAGTACCAGGAGGGAAACGGAAACGGGCCGGGGAGCATCGCTCGCCCCGGCCCGCTGTCGTCTTTGGAGGGCCCGCGCGACCCGTACACCGGCCGCATCGTCGCCGTTGAATTCGTTCCCGACCCCGACGACCGCAACCCTAGGCGGTCGCGGTGGGAGCGGGGTCGCCGGGTCCTGCCGTCGCGGCAGGCTCCGCAGCGCTTGGCGTGCCGTACGTCGCCAGGATGTGCGCAACATCCGCCTCGCTCCCGTAGTTGACCACGAAATCTTCGCGCTTCAGGCCGGCCGACTCCCATTGGTCGTGCGCCATCCCCAGGCACTCCAGGCGGCAGTTCTGCACGCACTGGGCGCAGTAGGTGCACCGGTCGGCGTGATAGCGCATCACGAACTGCTTGGCCTTCTTGTCGATCGTGATCAGCTCGATGGCATTAGAAGGACAATCCTTTATACACAGGCAGCAGCCGTTGCACTTGCCGGGCGTCCAGACCAGCTTGCCGCGATACTGGTCCGGGGCCTCCAGCCGCTCGAAAGGATACTTCTGCGTTACCGGCTTCTTGAAGAACGATCCCCAGATATCGCCGAGCATCGTGCCGAATCTCATGCCACGATTCCTTTCCATGCGATCAGGACCAGCCACTGGGCCAGCACCACCACGGCGCCGTAACGCCACCACAGCCCCACCGTCTGGTCGATCCGGAGCCGCGTGAGAACGGCGTGGAGGCAGCACAGGATCATCAGGAGGAACAGCGTCTTGCCGAAGAACTCGATCGGGTTGGCGATCCCGCCCATGTAGAGCGCGGCGATCAGCGTCAGCCCGACGACCAGCTCGATCTCCTTGCCCAGGTGGAACAGCCCCAGGCCTCGCCCGCTGTACTCCGTCAGCGCCCCGGCCACGACCTCGGTCTTCGCCTTGGGGGCGTCGAAGGGGGGCATCTCCAGCTTGCCCATCAGGCCGATCAGGGCCACCACGAAGCCGAACGGCTGGGTGAGCAGAATCCAGGCCCCGCGATTGGTTGCCACGATCTCGCCGATCTGCCAGCTCCCCGCCACCACCGCCGGCCCGAGCAGCGCCAGCATGAAGGGGGCCTCGTAGGAAAAGAGCTGGGTGAGAGCCCGGGTCGCCCCCATCATGGTGAAACGGCTGGTGCTGTTCCAGCCGGCAATCCCGATCGACATCGTGAGCAGGCTCAAGAGGTAGAGCGTCACGACCAGGTCGCCGGGGAAGCTCAGGGCGGGTCGGAATCCCAGCAGCGGCACGTAGAGGGCCGCCGTGAGGGCGCCCGACATGGCGACGACCGGCAGGACCCCGAACAGGATCGGATGAGCGGTCGCAGGCGTGATCTCCTCTTTGATCAGGAGCTTCACGAGGTCCGCCAGCGTCTGGAACCAGCGGGGCCCGATCCGACTCTCGAACCTGGCGATCACCTTCCGGTCGGCATACTCGTAGGCCAGGGCCAGGACGATCAGGAACAAGCCGCCGGGGAAGAACAGGAGGTTGATCAGCGCTCGCATAGTGTTCACCGCCGAGTGTGGGTGATGGCCTGTCGCCGCAGCTCTTCCCAGGTCAGGACCTGGCGGCCGTGGCGCGGTCGGTTGATCACAATCGTGCGATCGTTGCACGAGAAGCAGGGATCGATGCCGGCGAGAAGCGGCGGCACGTCGGCCATCTGCGCGCCCACCGCCTTCTTGAGCACGAAGATCCAGTTGCAGATGCTCGGGGTGCGGATCTTCACCCGCTCCGGTTTATCGGTGCCGTTGCTCTTGATGTAGTAGAACAGTTCGCCGCGGGGGGCCTCGAAGCGGCTGATGGTCTCGCCCGCGGGGATCTTCCGCGGCATCTTGACGGTCAGGTCGCCCTCGGGCAGCCCGTCCAGGATGGTGCGGATGACCCGGACGCTCTCCAGCACCTCTTCCATCCGGACCTTGAACCGCGCCGCGAGATCCCCGGCCGAATCCACCACCGCCTTGACCGGGAACTGTTTGTAGCTGCCGTAGGGGGCGTCGACCCGGACGTCCCGCGTGACGCCGGCGGCGCGCAGCGTCGGGCCCAACAGACCCATCGCGTCCGCCTCCTCCTTGCTGGTCACCCCGATGCCGCGGGCGCGGGACAGGAAGGACGTGTCGCTCGTCACCACGTGAAGGTAATGGCGTGTCCGCTCCTCGATCTTCTCTATCCCGCGGCGGATGGCCTCGGCGTGGGCGGAGGTCACGTCGTACTTCACGCCCCCCAGGACGCTGGCGCTGTAGTTCACCCGGTTGCCGGTCATCTGTTCCAGGACGTCCATCACGATCTCGCGATCGCGCCAGCTATACATCAGCAGCGTCTCGAATCCCGCCTCGTAGGCCGCGACGCCGAGCCAGAGATAGTGGCTGTGGATCCGCTCCAGGCAGGCCACCAACTGGCGGATGGCCTGGGCTCGGGGGGGCGCCTCGACCTTGGCCAGTTTCTCCACGCCGTTCACGTAGGCGTTGGCGTGGCTGTGGGAACAGATGCCGCATACCCGCTCCGTCAGATAGAGGTTCTGGGTGTAGTTCTGCTGCTCGCAGGCCCGCTCGATCCCGCGGTGGACATAGCCCAGCCTGACGGTGGCGCCCGTCACCAGTTCCCCGTCCACGGCGAACTCGAAGTGGCCCGGCTCCTTGAGGGCGGGATGCTGCGGGCCCACGGGGACGATGAACCGATCCCCCTGCCGGCCCAATTCCGGCGGCTCGCTCCCCTTCGTCCGCGCGGCAGCCGCCTGGACATCCGTGTCCTTCAACAGCGGATAGGTTGCATCCGGCCAGCCGTCGGGGAGGAACATGTGCGAGGTGTCTTCCAGGCCCGTCACCGTCACGCCGAACATCTCCATGAGTTCCCGCTCGAAGAACATGGCGTTCGGGTGCAGGGCTTGAATGCTCGGGACCGCGCCGTCGGCGCGGGGCACTTTCACCCGCAGCGTGGTGATGGCGTCCCCCTCGCAGAGATGGTAGAGGGCCTCGATCTGATTCGCCTCCTTGCCCAGGTCGACGCCGGTGAGGGCCGCCAGGTAACCCCAGCGAGCCCCGCGCAGCGCCGTGGTCGCGGCGATCAAATCCGAAGCCTCGATGGCGACATCCAACCGGTTCGGTTCGGGTTTGGCGGTCCCCTTGGCCAGGCCGGCCAGCAGGGATTCCGCTTGCTGCAACGCCGTGTCTGTGCTCATCATCCCCCCTACTTCTCCGCTTTGGCTGGGAGCAGACTGGTCAGGAGTTTCACCACGCCGTCGATGATTGCCTCGGGCCGCGGCGGGCATCCCGGGATGTAGGCGTTGACGGGAATGACCTCGTCGATGTGGCCGACGACGCTGTAGCAGCCCTGGAACGCCCCGCCCGACGTGGCGCAGGACCCCACGGCCACCACGAACTTCGGATCGGGCATCTGCTCGTAGATGCGCTTGAGCCGATCCCGAGACTGCAGCGTGACCGGTCCGGTGCAGATCAAGACATCCGCGTGTCGCGGGCTGCCCTGCAGCTTGATCCCGAACCGCTCCACGTCGTAGCGCGGCGTCAGCGTTGCCACGATCTCGATGTCGCAGCCATTGCAGGAGCCGCTGTTATAGTGAATCGCCCACGGCGAATTGACCCGCGCCCAGGTCTTGATCTTGTCCAGGGCCCCGCCCCAGATGCTGTCGGTTGTCTGTACGCTCATCGGTGTTCGCTCCCCCTCACCCCAGGATCAGAGCCACCAAAGCCAGGATCAGCCCGACCAGGTAGGCCCCCGTGACCATGGTCAGCCCGCTGCTGCCGGCGAGCAGCATCCCCAGGTGCAGCACGGCGAAGAACAGCGCCACGACGAAGAACTGCCGGTAGCCGGGCGCCGCCTGATAGGTCTCGCCCAGCTCGCCGCTGGCATACGGGCTGGACTTCGTCGCGTCCGCATGGGTGTGGGCCGGGACCGCCAGCGCCCGCCCCACGCCGGACAGTACACCCACCAGGACCAGATAGATCACGAAGGCAATCGGCGGATACAGCAGGACGTCCATCCCTCTTCCTTTCTCAGCCCTTGAAGGCCTTGACCAGCGCGGAGCCGGCCGGCTCGGTCAGGAAGTTGAGCAGGCTGGGCCAGAATCCCAGCACGATGACCGCCAGGGCCAGGACGGCCAGTGGCAGTACCATGCTGACCGGCACCGCCGCCCCGCGCGCGACCGCCGTCGACTGCTGCTTGCGGTAGACCGCGTTCACTAGCGGCGCGTAGTAGGCCAGGGACAGCACACTGTTCAGGGCGGCAAAGATCACCAACCCCGCGATCAAGAAATTCTTGGTTGCGAAACCGGCCACGAAGATCTGCCACTTGGACATGAAGCCGGCCAGCGGGGGCAACCCACCCAGCGCCAGCAGCGCGATGCTGAGCGTGAGGGCGACCATCGGGTAGCGCGAGGCGGCCCCGTCCAGGTCCCGGATCATCAGCGGGTCGTGGCTGCCGGCGGCGAGATGCAAGGCGTAGAGCAGCGCGCCGGCCGCCAGGAAGGCCAGCCCCTTCATCAGGCCGTGGTTGAACAGGTGGAAGAAGGCTCCCTGGGCCCCCGCCGCCTGTCCCGCATGCAGGGCGATGCCCAGGCCCAGCAGCATGTAGCCGACGTGACTCAGGCTGGAGAAGGCCAGTAGACGCTTCACCTGCTCCTGGCGCAGCGCCAGAAGGTTGCCGTACAGCATGTTGAGCGCACCGAACGCCATCAGCAGGATCCCCCAGGTCGGGGTGACCCCCATCAGCGGCATCAGGGCGCGGAGCAGGGCCACCAGCCCCGCCTCGATCACCACGCCCGACAGCATGGCGCTGATCCCGCTGGGGGCCTGGGAATGGGCGTCGGGCAGCCAGGTGTGCATCGGTACCATGGCGATCTTCACGCCGAAGCCGATGATGAAGAGCGCCCCGGCCGCCAGCAGGGCCGGCGAGCCGGACTGGGCCCCCGCCCGGATCTTGTCCAGGGTGAGCGTCCCGGTCTGGGCCAGGACCAGGGCGATCCCCAGCAGGACCAGGACCGAGCCCAGTGCGCTCTGCACCAGGTACTTCATGCCCGCTTCCAGCGACCCGGCCTCCTCGCGATAGAAGGCGACCAGCAGGTACGAGGAGACCGCCATGGCCTCGAACCAGACCCAGAGGTTGAAGAGGTCGCCGGCGCAGCCCAGGCCGACCATCACACCTATCATGGCCAGGAGCATGGCATAGTACTTCTCTTCCCCCACCTCGCCGGCCATGTAGCAGGCCGAATGGAGGGCCACCGCCGTCCCGACGGCGAGGACCGTCCCCGCCAGGATCAGGCTGATCCCGTCCAGTTGCATGACGATGGATTCGATGCTGAAGGTGCTGCGCCCGCGCGCGCCTACCTCCTGCACCGCCATCCCGAAGGGGACCCAGGTGGCGAGGAGGACGAGGAAAGAAAGCCAGGGCACCACGACGGGCGCCCGCCCATCGGGATCCCGGTTCGCCCCCACGCGGCCGATCAGGTAGACCAGCGGCGAGGCGGCCAGCGGCAGCGTCACCAGCCAGAAGAAGGCAGTGTTCATCGCTTTAGCCCCATGTCAAGACGATCAGGACGGCCACCAGGCCCCCGATGATGCCGACCACGTTCCAACTGAGATGTCCGGGCTGCGTGACCCGCAGCGCCTGGGCGACGCTTTGCGTGGCGCAGACCACCTGCCGGTTCAGCCACTCGAAACCGAAGCTCTGCGAGGCGGCCGCGCCGAGCCACCCGAGCCCGTCGGTGAGAAAGGTCAGCCGCTCCCGTCCCCACCACGCGAGAAGGCCCAGCGCGATGACGGCGAGAGCCCCCCAGGTGAGCGGGGCCTCCACGATCTCGGCGACCAGTCCGCCGGTCGAGAGCGCGTGTACCTTGTGGAAGGGAAGGGTCGATTCGAGCAGATGCCCGAAGGGACCGGCCACGAGCCAGGTCGTGAGCGTCCCGAACGCAAGCAGGCCGAGAGGAAGCTTCATCGCGGCCGTGGCGTCGTGGGCGTGGAGCGTGCTCCGTGCCTCGCCGTAGAACACCATCCAGACCATGCGGAACGTGTAGCAGGCCGTGAGCCCCGCCCCGACCAGCATCATCGCGAGCGCCCAGACGGGTCCGCCGCTCAGACCCGCCTCCAGGACCGACTCCTTGCTCCAGAAGCCGTTCAGAATCGGGAGGCCCGCCAGGGAGAGGGCGCCGATCACGAAGACGTTCCGGACGAATGGCATCTTGGCGCCGAGGGCCCCCATCTTGAACATGTCGCGCGTCCCGACGGCGTGGATCACGGCGCCGGCAGCCAAGAAGAGGAGCGCCTTGAACACCGCGTGGCTGAAGAGGTGAAACTGGCTGGCGAAGATGTCGCCCGTGCCCACGGCGTACACCATGTAGCCGAGCTGGCTGACGGTGGAATAGGCCAGCGCCCGCTTGAGGTCCGGCGCCACCAGCGCCATACAGGCGGTCATCAGGGCCGAGATCGCCCCCACCGCGATCACCGCCGTCTTCCAGCCGGGCACCGGGGCAAAGGCAGGGTAGAACCGGGCCAGGAGGTACACGCCGGCGTTGACCATGGTGGCGGCGTGGATCAGGGCGCTCACCGGGGTCGGCGCCTCCATCGCGTCGGGGAGCCAGGTCTGGAACGGGAACTGCGCCGACTTGGCGGCGGCGGCGATCAGAAACCCGAAGGCCATCCAGGCCAGCGGGTTCGGCCCCAGCTTGGCCGCGTTCTGCAGGAAGGCGTCGATCTCGTAGCTCCCGAAGAGCGCGAAGACCACCAGCGCCCCGCCCAGCAGGCCCACGCCGCCGACCTGGGTCATCACCAGGGCCTCGATACCGGCCGAGACCGCCTTGGGGTCGTCATTGTAGTAGGAGATGAGGGCATAGGAGCAGAGGGCCGTGATCTCCCAGAAGAAGAACAGGAAGAGCATGTTGTTGGTCAGCACCAGCCCGACCATGCCCCCGATGAAGAGGAGAACCATGGTGTAGTAGCGGCCGAGCTGCGGATCGCCGTGCATGTAGGCCACGGAGAAGATGACCGCCAGGCTCCCGACGACCGTGGCCACGGCCGCCAGGAAGACTCCCAGACCGTCCGCCACGAAGGTCATGTCGCCGAAGAGGCCGCCGATCGGCAGCCGCAGGGCAACGCCGCTCCCGGCGCAGGGGATCAGTGCCAGAGCCGCAAATCCCGCGGCCACGCTGAAACCGACCGCCAGGGTGTGCTGGGTGCGCTCCTGCTCGTTCCGCGTGAGCCAGGCGGCGAGGGCCCCCAGCCAGGGCAAACCGATGGTGAGGAAAATCAGCGTCTGTGCCATGCGCTATCCTCGAAGTGTGGAGATTGCCGAGACGTCAACCGTGCCGAACCGGCGCCGGATCTGGACTGCCAGGGCCAGCCCCACCACCGCCACCATGGTGTCGGCGACGATGACGGTGGCCGCCAGGCTTTGGCCGAGGCCCGGCTGGCGGCCGGCCTGCCCCGCCAGCACCAGAGCCAGCACCACCGCCTTGACGAGCACCTGAAGGATGATGACGACTTTGATGAGGTTTCGGGTGATCAGGAGGCCGTAGCAGCCGATCCCCAAGAGCCCAAGAACCCCGAACAGGGTGATCTGAAGCGGCGTCATACGTGCACCTCGTCCTTGTGAAGCTCTTCGGCGCGCCGGGCCTGGGGGGCCACATACCCGCAGGCGGTCGGCGGCACGACCTTGACCGTCCGGTGTCCGTTTCCCCCACGATGGGCTGACGCGGCGCGGGCGCCCTTTCCCTCGGCCAGAAGCCCCAGGATTCCAAGGACACCGGCGAAGATCAGGACCATCTGAATCCAGACGTCGAGCACCCGCTGCTGCCAGAGCGCGCGCAGGAGCGTGGGAACGCGGGCGGCCACATCCCTGCTGGGCAGGGAATAGGCCATGTACCCCAGCATCGCGATCGTGAGGAGGGTCAGGCCGACGGCCACCGACCGAGGAATCACCGGTCCGGGGTCGGAGGCGTCATCCCCCACCACGCTGATGGCGTAGACGAGGAGGACCGTCACCAGTCCCGCGCCCACGCTGAGCTCGATGACGGCGATCTGATAGGCCCCGAACAGATACAGCATCGTCGATACGGCCGCGCTGACACAGGCCAGATAAATCGTCGAAGTCAGGATCCTGGCCGCGGTTATGGCGCGGAACGCACAGATGAGAGCACCGATGACCAGCAGGGAATACATCGCGCTATCTGCCATGAGCGTGTTTATCCTCCCTGGCGCTCCTGTTGGATGAGAGTCGTCTCAGGAGACATTCAAGCGTTCGTTTTGCTCTGCTAAAGACAACCTGGCGGGTGACCCGCCGAAAAGATGCCCACCATTGATGGTCTGCTGGTCAGACCATTCGCTCCAAGCTTCTGCTATTTGCAAAGGCGAGACCAACCCGTGGCGAATCTAAAATTCGCTTGTTTTACGCGGGATTCCATTTACAGCGCCTTGTGCTTCCGGGCACAATCATCTTCTCAGGGGGACAGCTTGTCTCACGAACGAATAGGAATCGCTCACTTGTGCGACCAAGTGGAGCGGCCTAGTCTGATATCTTCAAAGGTGCGAGCGTGTTCGGGGAGCCCGCCACGTGACCAGGCTCATCCGCTTGAACTGGTGAGCCAACACATGCGGACCCTGAAGCAGTCGCCATCACGGAACATTTGATCGGTCAGCCAGAATCTTGTATGATCCGTCGCCATCAGAGAAACCCCGAGGACGGAGCCTACCAACCACGGATAGCGGTGAGGTGACGCATGGCAGAGAAGAACACGATCGGCTTGAAGCTGCAGGCGGTGCGTGAGTCTCGCAACCTAAGCCTGGAGGCGCTGGCGGACCGGGCGGGGCTGACGGCGAGGGTCGTCGGGCAGATCGAGTCGGGGGCCCTGATCCCCTCCCTTACTCCTCTGATCCGAATCGCCCGGGCTCTCGGGGTGCGGATCGGGACCTTCCTCGACGACCAGGAGAACGTGGGACCCGTGCTTGTGCGCGCGGGGGAGCAACGAAAGGTCATGCACGTCTCGGACAAGGACCACCCCGGGGCGAGCGACCTCGACTTCTTCTCCCTGGCGGCCAACAAGGCGGGCCGCCACATGGAGCCTTTCCTGATCGACATCTACCCCTCCTCGGCCCAGGAGGCCAAGCCATCGGCCCATGAGGGAGAAGAGTTCATCTACGTGTTCTCCGGCGAGGTGGAGATTGTCTACGGCGCGGAGACCTACCGCCTGTCGGCCGGGGACTCGATCTACTACGACAGCATCGTCGCCCACAACGTCCATTGCAAGGGGGACCGTCCGGCTCAGATCCTGGCGGTCGTGTACGCGCCGTTCTGATCCCGAGAGGAGAGCGCATGGAGTACATCACCGATACCCTCGGTCAGGTCTTGGAGAAGCAGGTTGCCCGCCATCCTGACAGGGAATTCATGGTCTATCCCGACCGGGACCTGCGCTTCACCTATGCGGAATTCGGCCGCCGGGTGAGCAGCCTGGCCAAGGGTCTTCTCGCCATCGGGCTCACGAAGGGCGACCATCTCGGCATCTGGGCCACCAACGTGCCCGACTGGCTCACCTTCCTCTTCGCCGCGGCCAAGATCGGAGTCGTCACGGTCACGGTGAACACCGCCTATCGGCTCCATGAGTTGGAATACCTGGTGAAGCAGTCGGACATCAAGGCCCTCTGCCTCATCGACGGCTTCCGGGACAACGATTACGTGGCCGTGATCAACGAGCTGGTGCCCGAGCTGAAGTCCTGCGAGCGCGGCCGGCTGGAGAGCGCGCGCTTCCCGAGGCTCAAGAGCGTGATCTTCATCGGTCCCGAGAAGCACCGGGGCATGTACAACAGCCAGGAACTGCTCCTCCTGGGCGCCCACACCAGCGACGAGGAGCTGGCGCGGGCCTCGGCGGGCCTCACGTGTCACGAGGTTATCAACATGCAGTACACCTCGGGCACCACGGGCTTTCCGAAGGGCGTGATGCTCACCCATCACAACATCCTGAACAATGGCTTCCACATCGGCGAGCGGCAGAAGCTCACCGATGCCGACCGGCTCTGCCTGACCGTGCCCCTGTTCCACTGCTTCGGCCTGGTGCTCGGGGTCATGGCGATTCTCACCCACGGGGCCACGCACGTGATCCTCGAAAGCTTTGATCCGCTCCTCGCCCTGGCGTCGGTCCAGAAGGAGCGCTGCACGGCGCTCTACGGCGTCCCGACCATGTTCATCGCCGAGCTCAACCATCCCATGTTTGCGATTTTCAACCTCTCCTCGCTGCGCACCGGCATCATGGCGGGCTCGCCCTGTCCGATGGAGATCATGAAGCGGGTGATCTCGGACATGCGGTGCCGCGACATCACCATCGCGTACGGCCTCACCGAGGGCTCGCCGGTCACGATGCAGACCTCCACCGACGATCCCATCGAAATGCGCGTTTCCACCGTAGGGCAGCGCCTGCCGGGGATCGAGGTGCGGATCGTGAACCCCGAGACCAATACCGAGGTGGCGCCCGGAACGCAGGGGGAGGTGGTCTGCCGGGGATACAACGTGATGAAGGGCTACTACGGGATGGCCGAGGCCACCGCCCAGGCCATCGACGCGGACGGGTGGCTGCACACCGGGGACCTCGGCACCATGGACGCAAACGGGTATTTCAAGATCACGGGGCGGATCAAGGACACGATCATCCGGGGGGGCGAGAACATCTCCCCGCGCGAGATCGAAGAGTATCTGCTCCGCCTGGAGGGCCTCCGGGACATCCAGGTGGCCGGGATCGCCAGCTCCAAGTACGGCGAGGAGGTCGGCGCCTTCGTGATCCGCAAGGCCGGCGCCACGATCACCGAGGAGGACGTGCGGGACTTCTGCCGGGGGCAGATCGCCAACTTCAAGATTCCCAGGTATGTCTTCTTCGTCGACGCCTACCCGATGACCGCCAGCGGCAAGATCCAGAAGTACAAGCTCCGGGAGCTCGGCGTGAAACTGCTGCACGACCGCGGCGTTGAGGTGGTCTGACAGAGGAGAGGAAATGGAGATCCGCGGCCCGATGTTCCTCGCGTCGGAGTGTTCTTGTTGCTTGGCCGAGGCTTTCACGATCAGGGGGGAGAGGCAGATGAGACACACCCGGAGACGCATCCTTGAGATCGGGCTGATCGTCGCCACGCTGCTGGTTTTGCCGGCATGGGGACAGACGGCCACGTTCCCGACTCGCTCGATCACATTCGTCGTGCCCTTCCCGGCGGGCGGCGCCACGGATATCGCCCTCCGGCCTCTCTGTGAGGCGGCCAAGAAGTTTCTCGATCAGCCGGTGATCGTGGAAAACCGTCCCGGTGGAGGGAGCGCGGTCGGCGTGGGAAGCATCGTGGGCAAGAAGCCGGACGGCTATACCCTCGCCGAGGCGGTCAACAGTCTTCATCGGAATTCCTTCATCAACAAGCTCCCCTTCGACACAGTCAAGGACCTGACGCCGATCATCATGGTCGGGGGGCACCTGTACGGCATCCTGGTCAAGCCCGACTCTCCCTTCAAGACCCTGCCGGAGCTCATCGCGTACGCCAAGGCGAACCCTGGAAAGCTGACCTACATGGCGTCCGGGATCGGCACGGGCGGGCACATCGCGTGGGAGGAGATGGCCTACAATGTCGGGGGGATCAAGCTGCAGCACATCCCCTCGAAGGGCGACCCGGAATCCACCGCTGCCCTGCTCGGCGGGCATGTGGACATGATTGCCACCACCGCCGGGTGGATTCCCACGGTCGAGGCAGGACAACTCAGGCTGTTGGCGACGTTCGGGGAGAAGCGCTCGACGAAGTTCCCGAGCGTGCCCACCGTCAAGGAGCTGGGGTATGGCGTCGTCCACAGCACCCCGATGGGCATCTTTGGCCCCAAGGGGATGGATCCTTTGGTGGTGAAGATCCTGCACGATGCGTTTCACAGCGCACAGGAGGACCCGCGCTTCGTCTCGGCCATGGCCAAGTTCGACATGCCCATCATGTACATGGGCACCGAGGAGTTCACGAAAGCCTGGGCCGCGTCCTACATCGAGGCAGGAGAGCACGTCAAGAAGTTCATCCTCGATAAGTAGCCTGCGGCTGCAGCTGCTCACGACCGGACCAGCGCCGACGGCACGGTTGAACCGCGCCGATAAGGCCTCTTCTGCGCATCCTTATCGGTGTCGCGTTTGGTCCGGTTGTTGGAAGCTCTTTTCTATGCTATCCAGTGTCTGGTCTAGCGACTGCCCTGACGTGTCGAGTCTCGTGACGTAGTCGGGCCAATCCATCGCCTCGAGTTCCTGCTGGAGTTCGTCCACTCGGCCTCCCATCACGTCGGAGGGCGACCGCTGCTTGTCTCTCCGATGATTCTCCTTGGAGGAACAGTTGAGCCAGACGACACAGATCCGCCCTCTGTTGTTGAGCCGCTCGCGAAGCCGTGCCAACCCCTTGGGAGTCCAGACGTTGTCGATGGCCACGTCGAGCCCCATACTCAGGTAATCTTCGGCGAGTGCGGCGGCGTGCTTCGCCAGCAATCGTTCCTGGTAGCCATCCGCCTGTCGCAGGGAGTGATTGCGAATCCACGTCCGAAACATATCGCAATGGATGGCGGCGCCGTGGCGGCGCCCAGCCCATTCCCAGCAGACGGCCGACTTGCCGACCCCGCAGGTTCCTGTGACGACAAGTATGTCCCCCATCATTTGCTTCAGCGTCCCGCGTGAACCTCGGCGCGGCCACGCGCCGTAGTGTTCCACGCGGTTGTTGGGCCGGCCAGTCCCATTTGCCACCACGAATAGTGTCTTTAGACCTGGGGAGTCGATCTATCCAAACAGTAGGATGCAAAAGCGTTCCTGCTCTCTTCGGGGTCGTTCATGATGAGGAACCCGTCAAGAACACTGATCAATAGATCGCCTTCCCAGCAGCCAGTCCGATGCGACTTCAACCAGTGCCCCCACTCATTGAAGCCAACGATCTGGACGATGTCTGTTGGATTCGTTAATCGCGCATCCGGTTCGTCCGCCACAAACACAGATGGGACAACGAGGATGCCAGAAGGTACGCCGCCATTCGCGTTGATAATCGAACGCGCTGACTCGTAAGACTCATGATCGCCTGCAATGCGCGAGGCTATCAGTAGCCAGACCAGTCCATGTATATTGAAGTGCGTGAAGTTCCGTATTTCCCGCATGATGCCCGCAAGCTTCTGCGAGAAATAGGTTGCCAGCGTTGACGGCGAGAACGCCGCGCAAAGGAGCGTCAGAACGAGAGGGAATTCTGAAAGGAGAACAAGGTCGTGGTCCCGCGATAGTCCAAAGTAGGGTTCCCACAGCTTCCACGGCTGGAAGCCCTCCTCTATGGCGCGCAACTGCTGAAACGCATCCTCCTGCGTCAGCCCAGATCCGAGCAGCAAGGCCACTGCGTAGTGAATCACGCGAGAATAGCTCCGCGAAACGGCGTAGGAGTAGTTCTGGGATGACCGCGAGTCATCACTAAGATACCGATTCAAGTAGTTCAGGTAGTAGTCTCTGACGGGAGCAGGATGACGGTTGGCAATGAGCAACTCGAGCGTCATCAGGAAGTCCGTCCCTGGTGTCCGATCATAGCCGCCTTCCAACAACAGGTTGAGGACCTCGACAACGGAGACCTTTACAGCGCTCTGAAGCTCCAGGACGTCAATAACAGAATACAGGTCAAAACAGGGGGTCAAGCGGACGTGCTGCTCCAAGATGTCCCTGATTAGGCGCAATCCATCGGTCGACGTGTTGAGTCGGTATGTTGCGTAGTTGAGTTTATCGAAGTGCTCACTCAGGTAATCGACTCGACCGGGTCCGATGCTGTCGTCGAGGAATATGTGGAAGAAGAAGAGCGGTTTCTCGAATGCGGGTGTCCTGCGCGCAAATACTTTGACCGCGTTATCCGACGACGCTTTTGCGGAAAGAGACTCGACCTCGAAGATGAACAACGGGAACCTTGCGTGCTCTGTACGTCGCCATGTCACGTCCAGATCCGGCGAGTTCGGATCACCTGGAAACATGGGTTCCTCGGTGGTCGGGTAGTACCCAAGTACCTGGCCCAATGTCTTGAGTAGTGCTATGGCGCCGAGTCCTGGTTCCTTCTGGTGTGTTCCCATCCTCGTCTCTCTGGCCCAACGTCAGTGGCTCACCCGCGGTGGCCCGCCACGGATTGCCCGCTCTTGCCTTTCGTGCCCCGTGGCCGCCGACGGGTGGAGTCGCGGGTTAGGGCTCGTCGGAGGTCTGGAACCCGATTCGGCGGCGACTCGGCACCGGCTCGTTCCCGAGGAGCGTCCGGATCGCCCGGACGATCCCGAGGATTTGCTCGTCGTGCGCCGAGAGGTGGCGTTCCAGTTGCGCGAGGCGCTGGGCCAACTGACGCTGCTCGGAGAGAACCCGGCGAATCTTCACAAACGCACGGACGACGAAGACGGCGACTTCGACCGCCCGCCGAGAATTGAGCACGCTTGCCGCCATGATGGCACCGTGCTCGGTGAAAGCGTACGGCAGCGCCTTGGCGAACTTGAGCCGTGCGAGGTGGTCGCATTTTGCGACCAGCTCCGACCGCTCCGGCGGGGTCAGCTGAAACATGAAGTCGTCCGGGAAGCGATCCCGATTGCGCTTCACCTGCTCGTTGAGGCGTTTCGTGCTGACGCCGTAGAACTCGGCTAGGTCGGCGTCGACGATGACCCTCTCGCCCCGGATGAGCAGGATCCGGCCCGAGATGGTGCCGACTTGGATGACGTCCGAACTCTGGCTCATGCGCCTCCCGCGTTCCTGGAACCCCATCTCCGGGTGGTCGCATTCTGCGACCACTTCGTGGAGTCCCCGCGTGCCAATTCTGGCCCTAACGTCAGTGCTGAGGATCGGCGAGCTTGCGAGCCGTATCCTCCGGCACTTTGTTGGACCCGAGTTTCATCGCATTGCCATCTTGATTCGTTTGAGTCTTCGTAGTTGCTCGCTTTGGATTCTCTGAAGTACTCTGGTCAAATCTGCGTCGCGGTGAAGACGACCACTCACCTTGTTTCCTGGGGGCGCGGCAACGCACAACAGGAGAGTCTCAATGTCTTTCAGGTATCGCACTCGGTCCACCCGAAAAATCGCAAAGCTATCCCATTTTCCCCTGTTTCTGTTCTTGGTGTGTCCCCTGAGTCGCCAGTACAAGTTGGTTGCAAGGCCGACGTAGTAGAGTTTGTTTTTCTTGTAAAGGGCATAGACTCCCGCGTAGTCCCTCATGATTTGCTGGAGACCGTCTTTGAAGGAAGGCTCATCCAAGAGTTCAACCGGCAAACGTTTAGACATCCCTTTAACGAGGGCGCCCTTGTTCGATTTCTTCTTCGGCGTACGCAACTTCTTCTCCGGCCTCACGGGTTCCTGCGCGGTCTTCTCTGCCCGGTCAGTGTCTTTCATGTTTTCTCCTGGTCCAACTATAAATGGACAGTCTGCATAATCCGGCAACCCCAGAAGGGGCTGGTCTGTATAAGACACACGCCCAGGGCGCGACCGACTTGCCTAACGTGTGGAGATCTCACCACTTTCCCGTCCTGTACAACCGTGAAGGATGCGGGTCCGGGCGCTACTCCTCTTCGAGCCGGATCGAGCCCTGGTACATCGTCACGCCGCGCGGCGGCTTTCCCGGGCAGCAGCCCTTTGCCTTGGTGAACAGGGAATCGTCATAGAAGGACTTGAGGTACTCGTCGCGGAAGCGCGGGTGGGCGATGCTGGCGACGGCCAGCGCCTTCTCGCCCGCCGTGAGTCCCCGGAGGTCGGCGATCCCGTATTCGTCGACGATGACCACCCCGTCGTAGGCCGAGGCGGTCAGGCTCACGCCCGGCGGATGGACCTTGGCGATCTTGGACTCGCCCTTGCCGGTGATGCTCTTGATGGTGATGATGGGGACGCCGTACGCGCGATCGTTCAGGGCCCGGACGAAATCGGGCTGGCCGCCGACGCCGCTGTAGTAGTGGCGCACATCCACGTAGTCGGCCCAGACGTTGCCGAAGAGGTCGACCCCCATGGCCGTGTTGATCGAGATGAACGGGCTGTTCTTGCGGATGACGTCGGTGGCGTTGGTGACGGCGCAGGGGCGCATCTGGATCCCCGCCCGCATGTGGACGAACTCGTACAGCGCCTTGGAACCCATCACCAGCGACGCCGTGCTGTAGCCCATGTGCTGCCGCTTCTTCAGGTTCGTGACGATGCCCTGTTTCTGGAGCATCATCAGGCCGTCGCCATAGAGCTCGGTCTGGACGCCCAGATCCCGGAACTCCGCCTCCTTGATGGTCCCGATCACCGCGTCGGGGATCTGCCCGATGCCCACCTGGAGCGTCACCCCGTCCCGGATGAAATGCGTGGCGACCAGCTCGCCGATCCGCCGCTCCGCCGGCGGCAGGTTGTCGAAGTCGGGGGCGGGGGACTCATAGACCGGCTTCACATGATCGTCGACGAGATAATCCAGGGACGAGGCGTCGACGACGCTCTGACCCAGTGTGAAAGGCATGCCGCGGTCCAGCTCGGCGATGACGCAGGTGGCGTGGTCGATGGCGGTGTGCAGCGCCTCGACCGACAGCCCCAGGCTGTACTCGCCGGTCAACTCGTGCGGGCGGACCTTGAAGATGGCCACGTCGGGCATGTAGGGCCGGTCTTTCCCGATCAGGCTGTCCAGGTTGGCCAGCGTGCAGGGGAGATAGAAGGCGCGACCCTCGTTGGCCGCCCTGCGCATGTCCCCCCCGGAAAAGATCGAATAGGCCATGATCCGGTCCTGGAGGCCCTGCTCCACGAAGGAGACGGGCCCCTGGAGGAGAAGGTGGACCGTGCGGAGATACGGCAGCCTGGGCTGAGGCGGTGGGCGTCGCGGCGTTCGAGCCGACATACATTGTGATCGTGTCTCGGTCGGGGAACTCCCTGGCGATGACGTCCGGGATCTCATCCAGCTTGATGACGGGAGGCTGACGCAACATGGCCGGACTCCCCCTGGGGTGATCCACACACACCTACCGCGCGCGGCGGCGGCCCTCCGTCACCCCTTGCGCAGGGCCGCACTCCGTGATGGGCCGTGCCGCACGCTGCCGGCCTCTGACGCTAGCGGCGCTCCGGCTTCTTCCCGACCCGATTCGACGCCGCCTCCCGGCCCTCTCCCCGCGCCCCCCAGGACGCTGGCGATCCCCCGCAGGTCGTTGGCTCGACCCAGCGGGTTGCCGATCTCTGTGTCGAGCGCGAGGGCCTCCCGGAAAGCCCGCAACGCTTCGTCATCCCGCCCCAGACGGATGTAGACCTCCCCCAGACGATTTAATGCGCTGGCCCGCCCCGGAATCAGCTCCATCCGCGTGTAGAGGGCAAACGCCTGTTGGTGGGCCCGCAGCGCTCTCCCTAATTCCCCCTGCAGGAGATAGATATCCCCCACATTGGTGTGAACGATGGCTCGACCGAGCGGATCGCCGACCCGGGTGTGGATATCGAGCGCCGCCCGGTAGAATCCGAGCGCGGCCTCGATCCGCCCGTTTCCCTTGGCGGCCCGCCCGATGCCATCGAGACAGGCCCCCTCGGCCCGAGTATTCTCCTCGTCTTGCGCGATCCGGAGTCCCGCCCGGAGCGCCTCCTCGGCTCGGCGAAACTCCTCGAGGAAGAGGAGAGTCATGCCGAGGTTCAGGTATCCCGCCACGGTCGGCGCCGCCCGGATGGATCGTCCGTACTGCTCCGCCGCCTCGCCAAACTGGCTCGCGGAAAGCGCCGCTTCGCCGCGCTCGAACGCCTCACGCGCCTGCCCGCCAGACTCGGCGCCCCGCCGCAGCTCTCGGCGCAGCCCGAGCAGAGTGGCTCTCTGCGCCAGCTCCCCTCCCGGTGCCTGACTCCACGTCAGCGAGCCCCGGACTTCCTCATGGCTCTTCCAGGTCATCGCGCCGACGCCGACGATCCCGGCCAGGATCGTCGCAAGCATCAGAAAGAGGCGCCTCCCGTCCAGACGGGTGACCGCCGGGACGCGCACCCGGAACACGCGGAGCCAGCTTGAAAGGAGGAGCAGGCCCGCCACGACGGCGAGGGCCGTGGACGCGTACGAGAGAACCGTCAGGACGCCCGTCACGGTGACAGCACCCGTCTCACCGGCGTTCCGACTTCTTCTTGGTGTGATGCGCCGCCACATCCTGATAGAGCCGGAGCATGTGTACCACGCGGAGATGGCTGTAAGGGACCAGACACAAGAACGTCAGCGCGAGGCAGCCCCCGCCCACCAGGAGGAACGGCGGGGCCTTCGTCGCGGCGCCGACGCCCGGAAGGATCGCGGCGGAGCAGAAGACCAGGCAAGCCACGGAGAGGCAGGGCCACAGCAGTCCCCGCAGGAACCGGGAGAGGATCAGCGGATGCTCGATCCGCTCCCACCGCTCCACCTGCCGCCTCGCGACCTTGACCGCCTCCCGGTAGACCCCCTTCTCCGTGTCCGGCGTGTCCGGCTTCCGCGGGAGCGCCTGGGCGGCCTGGGCTCGAGCCCGCTTGAGCGCCGATCCGGCCGGGAACACGAGGAACGGCCTGCGGGCCGCGTCGAGCCACTTCCCCTGCGGCCCGTACCACGCCTCGAAGACGACGCGGTCCCAGACATCCCCGGCGAAGTATCCGATCATGCCCACAAGCAGGCCGATCCCGACCGCAAAGACGTGGACGGAGTTCGCGGGCCCCGAGGAGAGGAGCCGAACGACGGAAGGGGCGAGGGATTCGAGGAGCGCAACGGAGAGGATGAGGGCGACCACGAGCGAGGAAGACCCCTGCACGGCCCCCCACATGCCGAGCCGGGTCAGGAGCTTCTCGGTTCTCGAGGTGAGATCCAGGACCATGTGCCAGCCTCCTCGGAAGAGGGCCGTCCGGTCCCAGATCGGCGAGGCCGCCGCGCGGCCGCAACGGGCCGCCTGTTCGCCGATCCTCCCCTACCCTAGCCCGCCCCCCATATCGTTGTCAAGGACGCGACTGCGCAATCGAACTGGTGTCGATCAGCGCAGCGCGCCGATTTCGCGGAGGTAGCGCCGGACGCCCGGATGGATCAGGTCGAGGTTGGGCGCGGCGGCCGCCGTGTTGGCGGCCGTGCTTTCTCGCCCCTGGGGCAGGCGCCGGCCCAGAGCCGACTCGCCCCGGTGGAGGGCCTTCGCCAACCGATATGCAGTGTCGTCGGGGAGCGTGAGCCGCGTCATCACGAAGCTCCAGGAGCCCACGGTGGCGAGGGGAACATCCTGCCCCCGGAATGACCCTGCCGGAACCGTGACGGTCTTGAGGAAGGCATGCTTCGCCAGGATGCGCTGGACGCCCGCGGCGTCCGGCACGATGAACCGCCCGCCGGCCGGCCCCTGGACCACGGCGAGAAACGGCGGCCACCCGATACTGCCCCCCCACAGCGCCGCGGCCCGTCCGTCCAGCACCAGCGGCGGACCGTCCCCCGCGTGATCGAAGAAGATCGCCTCAAAATCCCGATCCCGGTCCAGGCCGAGGCCGTCGAGCACGTAGCGAGCGAGGATTCCCAGGCCGGAGCCGGCCGCCCCGAAGACCACCGGCTTGCCCTTCAGCGCTTCGATGCTCCGATAGGGCGAATCGGCGCGGACGACGAACATTCCTGGAGAGGAGTACATCGCCGCGAGAATC
>JAPLLC010000145.1 GCA_026387775.1 Candidatus Methylomirabilota bacterium | reverse complement strand
GGCCGAAAGAAGGGACCTGCAACCGCGTCGAGCACCAAGTCGAACCCGTCGAGATCCAAGGCCGCGAGGGCGCGGTCGAGCTGTCTCCCGAAAACGCGGCGATCGCGCACGATCACCTGGCCTGGCGCGAGCCCGCAGCGCTCCACGAGAAAGTCGAGCTTGGCCGGCCGGCCGACCGTCGCGACCACCCGCGCGCCCCCCGCCGCCCGGATCGCCAGCGCGTTGAGGCCCACTCCGCCCGCCGCCGAGTGGACGAGCACGCCGTCGCCGGGCGCGAGCGCCCCCAGCTCGACCAGCGCGTACCAGGCCGTGAGGGCCTGGACCGGAAACGCCGCGGCCTCCGCAAAGCTCCACGCCGGCGGGATCGGTGTCAGATAACGCAGGTCGAGATTCAGCGCCGTCGCATAGGCGCCAAAGCGCGTGAGCCCGATCACCCGGTCGCCGGGTCGCGGGCCGCAATGCGCCATGCCGCCCGCCGCCGGGGGGCCGAGCGCCTCCACCACCCCCGCGAACTCCAGCCCCGGAACGAACGGCCCCGCGGGCGTCGCGGAATAGAGCCCCAGGCAGGCAAAGAGGTCGGCGAAGTTCAGGCCGACGGCCTTCACCGCGATCCGGGCTTCGCCAGGGCCGGGTTTCGGCAGGCTCTCGGCCTGTCGCGCGAGGCGATGCAGCGATCCCGCTCGCTCGATCCGCCAGACCTCACGAGTGCGCATCTTCACCCCACTCGCCTGCTCGGTGACGCAGAGCCGCGCGCACGAGGACTCAAAAAATGGGCGAATGTGACGCTTCCGGCACTCGCCGGTGCACAGCCGCCACAGAGTCACAGACGTATTGGAGGTTGTCGCAACGGCATGGGAGGTGTCAAGGAGAATCCCAGGCGAGGACTTGCCAAGCCCATAACGTTGGGGTAGGCTGCTCTTAGGATTGTGCGTGAGACCGCCTATCATGGAAAGCTTGCCGGAGTGAGGCATCATGGCGCTGGATCTTTATGGAGAGTTGCGGCGCATCATCCAAGCCCTAAACGAAGCTACGGTCCCATACGCCTTGGTTGGCGGCTTGGCGGTGTCACTCTACACGCGCCCCAGGGCCACGCAGGACATTGATCTCCTCATACCCGAGACCGCTTGGGAAGACATCCGGCCGATCATGGCTGGTCTTGGCTATACGGTGCTCGCTTTCCCCATGACGGTCGCCGCGGGCCGCATTCGGATCCATCGGGCCACCAGGCTGGAAGGCCCAGCGCTCCTGTCGGTGGACTTCCTGGTTCCGCAATGCCCGGATCTCCTGTGGCTCTTGGACAATCGTGTGCGCACCTCAACGGCCGGGACAGATCTGTGGGTGATCGGCCTTCGTGGGCTGCGCGCGCTGAAACGCCTGCGGGGGTCACCTCAAGACTTGGCCGATCTGGACGCGCTGGGTCCGGAGGATGGGCAGGAGCCCGAGAATGTCTAGATCGAGGCCCGACCTGCAGAATGCCTCCGAGATAACTGCTGCCCTCTTGATGGTCTCTCAGTTGCGGGACCTCTTCTTGCAATTGCCACATCTGCCGACACCGCGGGAAAGGGCGGAACTCGCCGAGTTCTCAAAGTACCAGCATCCTGACTGTTCGCTAGACGACGCAAGTCGCCAGGTAGTGCGGACGGGATTTCGCGAGGCCTGGCGGAAAGGCGACCTGGAGGCCATCTTGAACCTGCGCCAGCGGCTTCCAAAGGAAATCCTTCGCAACGATCTTGAGATTCAAGCCTACGTCGAGATGGCATCCCGCCGCGCGGGTGGGTCGGGAAGCTGATAGCTGAGGATTTCGTCGATCTTTCGGACCATCTCGGGCGTGAATCCCATGCTGTGCCCTCCGCACTAACCCGGATCATTCGCGAACGCCTTCGCGAATGATCCGGGGAATGACCAATGTCCAATTGGGCAATGACCAAGAGCGAACACGTGATCAATCCCCGGTCTTGACAGCGCGCCGGGCGCGCGTACCACCATTGGTCATTCGATATTGGTCATTGGCCATTGGATTGTGAGAGCTCGCGCCGTTGTTCGCAAATACTTCGGGCTAAGGTGGCGAGGCAAGGCAAGCCGCGCAGGGTCGGAGCCTCTCGTCATCAGAGCCAGCGGAGACGCACCCCCGCCCACACTCCCAGGAACATGCACACCATGAAGGTGAGGCTGCCGACGGCCAGGAGCGGGACACCGCCGAGTCCGTGGGCGACGTTATCGCCCGCCGCCACGGAGGCTCCCAGACCCATCAGCAGCCCACCGATCGCGGCCTGGGGGAGACGCTTCGGCGGGATGGCTCTTCCCAGCGATGCGCCGTGAAATCGGGACGCAATGTACGAACCCAGAGGGATCCCCACCACCAGGAAGAGGCTCCAGTCGAGGGCGGACACATCTCGCTCCAGAATGAACGTCGCCAGACGATCGCTGCCCTGTACCGTCCCCAGGCCGGTCGGATGCCCCGTCATGGCCGAGGTGGCCCAGGCCGCCACACCCACCACACCCACCGCCAAGCCGGTGCGTCCCCAATCCCAGCCGCCCTGATAGGGATGGTGCTTCCCCCGGATCACCCAGAGAAGGGTCGCCAACGCAAGGATCACCACCACCAGCCGACGGTCGACGGCCAGCGTCCTGTGCAGCGTCAGGGCCGCGCCATTGCCTCCCATAATGCGTTGCAGGGGCTGCGCCAGCCAGTCGTTGCTGACCCAGACTCCCACGGCGTAGCCGGCGACGGCAAGACCGTAGTCGAGCTTCCCTTCACCTGCGCGGAAAAGGACGGCCCCGGCGCAGCCCACGGCCAGGGTCATGCCCAGACCAAAGACAAAGCCGCCCAGGACAGTGGCAAAGCCAAAGAAAGGCGGAATCGTGACCTGGAGATGACCGTACTCCGCCAGGGCGTTTACGGCCACCATCTGCACCAACACCGCCAGAAGATAGCTTCGCAACATATCCGGCGCACGGCCGGTGACGGCCTCGTAGAAGGCCGACAGCATTCAGAATCGGCCGCGCTCCGAGACGTATCCGAAGACCGCACCGATGATCAATCCCAAGAGCCAGGTTCCCGGCTTCATGTTCATTTGAATTCCGACAAGAAATCGCGCGCGCCTGGCTGCAGCAGGCTCGCCAGCGCGACATAGATGAAGAGCGCCCCCAGGTCGAGGTAGCGGCGGGCGCTCGCGGCGTTGCTGGTGAGCACGCCGGGCGCTCGGCCGGCCGCTCGCACGCGGCGGACTGCATCCTGCACGGCCGCCTGGACGTCCGGGTGGTCCATCTGCCCGGGGTATCCCATGGACTGAGCCAAATCGCCCGGCGCGATGAAGAAGGCGTCGATGTGCTCGACCTGCAGGATCTCGTCCAGATTCTTGAGCGCTTCGACTTCTTCCAGCATGGCAATGACCATCGTCTCCGCATTGGCGTGCACGGTGAAATTCCCCTTTACGCCCAAGGAAGCTCGACCCCCGGCGTAGCCCCGGTGGCCGATGGGAGCGAATTTGGCCGCCCGCACTGCCGCTTCGGCCTGGGCACGTGTGTTGATGTGCGGGACCTGCACCCCGCCGGCGCCGCGGTCGAGCGCCCGCGTGATGGTCGACGGGTCGTTCGACTGGACGCGGACGATCGGCGTGACATCGACAAGCTCGGCTGCGCGGACCATGTGCTCGACGTCTTCCCAACCGACCGGGCCGTGTTCGCAGTCGATGAACACCGCGTCGAAACCCATGCGGCCCAGCATTTCGACCAGCCCGGCCGAACTGTACCCTGGCGCCACCACGTTGATCGGCTTTCCTGCCGCCAATTTCTCCTTGGCGAGATTGCGTCGCATGGTCTTCTCCTTGTCTCTGACATGGCCGTAGATGAAAACGATCAGCGCGGATACTCGGCCGGTGTCTTGCCGGTGCGCGCGTAGTAAGTGCGACCCAGTGCGTCAGCGCCCTTCATGGCGGCGACGATCGCCTGGGCGGTGACCGGGAACGGCTCATTGTTAATGATGCCACTGACCGACGTCGCTGCGAGCGTCAGGCGCCCGTCCAGTTCGGCGCCGGTCTGGCGCACGCCCAACTCGCCCAAGGTGATCGGCAGGCCGACATCGGTACAGAACTCGATGACCTCGTCGATCTCCCCCCGCTCACGCTTTTCCAACACGAGCTGGGTGAGGGTGCCGAAGGCGACCTTCTCGCCATGATAGAGGTGATGGCATTCGTGCAGCGCCGTGAGACCATCGTGGATGGCGTGCGCTGCGGCCAGGCCCGAGCTTTCAAACCCCAGGCCGCTCAGCAGGATGTTGGCCTCCACGATCTTCTCCAGAGCGACCGTGGGCGCGTGTGTCTCGGCGGCGAGCTTCGCCTCGCGGCCGTAGCGGAGCAGCAGCTCGAAGCACAGGCGGGCCAGCGCCAGGGCGGCCTCGGTGGAATCGCCCCCGGCCATATTCTTCGCGTGCGCCTTGCGACAGGCATCGGCCTCGAACCAGGTGGCCAGGGCGTCGCCCATGCCGGAGACCAGGAAGCGCGCGGGCGAGCGGGCAATCACCTGGGTGTCCACGACGACCATGTCCGGGTTGCGCGGAAAGAGATAATATGCCTCGAAGGCGTGGCCCTCGGTGTACACCACCGCGAGCGCGCTGCAGGGCGCATCGGTGGACGCGATCGTCGGGACGACCACGCACGGGATCTTCCGCTCATGCGCGACCGCCTTGCCGGTGTCGATGCACTTGCCACCGCCCACCGTCACCAGCACGTTCGCGCCGACATCCTGCGCCAGCGTGCCGACGCGCGCGATTTCGGCGCGCGTGCACTCCCCCCGAAATACTTCGCAGTGAACCGCAACCCCGGCCGCCGGTAGGACTGTGTCCAGATCGGGCCGGCAATCCTCCAGGCCTGTCCTGCTGCCCAGAATCAACGCCTGATTGCCCAACTTGGCCACATGAGGGCCAATCTCCTTGAGGGCGCCCGGACCCTGCACGTACTTGCCTGGGGCAATCATGATCTGCGCCATTGCAGAAGCCTCCTCGCCATCCGACGCATGACCGCAGCGGACCTCGACTCGCGACGGCCGGAGCATGCCGCAGCCGTACCGCAGGTGTCAAGGAGAACCTCCGGAGAACCCATTGGGAAACCGGGAACGGGAATGGTTAGGTGGCTGCGGCAAAGGGATTGGCCCTGGTGGCAGGCGTGGACTGGCAGTTCATGCTGGTGATCGGGCTCTTCATCGGCGCCTTTTTCGCCTCCAGGCTCTCCGGGTCGTTCCGGGTGAGCCTGGTGCCGGACCTCTTTGCCGCGCGCTTCGGCCCGGGCGCCGCGCGCCGCTGGGGGATTGGAATGCTCGGTGGCGTTCTGCTGGGCTTCGGCGCACGCCTGGCGGACGGGTGCACCAGCGGCCATACCATCAGCGGCGCGGCGCAGCTCGCCCTGAGCGGCTGGGTGGCCACACTGGGATTCTTCGGCGGCGGGATCGCCCTGGCCCTGCTGCTCTACGGACGGAGGAGCTATTGATGGGACCATTGGAAATCACCGGCACACCCCGGCGCGAGCCGAGGGCTGAGGCACGATCCCACACATCAAAACGGACGGCCCGCCCGGAACCTTTCCGACCGGCCCGCTCCATGCGTGAAATGCGAACCGATGGCGCGCTAGGCCAGCTCGGCGCGGGCCTTGGTCACCTCGTCGGCCGTGAGCAGGACGCCGTCGCTGGCCGCCGCGTTGGCCCGCAGCCGCTGGACCTGGGCCACCATCTGCCGGACCTTCTCGGGCGAATAGGTCTTCGCCCGGTGGTCGTTGGGCGCGAAGGTGGTGTCGGGGCCGAACTTGCCGCTCAGGAACCCGGACGCCAGCGGCACGCGCGCGATGATGCCGATGTTGTGCTTGAGCGCCATCGGCAGCAGCGTCTGCTCGGGCTCCCGGTCGAGCATGTTGTAGACGACCTGGATGGTATCGGCGGGCGTGTTCTGGATCACCCACGGCCCGTGCGCGGCGGGCCCCACCGACACGCCGCCGTACCGGATCTTTCCCTGTCGCTTGAGTGCCGAAAGCGCCTCGAAGGCCTCCGGGAGATAGGCCGCGGTATCCGTCGGCGAATGGAGCTGGTACAGATCGATGTAGTCCGTCCCCAGCCGCACGAGGCTCGCCTCGGCCGCCTGCAGGATCCAGGCGCGGGAAAAATCTTTGATCCATTTCCCCTCGATCGTGCGGTTGCCGACCTTCGTCGCCACGACTACCTGGGCCCGCTTCGACTTCAGTGCCTTGCCGATCAACTGCTCGCTCCGGCCCGCCCCGTAAGCATCCGACGTGTCGAAGAAGGTGACCCCGGCGTCGTAGGCGGCGTCGATGCCCCGCAGCGCGACGGCCTCGTCCACCTCTCCCCACCCGATCTCGACGTCTCCCAGCTTGGCGGGGCCGCCGATCGCCCACGCGCCGAATCCCACCTCGGAAACCCTCAGACCCGTCCGTCCCAGCGTGCGGTATTGCATGGCATCCCTCCGGATATCGGTTGCTGCCGCAGAAGCGGTAGTATGGTGCGCCAAGAGTCGCGCGTCAATCCCGCCACACGCCGCTCAGTGTCGGAAGGCGTGTGCGGTCTCGATGGCGATCTTCAGATTGTCCCAGCTGGTTTCGTCCGGAACCGTGCAGTCCGCTCCCAGGATGAAACGCTCCGGCGCAGTGCGAAGGACGTCTTCCACCGCCTCCTGAACCTCTCGTGTGCTGCCGGCCGCGATCACGCCCTTGCGCTCCAATCCACCCATGTAGGGTCGCCCAAACCTGGATGCCACTTCCTGGGCGCTGATCTTCCCGCCGGTCAATTCCAGGCTGACATTTACCGCGTGCCCGGGGTAATCGACAAAGGGAGTCAGGTCGCCGTATGGAAGGTGATAATCGCACACGTGCAGGATGTTGAAGATGCAGGCGCGGTTGATCTCTTCCATCAGCGCCAGGTCATATGGCCTGATGCACGCATCGAAGAGCGCCGGGTCACCAAAACGCCCGCTCTCTCCGCCCTGCGTCGAGGCGTAGAACCCATCCACTCCCAGACGGACACACTCCTTGACGAACAGCATCAGGCTGTCCGTGATCACCTGCATGCCGCGCTTCACCTGGTCCGGCGCCTGCCGGATGTGGTCGAGAAGCACCTGGGGGCCGACGGTGTGCCCGGCGCACATGAACGGGGAGTAGAGGGTCTGGATCACCAGCGCCTCACGCTTGGCCGCCTGGACCAGCCCCTTCACGATCTGTAGTGGCTCCCGGTAGAACTCCAGCCCGTAGCAGGGAATCTTTCCCCAATCCTCGGGCCGCCGGATTTCCGGCAGGGGCGGGAACTTGTGCTCGTATTGGATCTTGAGCAGATCCATCCCCGTGTACCGGAAAAATTCCAGATGTTTGTCGACGGCTGCCTGCCCGCGGTGGTAAGCCGGGTCGAAGTGCAGGAAGAAGGCGGCCGGGGTATAGTCGGGCCTGCGTCCGGGCTCCAACAGGCTCAACACCGCATCGCGTTTCTTCATGCGATCTCCTCGCCTACCCCATTCTCAGCAGCCCCTTCACGGCATCCGCAACCGCGGCCGCGGTGAGGCCGAAACGCTCCAGCAAGATCTCGTAATTCTCCGCCGAAAGCCCGAAGCTGTCCTCCACGCCGATGAACTCGACCGGGGCGTGCCGCACGCCTCGCAGCGCCTCGACCACCGCCGAGCCCAGCCCTCCGCTGATGTTCGCCTCCTCCGCGGTGACGATGGCCCGTACCCCGGCGGCGTGGGTGACGATGGCCTCGCGGTCCAGCGGCTTGAGCGTGCTGACATTGAGCACCCGGACCGACACCCCCTCCTTGGCGAGCGCCTCCGCCGCTTCCAACGCCTTGGACACCATCACGCCGCTCGCGAACACGGCGGCGTCGGTGCCGTCGCGCAGCTTCCAGACCTTGCCGATCCGGTAGGGCTCCGCCTCGGGGCACACGAACGGCAGATCGTTCCGGTTGATGCGGATGTACACGGGCCCCTTCCAGTCGAGCAGGCACTCCACCATCTTGCCCACCTCGACGGCGTCCGCGGGGCTGAGGACCGTCATCCCGGGGAGGGCCCGCATGATCGCCACGTCCTCCAGGGCTTGGTGGGTCTTGCCGTCGCCAAAATCCGACAGCCCGCAACTGGAGCCGCAGATCCGTACGTTCAGCTTCGGGATGCAGACGGCGTTCCGCAACTGATCGAAGGCGCGCCCCGAGGCGAACACGGCGAAGGAGTGCATGAAGGGGATCTTCCCCGCCAAGGCCAGCCCCGCAGCGGTGGAGGCCATGTTCTGCTCGGCGATCCCCATTTCGAAGTAGCGATCCGGGAATTCCGCCTGGAACAGGATCGAGCGCGTGGACTTGCCGAGATCGGCCTCGAGCGCCACCACGCTGCGGTCCCGCCGGCCCAGGGCGACGAGGGCCTGTCCGTACGCTTCACGAAGGTTCTTGACCGGTGCCATGTTCGTCTCCTCCTAGTCTTTCTCAAGCTCGGCCCGCCGGGTCTCGATCTCGGCCATGGCCTGCCGGTACTGCTCTTCGGTGAAGATCCCGTTGTGAAACGCGGCGCTGTGTTCGGCGAACGAGATGCCTTTGCCCTTGACCGTGTCCGCCACGATGACCGTGGGTCGCCCCTTCACCTGCTCCGCGGCGTCCAGCGCCTCGAGGATGTGCGCCACGTCGTGGCCGTTCACCGTGATCACGTGCCAGCCGAAGGACTCCCACTTCCGCTCGATGTCCGGAATGTCAAAGATCTCCTTGGTGGGACCGGTCGCCTGAATCCTGTTCCGGTCCACGATGCCGGTAAGCTGATCCACCTTGAACCGACAGGCCGCCATGGCGGCTTCCCAGACCTGCCCCTCCGAGAGCTCGCCGTCACCCATGATCACGTAGACGCGGCTCGACCGGCCATCGAGCCTCAGACCGAGCGCCATGCCTACCCCGATGGACAGCCCCTGACCGAGAGAGCCGGTGACGGCCTCCATGCCCGGGGTCCTGGCCATGTCCGGGTGCCCCTGCAGCAGGCCGGCCAGGGTCTTGACCTGCTTGAGCTCGGCGCGCGGGATGATGCCATGCTCGATGAGGGCGGCGTACTGGATCAGGACCGCATGCCCCTTGCTGAGCAGGAAGCGGTCCCGCGCCGGGTCCGCCGGGTTCTTGGGGTCGAACCGCATCTTGTGGAAGTACAGCGCCGCCACGATCTCGGCCAGCGAGATCGAGCCGCCCAGATGTCCCGCCTTTCCGACGCCGATCATCTGCACCACATCGGCGCGCAACTGCAGGGCGATCCTATCGAGCCTCTTCACCGTATCGCTGTTGACCATGCGCACACCCTCGTCTTCCGGTTCGCTGCCAGCACCCCGCCTCTTCCCTGTCTCTATCTCACCCTCTGTCCCTGTCGTCTTTCGTTATGGCCGCAGCAGGATCTTCATCAGACCCGGCTCGCCGTGGTGTAGGGCATCGAAGGAGGCCTGCCCTTCCGTGAGGGGCACGATCCGGCTGATGAGCGGCTTCACCTGGAGCCGACCCTGCGCGATGAGGTTGAGGCAGGCCGGGTACTCGCCGGCGATGGCGGCCGAACCCCGGATCGTCAATTCGCGCGAGATGATCTCCTGCAGGTTCACTTGGATCTTCGGCGTCACGTTCCCGATGAGGGTGAGATTCCCCCCCAGCTTGGTGAGCCGGATGCTCATGGCCACCGTGGCCTCGAGACCGACCGCCTCGAAGACGACGTCGGCGTCCGGCCGGCCGATCGCCTTCTGAAGCGCCTCCGCCGGCTCCCCCGCGGCGGAATTGATGACCACGTCCGCGCCCATCTTCTTGGCGAAGGCCAGGCGGTCCTCCTTGACGTCCATGACCACCAGCGTGCCGGCCCCCTTGATCTTTGCCCCCTGCATCGTCAGCAGGCCGATCTGGCCGGCGCCGACGACGATGACCACGTCGTGGACGTCGATCGGGGTGATCCGCGCGGCGTGCATCCCCACGCCGGCCGGCTCGATCATCGCCGCCTCCTCGAAGGACACCGCCGCCGGCAGCTTGTGGATGATCCAGGAGGGCACGACGACGTACTCGGCCATGGCCCCCTCGGCGCGGGACGTCGGCGTCGAGACCCCGATGATCTTCCGGGTCTGGCACAGGTTCACATGTCCCAGACGGCAGGCGGGGCACTCATTGCAGTAGACCGTGGAGTCGAACGTGACGCGCTCGCCGGGGGCCACGCTCGTCACGGACCGCCCCACGCGTTCCACCACGCCGGACGCTTCGTGCCCCATGATGATGGGCGGGATGCGGCGCCAGGTGTTCCCGGTGTACCCGTGGACGTCGGAGCCGCAGATACCGACCGCCTGGACGCGAATCAGGACCTCGCTGTCTTGAGGCTGCGGAACCGGGACGTCTCGGAGCTCAAACGTGAGAGGGGCGGTGTGGACCAGTGCTTTCATGATGGCGACCTCCAGGCTAGGACAGCAGGGCACAAGAAGAGCGGCGTCCCCCTAAGCAGACGCCCCGCGACACTGCAAGCGTGCACGGGGAGTATACGGGAAATCGGAGGGGAGAATCAACCCGGAGGCGGCGCAATGTCAGGCATTCCTGACCCATCCTTTCGGCTCTCCGCTTCGCTCTCTCACACGATCTCCTTGCAGATCGAGTCTATATGGAGAAAAGAATCAGCCGTCGGAACGACACACCAGTTGTCCCGTGGTCGGCCGTGGTGCCGCCGGGATCCATACCCGCACAAGGGGATGACGATGGCCGAACCTCAGAAAGCCGCGGGATTGAATATTGCCTTGGTCGAGTCGCTCGTGAAGAAGCATTTCGGACCCGAGTTTACCTCGAAGCTGGCTTGGAGCGTCCTGAAGGGCCGCTACGTCCCGTCGGACCTGCCCCGGCGCCTTGGCGCCCCGCAGCGATTGTTCGGAATCCGGCTCTGGTGGAAGACAATCGGCGAGTTCTCCGACAACATCGGTTTTCGGCTGGAGCTGTGGCGGCCGGAGTACCTGCGCCAGGCCGAAGCCCTCGTTGCGGACTACACCGCGCAAGCCCGCGACACCAAGCTCGAGCTGTATCCCGCCTTCATGCCGCTGCCTGCCGAAGGCCGTCAGAACACCGCATAGCGGGAAGCGGAAAGCCGCGGGACCGGTCGGCGTCTGCCCGCAACGTCGCGACCATCTCAGAGTGTGGGTCGGCCGCCGGGGCGATAGCCTTCCAGGTCCAGGACGACGTACTGGTACCCCGCCGCCTTGACCGCCTGCACCGCTTCGCTCCCAACGGTAGGATCGAGGAGCCGGGCGCGCTCCTCGGGCGGCAGCTCGATGC
>JAPLLC010000279.1 GCA_026387775.1 Candidatus Methylomirabilota bacterium | reverse complement strand
AGGCCGGAAACGGTGCGCAAGGTCGTGGACTTTCCGGCGCCATTGGCTCCCAGCAGGCAGACGATCTCTTTCTCCCGAACCTCGAGGGAGATTCCACGCAGAGCCGTGACCGCCCCATAGGCGACATGGACGTCCCGCACCTCAAACACCGAGGGCCACCTCTCTGTTGCCGAGATACGCCTCCACCACCGCCGGGTGCCGCAGCACCTCGTCCACCGTTCCTTCGGCGATCTTCTCGCCGAAGTTGAGGACGGTGGCAACGGAGGCGACATTGGAGACCAGGGACATGTCGTGCTCCACGATCAGGATTGTGAGTCCCATCTCGTTCAACCGCTTGAGCAGCCGCACCAGCTCCTGCTTCTCTGTCTGGTTCAGGCCGGCCCCAGGCTCGTCCAGGAGTAACAGTTCCGGCTCTCCCGCAATGGCACGAGCCAATTCGACGAGCTTCTGATGGCCGTAGGGCAGGTTCCGGCAGAGTTCATGGGCCTTGCGCGCGCGTCCGGGTCTCGGCCTCGTGACCCCCGCCCCGATGCGCCCCGACCAGGACGTTCTCCCACACCGAAAGCTCGCGGAAGAGGCGCAGGTTCTGGAACGAGCGGGCCATCCCGCTCACCGCGATCCGGCTGGGGCGTTGTCCCCCGATGTCCTGGTTCAGAAAGCGGATGCGCCCGGAGGTCGGCACGTACAGGCCGGACAGGAGGTTGATGCACGTCGTCTTGCCGGAGCCGTTGGGTCCGATCAGCGCATGCGCCTCGCCCCGCCGGACCACTAGGTCCACCTCGTCCACCGCCACCAGGCCGCCGAAGCGCTTGGTCAGCTTCTCGACCCGGAGGATCTCCTCGCCCGGCGCGCCGCGGCCGCCCACCTGGACCGGACGCAGGGCCGCCGGCAAGGGGACCACCCGGGCGAAGCGGCGCCCCAGCAGCTTGACGTAGCCCCACAGCCCCTCGGGCATGAAGACGATCACCAGGATGATGACGCAGCCGTAGATCACCAGGTAGATCTTCTTCAGCTCGCGCAGCCACTCCGGCAGAAAGGTGAGCAGGCTCGCCCCCAGGATGGCGCCCAGGACGGATTCGGTCCCGCCCACCAGCACCATGGCCAGGAAGGTGACCGCGTGGTCGAAGTTGAACGTGTCCGGGCTGATGTAGCGGTAACCGGACGCATAGATCGAGCCCCCCAGGGCCCCGATGACGGCGCTGATGGTGAAGGCGATCACCTTCACCCTTGGCGTGTTGACCCCGAGCGCTTCGGCCGCGATCTCGTTCTCCCGGATGGCCCGCATGGAGCGGCCCAGGGCCGTCTCGCGCAGCCGCCAGACCAGAGCACCCACCACGAACAGGGCGGCCAGCGCAAACCACGCATAGCTCTGCGCAGAGTTGAGCGGAACGAAGAAAGGCGGTCGCTTGATGTTGCTGATGCCGTCCGGGCCGCCCGTCACCGCGACCCAGTTGGTGAGGACGAGGGTGAAGATGACCTGGAAGCAGATCGTCACCATCGCCAGGTAGTGGCCGCCCAGCTTCAGTGTGGCCATCCCCAGGACCGCGCCGGCCACGGCGGCGGCGATCAACCCCAACAGCAGCGCGAGCCACCAGTTGATATCCCACCGGGTGGTGCCCAGGGCGACGGCGTATGCGCCGATGCCGTAGAAGGCCGCCTGGGCCAGCGAGATCTGTCCGGTGTAACCCAGCACGACCACCAGGCCGAGCGTCCCGATGCCCATGGCCGCGCCCAGGATCAGGAGGTTCGTGCTGTATCGCGTCGTGAAGAGGAGCGGCAGGCCCGCCACGATCACGGCGCCGAGTGCCAGGGCGAGGTAGCCCGGTCGGAATCGCATTCGCGAGGGGGCCTGTCCGTCGGTGACCGCGCTCATGCCTTCTCCGAAACCTTCTCGCCGAACATGCCCTGAGGCCGCCCGAGAACGAAGATGATCAACACCAGGAAGGAGAAGGCGTCCTTGTAGATGACCGAGATATATGCGGCGCCGAGGCTCTCGATCACGCCGAGGAGGAGGCCGCCCAGGATGGCGCCGCGCGGGTCGCCGAATCCGCCGCAGATGGTGGCCGCGAAGGCCTTCAGGCCCAGTGTGGCTCCCATCTTGTGCGTCACAAAGAAGATGGGCGCGACCAGCATCCCACTAAGGCCGCCCAGCACGCTGCTGTAGATGAAGGTGAGTGCGATCATGAATGCCACCGGGATGCCCAGCAAGCTGGCCATGTCCTTGTCCTGCGACGTGGCCTGCATCTTCTTCCCGAGGAGCGTGTACTCGAAGAAGAGGTACTGGAGCCCGATCAGGACCACCGTGACCAGGAGGATCACCACGTACTGGTAGTCGAAGAACACGCCGCCCAGGTTGATGCCGCCGGTGCCGCCCACCGTGTCGACGATCGGACGGAGCTTCTCGGGGCTCGGGCCGAAGACGGCCAGAGCCCCGTTCTGGAACATGATGCTCGCGCCGATGGTGGCGATGATCACCGGCAGGAAGGAGCGGTTGCGCAGGGGGTAGTAGATGGTCAGCTCAAACAAAAGCCCGAACGCCGCCATGATCAACAGCGCCAGCGCCATGGAGGTAAAGTAGCCGATCTGGGCCCCCTGCCAGAGGGTCACCATCGCATAAGCGCCCAGCATTGCGAACTCCCCCTGGGCGAAGTTCACGACGTTGGTCGCTCGGAAGATCATGACAAAGCCGAGGGCAACCAGTGCGTAAACGCTCCCGATTGCTAGGCCGGCAAACAGATATTGTCCTACGACGGAAAGACCGCCGTCCCCCATGCCTATGCTCTCCAGTTCCTACGCGCGACGCGTTTCAGGGTGCGCGTCCTAGCGGGCAACACGCAACGTCTTGAAATAATGGATGTTGCCCTTCTCGTTCTGGACGATGTGGTAGTGATCCAGGCCGTCGCCGTTCTGGTCGAAGTTGTACTCGCCCTCGGCGCCCGGGAACTTCTGGATGCTCAGGATCGCCTTGCGCAGGTCGTCGGCCTTGAGATTCGGCGCCTTCTTCATCGCCTCGGCGAAGACGATCACCGCGTCATAGCACCAGGCAGCGTACAGGTCGGGATCTTGCTTGAACTTCGCCTTGTAGGCCTCGGCGAAGGCCTTGGAGGTGGGGCTGGCCGCTACATGGAAGTCGGTCACCCCGTAGGTGCCCCAGAGGGCGTCTCCCGCCAGATTCCGGCTGTCCACGCCGGTGATCGACGGGGAGCCGACCCACTTCACGTCCACCCCCTGCTGCTTGAGCTGGCGGGCGAACACGCCGAGATCCGTGCCGAAGGTGAAATAGGTACCGAGCCCGGTGGCACCGGACTTCTTGAGGCCTTGGACCACGGCGGTGAAGTCCTTCTCCTGGTTGTTGAAGCCCTGCGTGAAGACCACCTCGCCCCCCAACTCCTTCACGGCGGGGGTCAGCATATCTCGCCCCCCGTTCCCGAAGGCGTCTGAAGCGTGTACGATCCCCACCTTCTTCTGCTTCAACTCCTCGATCATGAACTTCGCGATGACCTTGGCGCTCATGCCGTCGTGCGGCCGGAAGCGGAACACCCACTGGCTGCCGCTGTGAGTCAGCCCATAGTTGGTTCCGCCGATGGCCACGGGGATCTTGGCCTCGTTGATCGTCGGCAGCATGGCCTGCACCTGGGTGGAGCGGATGGAGCCCAGGATCGCCGGGATCTCTTTGTCCTCCAGGAGCTTCTGCAGCGCCGCCACCCCGCCGGGGTTGGTGGTCTGGTCGTCCTCGAGTACGATCTGGATCTTCCGGCCGTTGATCCCGCCGGCGGCGTTGATCTTGTCGACTGCGATCTCGGCCCCCTGCTTGTGGTACTTGCCCGACTCTGCCGCCTCGCCGGTGATCGGGATGATCTGACCGATCTTGATCGGCTTGGCCTGTGCCGAGGCGAGCCCGACCGAGACGAGCACGAACACGACGCCCACAATGACAGCAACCCAGCCTAGACGCGTACGCATAGTCCCTTGCCCTCCCTTCGCATGGTTCCCCACAGAGCAGCGTGCCACTGGTTTGAGATCTTGGAGTTGAGAAATCCGTGAAACCGCCCGGGCAACCTAACATGTCACCGGGCGCCACGAACGCGGCAGGCACCGGCCGGAGGCTGAGCAGGCTTTCTGGGCTTCCGCCCAAGAATACACTCGTAATTTTGCATTTATTGTTTTCCGTGTCAAGAGCAAGATGCGGGTTGCGTGACATTTCCGGCGGACTCTGTTATAAGGCGGCCATCATACGAGCCCGCGGCGTGCCGCTTCATCGCCGCCGGGGCCTGCCGCCAGAAAGATGCCGCGGGCGACGGACCGGTTACAGGCGCCGGCCCGGCCCGCGCAGAAGGAGGTGCTTCGTGTCTCAGGAATTCCAGTCCCCACCCAGGATCATCACCGGCGAGGGATCGGCGAGCGCCGTCGGTGCCCAGGCGCAGGCGCTGGGCGCCACGCGAGTCATCGTGGTGACCGACAAGGTCCTCCGCGAGAAGACCGATTGCGTGACCAACGCCGTGGCGTGCCTGAAGGCCTCCGGCCTCGCCGTCGAGGTGTTCGACGACGTCGAGCCGGATCCTTCGGTCGGCACCGCGCTTCGCGGCGCCGAGTTCGCCCGGGCCTGCAAGCCCAACCTCGTGGTCGGGCTGGGCGGGGGGAGCGCGCTGGACATCGCCAAGGCGACCGCGGCGATCCTGGCGAACGAGACGCCGCTCACTCAGATGTGGGGGGTCGGAAACGTCCCGGCACCCGGCCTGCCGATGATCCTCTTGCCGACGACGGCCGGGACCGGCAGCGAAGTGACGCCGAACTGCATCCTCACCGATGTGAAGCCCGGCGGCGGACACATGAAGAAAGGCATCGTCAGCCCGCACATCCTCGCCCGGGTCGCGATCGTGGATCCCCTCCTCACCGCCACCGCTCCGCCCCTCACAACCGCATCCGCGGGGATGGATGCCTTGACGCACGCCATCGAGACCTACGTCTCGCGCAGCGCCCAGCCCCTGACGATGCCCCTGGCGCTCGAAGCCATCGGACTCATCGGCAAGTACTTGCGCCGCGCCGTCGCCAACGGAGGCGATCTGGAGGCCCGGCGCCAGATGGCCAATGCCAGCATGATGGCAGGCCTGGCATTCGCCAACGGCTTCTTGGGCGGCGTGCACGCCATCGCCATGGCGATGGGCGGCCAGTTCGGTGTGGCGCATGGAGTCGCCAACTCCCTGATACTGCCCTACGTGATGGAGTTCAACGAAATGGCCGCGACGGAGAAGTTTGCCGCGATCGCCGAGGCGTTGGGCGAGCCCATCGAAGGCCTCTCCGAGCGGGATGCGGCCCGCTGCGCGACCGAGGCCGTTCACCAGCTCGTGATCGATGTCGGGCTGCCGCACGTCCTGGCTGACGTCAAGATCTCGGAAGACTCCATTCCCGCGCTGGCCGAGGAATCCTTCGGCAACCAGCGGCTGCTCAAGAACAACCCGCGCACCGCGACCCTCCAGGACCTGCGCCGGATCCTGGAGGCGGCCTCCGGGCTCAGAAAGGAACGCCGATGAAGCGCATGCTCCGGATGGCCACCCTGCTGCTCGTCGCCCTCGGGGCGACCGCCTGCGCCACCACCACCATGGTGCAGGTGTGGCGCGATCCGAACTACAAGCCCACGCCCGTCAAGAGCGTCCTCGTCATCGCCATCATCCCGCAGACGGCCTACCAGCACACCTACGAGCAAGCCGTGGCCCAGGCGTTCCGCACCCAGGGCTTCCAGGCGTCGCCCTCCTCCGACGTCTTTCCGCCCGGCCAGCTCGACCGGGAAAAGGTCGTCGCCTACGTGAAGGCGCAGCAGGTCGACCTGGTCGTGGCGATGCACCTCAGCAGGCAGACCGACGTGCAGTACGTCTCGCCCACGATGCAATACGCCCCGCCGCCGCTCTACTACGGCGGCTGGTACGGCTACTATGGCTATGGATACCGCACGGTCTACTCGCCGGGCTACTACGCAGAGAACATCACCGTGGTGGCCGAGACCAACGTCTACTCGGCGCACGCCGAGCCCGAGCCGCTCGTCTGGAGCGGCAGCTCGAGCACCTTCAACTTCTCCCGGGCGAGCGACACGGCGAGCTCGGTGGCAAGCGCCCTGGTGACCGACCTCGCCAAGGCCGGCATCCTGGTCAAGTAGGCCGAACGCGGGTCGGGAGGGAGGACTGGGATGAATCTGCAGCTCTATTTTCTCCGGCACGGACAAGCCGGAAACCGGACCGAGTGGCAGGAGGACGACTCGGCGCGGCCGCTCACGACCGAGGGGAAGCGGCGCATGAAGCGCGAGGCGGCGATCATGCGCAAGCTGGTTCTGCCGCTCGACCTGATTGTCAGCAGCCCGCTCATCCGCGCGCGGCAGACCGCCGAGATCGTGGCGGAGACGTTGGGTCTCACCGCCAGGCTGGTCACGGATTCACGGCTGGAGCCGGGGTTCGACCCGGGACAGTTGAAGGCGCTCCTGACAGCGCACCGCGATGCATCGGCTCTGATGCTGGTCGGACACGAGCCGGATTTCAGCGAGACGATCGGCCACCTGATCGGCGG
>JAPLLC010000149.1 GCA_026387775.1 Candidatus Methylomirabilota bacterium | reverse complement strand
TCTTCGATAACCGGTACGGCACGGGCCAGAGCACGCTGGACGGGATCCTGCGGGCGACCAACCTCCTCCTGGCCGGGAAGCGCTTCGTGGTCTGTGGCTACGGCTGGTGCGGGCGCGGCGTGTCACGCCGGGCGCGGGGCATGGGGGCCAACGTCATCGTGGTGGAGGTGGATCCCCTGAAGGCGCTGGAGGCGGTGATGGACGGCTTCACGGTCCTGCCCATGCGGGAGGCGGCGAAGCAGGGCGAGATCTTCGTCACCGTGACGGGGAACATCCACATCCTGCGCAAGGAACACTTCGCGGCCATGCCGGACGGGGCGGTCGTCTGCAACTCGGGTCACTTCAACGTCGAGATCGATATTCCCGCCCTGGAGGCGCTGAGCGTCTCGCACGGGCTGGCCCGCGACGAGGTGGAGGAGTACCGGCTTCAGGACGGGCGGCGCATCTACGTGTTGTCGGAGGGCCGGTTGATCAATCTGGCCGCCGCCGAGGGGCACCCGGCCAGCGTGATGGATATGTCCTTCGCCAACCAGGCGCTGGGCGCGGAGTACGCGGTCAAGAACAAGGGCAAGCTGGAGATCAGGGTGCACCGCGTGCCGAAGGCGATCGATGCCGAGATCGCGCGGCTCAAGCTCGAGACCATGGGTGTCAAGATCGACTCGCTCACCGACGAACAGAAGAAGTACCTGGCGTCGTGGGAGATGGGGACGTAGGGCGAGCACGGAGAGCCGAGAGTCGAGAGCCGAGCCGCGAGCCGCGATGAGCGGGCGGACGACGGCTGACGAGTGATGCAAGATCCGGGGGCCGGGGGCGCGTGCGCTTTCCGGCCCTCGGTTTTTGGATGTGTGCAAGACGAGGAACGGAGCGTTCGATGTTCGAGGAAGCGGATCGGCGGGTGCTGGCCGCGGCACTGCAGGTGGTGGAGAATCAGCTTCGCGACGGCAAGCCGCCGGAGACCCGGGAGACACTCGATCGGTTGGTGGAGGAGGGCCGCACGGTCGCCGAGGCGAAGCGGCTGATCGCGACCGTCGTCCTGCGGGAGATGGTGGGCATCCTCCGATCCAACACCCCCTTCGATCCGGCGCGCTTCGCCGCCGCGCTCGACCGACTCCCCGCCCTGCCGACCGACGAGGAGATCTAGCCCCGCAGCCGCCAGAGGGAGACGACGCCGGCGGTTCCGAAGAGCAGGTTTGCTAGCCAGGGCGCCAGGAGGGGAGGGATGAGACCGGTTCGCCCCACGCGGACCCCCACCAGGAAGAAGAGCACGTAGTAGAGAAACCCCAACGGAATACAAAGACCCACCCAGAGCATGACGCCGGCCCGCCCGGTGCGAAGACCGAAACTCACCCCCAGGACCGCCATGATGAGACTCACAAAGGCGATGGCCCCCTTGGCGTGGAGATCCACCGGATACCGCGTGGCGCTCGCGCCGCTCTTGGCCAGCCTGTCGATGTATTCGCGGAGCTGAGCGTAGCTCATCTCCTCCGGAGAGCGTGCGATCCGGGCAAACTCTTCG
>JAPLLC010000162.1 GCA_026387775.1 Candidatus Methylomirabilota bacterium | reverse complement strand
CCTCCCCTGGTGATCCGGGACCCTGCACACCTTCTTGCGACAGAGGATACCACACACTGGGCGCGCTATCGCGAAGAGTTGCGCCTGGACACGAGGGCAAGAGTCATGATTGACCCGATCTCCCATCTTCCCGAATCACCTGCCCCGTTCAACCGATTCGCCATTCCTGTCGCCGCAAGACACAGTTGCATTCTACCGACCGCTCCGTATATCCTCAGCAGGCCAACTCTACCGGGATTCTTGTCCAGCCCCTCACGGTTCGCGTGAATCTTTTCCGCAGGTTCTGGACCGAAACAGATAGCGTCAAGCCTTCACACGCGGAGATCGTCATGAGCGCGTCCACAAAGGTCATCTTCGGTTGGTTGGTCGTTTGCCTGTTCCTCGCGGGTGCGGAGGGGGGCGCCGGCTTGGCCTGGGCGCAGACAGCCCCCCCTCAGGAACTGACCCTCGCCGACGCCGTCAAGACCGCCCTGGAGAAACATCCGGCCCTCCGCATCGCGGAGTACCAGGCGGCGGCCGCCGCCTCGGGCGTCGATCAGGCGCGCGCCGGCTTTTTCCCACGGGTGGACTTCTCCGAGGGCTTCTCGCACAGCGACAATCCGGTGTATGCCTTCGGCTCCTTGCTCAACCAGGGCCGGTTCACGGCGGCGGACTTCGCGGTCAACAATCTCAACCATCCCGACCCGATCACCAATTGGCGGGCGAATCTCGGCGGCAGCGTCCCCCTCTTCCTGGGCGGGCGGAACGTCCTCGGCTACCAGCAGGCGCAGCTCGGGCGTGACGCGGCCGAGCAGGGGCGGGCACGGGCGGAGCAGGAGATCGTCTTCAACGTGATCCGCGCCTACTCCGCCGTGCTGCTGTCGCGCGAGGCGCAGACCGCGGTGGAGGCGTCCGTCCGCACGGCGGACGCCAATCTCTCCGCAGCCGAGGCCCGCTACGAGACCGGTCTATCCGTGGCCTCGGATGCCCTGGCGGCCAAGGTGCGCCTCGCACGGCTCCGCCAGGAGGCCCTCGCCGCGGCGAGCCAGGTTCACCTGTCACGGTTCGCTCTCAATGAGGCCATGGGTCTGCCGCTGGACCGGTCCGATCGCATCGTCGGCCAGCTCGCGCTCCCCCCTCTCGTCTTCGAGCGCGCGGAGGAACTCGAACGCATCGCGCGGGACAACCGGCCGGACTACCGCCAGGCGGATCTCGAGACTCAGCGCCTGGAGAAAGAGGTCCTGCGGGCGAAGGGGGCGCTGCTCCCCACCCTGCACCTGATGGGAAATTACGAGATCAACAACAACCAGTTCGCCTCCAGCGGGCAAGATAGCTGGTCGGTCGGGGTCGTCCTGAATCTGAATCTCTTCAATGGAGGCATGGACCGCGCCCGGATCGCGGAGGCCCAGGCGAACCACCAGCGGGCCCTGGCCCAACGCGAGCGGCTGGCCGCCGCCATCGGTCTGGAGGCGCACGAGGCTTTCCTGGCGCACCAGACGGCGCGCGACCGCTTCCCCGTCGCCCGCGAAGCCGTGACGCACGCGGAGGAGAGCCTGCGCATCGTCCAGGATCGCTACGACGCGGGCCTGACCACGATCGTGGAGCTTCTCGACAGCGAGATGGCCCTCACCGCGGCCCGAACCAATCTCACCCGGACTCTCTATGATGCGACGGTCAGCCAGGCCCGGCTGGATCTCAGCCTCGGCCGCCTCGACCGCGCGAGGTTCTGAGCCATGTCCTTGTTGAGACGCGCCATCCTGATCGGTCTCATCGCCCTGCCGCTCTTCGCCTGCGGGAAGGAGGCCTCCCATCCGGCCAAGGCCCCGGAACCGCCGACCGTTCGCGACGTGACCGTGGGGGCCGTGACCATGGCGGAACTGGAGGAGGCGGCCGAGGTCACCGGGACGGTGAAGTCCCGCACCGTGACCACCCTCTCCAGCAAGATCGTGGGGCGCATCCTGGCCCTTCACGCCCGCGAGGGGAGCGAGGTCCAGGCCGGACAGCTTCTGATCGAGCTGGACGACCAGGACATCGTCGCCCAGGTCCGGCGCGCCGAGGCGGGGCTGGCGGAAGCCGAGGCGGGGCTGGCGGAAGTGGACCGGTCCATCGCCGCCGCGGCCGCCGGCAGGACAGCGGCCGAGGCCCAGCGGGATCTGGCCGTCTCTACGCTGGCCCGGTATCAGCGCCTGCTGGATCGCAAGTCCGTGGCCCCCCAGGAATACGATCAGGTGGCCGCCCAGCAGAAGTCCGCCGCCGCCGGCGTGGAGCGCGCCATCGCCGAAGGCCAGGTGGTCCAGTCGAAGCGCCAGCAGGTCCTGGCCCGGATCGAATCGGCCAGGGCCGAAATCGCAAGCGTCCAGGTCATGCGTGGCTACGCCAAGATCACCGCACCGTTCGCCGGCATCGTGACGGTCAAGCATACGGATGTGGGGGGCCTCGCGGCCCCCGGCGCCCCGCTGCTCACCCTGGAGGACCAGCGGCGCTACTGGCTGGAGGCGACGGTCCCCGAGTCCCAGGTAAGCGGCCTCAAGCGGGGGCAGTCGTTGCGGGTGACGATCGAAACGGCCGGCGTCTCCGGCGCCGCCCAGGTGAGCGAGATCCTCCCCGCCGCCGACCCGGCCACACGCACCATCACCGTCCGGCTGGACCTCCCCGCCTCGGCCCGCCTCCGCTCCGGCCTCTTCGGCCGAGTCTGGATCCCAGCAGGTCGGCGGCAGGCGATTCAGGTCGCCCGCGAAGCCGTCGGCGAGCGTGGCCAGCTCCAGGGCGTGTACGTGGTGGGTCAAGACGGCATCGCTCGCTTCCGCCTGATCCGGACCGGCGCGCTCCGGCAGGGCGGGCTCGAGGTCCTCTCCGGTCTCAGCGCCGGGGAGCAGGTGGTCCTGCGCGGCGCCGAGCGGGTGACCGACGGCGCCCGGATCGCAGGAAAGTAACCCGATTACACGTTAGACGTTGAACGTTAAACGTTGAACGTTAAACGTTAAGAGAGGCCCATGCGCACGCCCGAGTCACTACAATTGCCCCCGCCGAATGGCGAGCCATATGTCGGCCCCCTGGGCCTGGCCGGTCGCATCGCGCGCACCTTTATCGACTCCAAGCTCGCACCGCTCGTCGTGGTGGCCTCCATCCTCCTCGGGGTGCTGGCGATCGTCGCGACGCCGCGCGAGGAAGAGCCGCAGATCATCGTCCCCATGATGGACGTCTTCGTGCAGATGCCCGGCGCCGGCGCCAAGGAGGTCGAGGAGCGTGTCACGATCCCCATGGAGAAGAAGCTGATGGAGATCCCCGGCGTGGAGTACGTCTACTCCACCAGCAGCCCGGGTGGAAGCCTGGCCATCGTGCGCTTCAAGGTGGGGGAGGATGAGGAGAAGAGCGTCGTCAAGCTGTACAACAAGATGTACGCCAACTTCGACCTGATCCCGCCCGGAGCCTCCAAGCCCCTCATCAAGCCCCGCTCCATTGACGACGTCCCCATCCTCGCCCTGACCCTCTGGAGCGATAGACTGGACGGCTACACGCTCCGGCGCATTGCGGCCCAGCTCGACGACCAGATCAAGGACGTCCCCGACGTCTCCGAGACGCGCCTCCTGGGCGGGGAGCGTCGGCAGATGCGGATCCTCCTCGACCCGGCCCGACTCGCCGCCTACCGGCTGGCGCCGGCCGCGGTCGCGGGGGCCCTCACCGCGGCCAACCAGGAACTCCGTGCCGGCAGCGTCACCAGCGGTAACCGCGAGATCCTGGTGGACACCGCCCGCTTCCTGGAGAAGGCCGAGGACGTGGGCCGCGTCGTGGTGGGCGAGTCCGACGGCCGTCCGATCTATCTCCGGGACGTGGCCCAGATCCTGGACGGCCCGGAAGAGCCGCGCTCCTACGTGCTATTCGGGGCGGGGCCGGCGGCCCATACCAAGGGCATCACTGTCGATGTGCCGGCCGGTCAGGATTATCCGGCCGTCACCATCTCGGTCGCCAAGCGCAAGGGCACCAACGCCGTCGTGATCGCGGACAACGTGCTGAAGAAGGTCGAGTCCCTGAAGGGCGTCCTGATCCCTCGGGACGTCCAGGTGACGGTCACGCGGAACTACGGCGAGACCGCCCAGGAGAAGTCCAACGAGCTCTTGAAGCACCTCACCCTGGCCACGCTGTCGGTCACCATCCTGATCGCCCTCTTCCTCGGCTGGCGGTCGGCCGTCGTGGTCCTGATGGCGGTGCCGGTCACCCTGGCCCTCACCCTGTTCCTCTACTACATCTATGGATACACCCTGAACCGGGTGACTCTCTTCGCCCTGATCTTCTCCATCGGCATCCTGGTGGATGACGCCATCGTGGTCGTGGAGAACATCTCCCGCCACTTCCACCTGCCGGAGAACCGCGGACGCCCGCTCCTGACGGTGGCGGTCGAGGCCGTGGCGGAGGTGGGGAACCCCACCATCCTGGCCACCTTCGCGGTCATCGCCGCCATTCTCCCCATGGCCTTCGTGGGCGGCCTGATGGGCCCCTACATGCGCCCCATCCCGGTGGGCGCGTCGGTGGCCATGCTCTTCTCCCTCTTCATCGCCTTCATCATCTCCCCGTGGGCCGCCTACCGGATGCTCAAGGGCGAGAAGATTGCGGCCCACGCCGAAGGGCACGAGGACTGGACCACGAAGCTCTACCGAAGGATGATGAACCCGCTGATCCGCTCCCCCTGGAAGCGCTGGGGCTTCCTGGCCGGCGTGGTGCTTCTCCTCCTGGGGGCCGGCTCGCTGGTCTACTTCAAGTTCGTCCACGTGAAGATGCTTCCCTTCGACAACAAGAGCGAGTTCCAGGTGATCGTGGACATGCCGGAGGGGACCCCGCTGGAGCAGACGGCTCGCGTCACCCGCGAGATCGGACAGTACCTGGCCACGGTCCCCGAGGTGACGGACTACCAAATGTACGTGGGATCGGCCGCGCCGTACAACTTCAACGGCCTGGTGCGCCATTACTTCCTGCGGCAGGCGCCCCATCAGGCGGACCTGCAGGTGAATCTCCTGTCCAAGGACGAGCGATCCGCCCAGAGCCATGACATCGCGAAAAGGGTCCGCCCCCGCATCCAGGCTCTCGCCTCACCCTACGGCGCCCGCGTGAAGGTGGCCGAGGTTCCGCCGGGCCCCCCCGTCCTCCAGACGCTGGTGGCCGAAGTCTACGGCCCGGACTACGAGCGGCAGGTGGCGCTGGCCAAGGAGATCAAGACCCTGTTCGCCAAGACGCCGGGCGTGGTGGACGTGGACTGGTACGTGGAAGACCCACAGCCTCGCGTCCGCTTCGTCGTGGACAAGGAGAAGGCTGCGCTGAACGGGGTCACGGCGGAGCAGGTGGCCCAGACGCTGCGCATGGCCGTGGGCGGGACGGAGATCGGGCTGGCCCACATGGCCAAGGAGAAGGAGGACGTCGCGCTGCTCCTCCGCCTGCCGCGCGAGGAGCGCTCGGCCATCCTGCCCCTCACCGGGCTCCACGTCGTGGGCGCGAACGGGCGCCTGGTTCCCTTGCACGAGGTGGTCCGCCCGGAGGAGAGCCAGGAAGGCATCAGCATCTACCGCAAGAACATGAAGCGGGTGGTCTATGTGACCGGCGACGTGGCGGGGGCCGAGGAGGCTCCCGTCTATCCCATCCTCGCCATGAATCGGGAGATCGCCAAGCTGCGGACCCCCGAAGGGTACACGATCACGCCTCTCTCGGCGTCGCAGCCATTCTTCACCGACAAGCTGGCCATCAAGTGGGACGGCGAGTGGGACATCACGGTCCAGGTCTTCCGCGATCTCGGGCTCGCCTTCGGCGCGGTGCTGATCCTGATCTACGTCCTGGTGGTCGGCTGGTTCCGCAGCTTCAAGACGCCGCTCACCATCATGGCGCCGATCCCCTTGACGCTGGTCGGGATCCTGCCGGCCCACGGCCTGATGGGCGCGTTCTTCACCGCCACCTCCATGATCGGCTTCATCGCCGGGGCGGGCATCATCGTCCGGAACTCGATCATCCTGGTGGACTTCATCGAGCTACGCCTCGCGCAGGGCATGTCGCTGGAGGAAGCCGTGGTGGACGCCGGCGCCGTCAGATTCCGGCCGATGCTCCTCACCGCGGCCGCCGTGGTGGTCGGCGCCTTCGTCATCCTGTTCGATCCCATCTTCCAGGGACTGGCCATATCCTTGATGGCGGGCGAGGTGGCGTCGACGTTTCTGAGCCGGATGGCCGTTCCGGTGCTATACTACATGGAGCGGCGGCACGAGAGGGAAAGAGCGGCTCAGAGTTCATAGCGCATGAGGCACAACCGGTCGGACACTCGCCGGGACCACCAGGGCCTCCCTCCGACGCCTGACCCCGCACCCACCCTTTCGGGCGGGTACCCGAGGCCGGCTCCCCTTTACCCCGGGTCGGTCCGCTCAGGGAGCGGACCTCCGTGCCGGCGGGTACCCAGCCAGCGGCTGGGTGCGGGTCGCCGGGTACCCATCCCCAGGATGGGTGTGGGGCGGCGATCCGGGAGACCCTGGTCGTCCCTGGTGTCGTAGCTGAACGCTTACCTCGCAACGAAAGGACACTGCAATGGATGGTCTCGGAGGGATCGGAACGATCCTGCTGATGGTGGGAATCTGGTTCGTCATCCGGTTCCTGATGCGGAAGGCCGGGCTGCCCACCTGAGGGGTCGCCAGCGGGTGCTCGTCGAGCACCGAGGAAGACGGCTCGAAACCCGAGAAGAAGTCGTAAAGACGATACGCCTGGGCATTGGAGGGGGACGCATGACGCTCGAACGCTGGATTCGCCTGATCGCCGGAACCTTCATCCTGGTGAGCCTGGCCCTCAGCCGGCTCCACAGCCCTTACTGGCTTCTCTTCACGGCCTTCGTGGGCCTGAACCTCTTCCAGTCCGCCCTGACGCGCTGGTGTCTGATGGAGGATTTCTTGCGCAAGCTGGGTGTTCCTGAGGGTGGCTCGTAGCCTGGAGACATTCGATGGCCGCGGACTTACAGTTGGTCGGCGATACCTTGAGCGCCCTACAACCGTTTGCGCAGCAGGAGAAGTGCGCGTCCTGTGAGTGCCTGCAAGGGGCGCTCGTCGAACTCCGGATGGCGCTGGAGGAACTCCCGGAGGACGCGGAGCGGGAACGGCTTCTCTTTGCGGTCACTCAGGCGATGCAAATTCAGAGCCCCCACGGCTGCCTCGGCTGCGAGCCCTGCGCGCCGGCCGACACCCTGGCCACTTACTATCGAGAACAGCAGGCGCAGGAGATCCCCTCGCCGTGCGCGTGCAAAGACGGCTGACTCACCTAAGCCGTTGTCAAAGAATAGCTTGACCGGAGAAATTTCGGAAACGGCATAAGGAGCCGTAACGAAATTCCAATGAATGGACAAGTTATTTCGTAACGGCTCCTAACCTCTCGCCGGCTAGGAGGCTGGCATGACCACCACGCTCACGATTCTGGTTGAGAACACCGTCCCGGCCAAGGGGGACGGCCTGTACGCCGAACACGGCTTCGCCCTGTTCCTCGAGCGGCCGGAGATTCGGATCCTGTTCGACACCGGCCCGGCGGGAGTCGCGATGCTCCACAACGCGCCCCGTCTCGGCGTGAACCTCGGGACCGCCGACGCCATCGTCCTGAGCCACGGCCACATGGACCACACCGGCGGGCTCGCCGGCGTCCTCCGCGCCGTGGGCAAGCCCATCCCGGTCTACGGGCACCCCGCCATCTTCACGGATCGTTACGGCAAGCGGGGAAATGACTTGCGCTACGGCGGCCTCCCCTACAAGCGCGAGGCGCTGGAGGGAATGGGGGCCGTCTTCGACCTCTCCCCCGAGTTCCGGCAGATCGCCCCGGGCGTCCACTTGACAGGGGAAATCCCCCGCCGCCGCGCCTTCGAGACCGGCGACGCACACCTGTACGTGAAACAGAACGGCGAACTGCGCAAGGACCCGCTGCAGGATGACCAGTCCATGGTGCTGGAGACGGCGGACGGGCTGGCCCTGATTCTTGGCTGCTGCCATGCCGGCCTGATCAACACCATCGACCACGTCCGGGCCAAGCTCCCCGGGAAGCCGATCCACACCGTGATCGGGGGCACTCACATGGGATTCGCCCCTCCGGAGCAGCTCCGCGAGACGATCGCCGTCCTCCGCGACCTCTCCGTGAAGCGCCTGGGGCTCTCCCACTGCACCGGGCTCGTGGCCGGCGCCCAGCTCGCCCGCGAGTTCGGAGACGCCGTGGCCTTCTGCAACGTCGGATACTCGCTGGCCCTTGACTGACCCGTCCCGAGCGGGCTGTTCCTGCTTTCCGCCGCTTCAGAATTCTCCTCTTTTTCACTTTCCTTGTGTCCCTTAGCACCCTAGAGTCACCACACTTCGTATCCTTCATGCAATCCCTTTCGGAAGTCGGAACGTCCCCGTATCCTTTAACCATGCCGCGTCTGCTTGAGCCGCGGAACAACCCAGAGGAGGGCAACACCGATGGTGCATCGTGGAGGGGGTAGATGGTTCAAGGGGTTTACCGCGCTCGGCGCGGCGGTGATCCTGCTGGCACTGCCGATGGTGGGCACGGCCCAGGACAACACGCTGGTGGCCAAGAAGGTCGCCGCCGGCCCCACGCTGGACGGCACGATGAAGCCGCTCTGGCAACAGGCGACCCCACTTGCCGTGAAGCTCTCCGGAGGCAAGAATCTGCCCGGAGGCTCCACCGAGGTGGCGTTGCGAGCCGTGTACGACGCCGAGAAGGTGTACTTCCTGGCCCAGTGGAACGACCCCACCAAGAGCGAGCGGCGCTTCCCGTATCAGAAGCAGGCAGACGGGTCCTGGAAGCAGCTGGTGGACCCGGCCGACAAGGGGGGCGACGACAATATTTACTACGAGGACAAGTTCGCCATGATCTGGGCGATCAAGTCCCCCAGCATCGAGCAGCGGGGATGTTTCGCCGGCTGCCACCTGGGGGAAACCAAGCCCTACGGCAACAAGTACCTCCCGGCGGGCGAGACAGGCGACATCTGGCACTGGAAGTCCATCCGGACCGGCAGCGTCGGCCAGATCGACGACCAGTACCTCGACGATACCAAGTACGACAAGGAGAAGTCGCCGGATGCCGGCCGCAAGAGCGACAGGAAAGACGGCGGCGGGTACAACGACAACAAGCTGGTGAACGGCAAGCCGCAGTGGGCCAACAAGGGGAATGCCCCCGCCCCGCCGTACTTCATCCTGGACAGCGAGAAGGAGCCCTTCGACGACAGCAAGTACAAGACCGGCGACGAGGTGGCGGGGATCCTCGTGGCCCCCTTCACCGGCGATCGCGGCGAGATCCCGGTCCAGGCGACCTGGGCGAACGGCGTCTGGACGCTGGAGTGGAGCCGCAAGCTGGTCACCGGCAGCCCCACCGACGTGCAGTTCGACGACCTCAAGAAGAAGTACGCCTTCGGCGTTGCCGTCTTCGACAACGCCCAGGTACGCCACGCCTTCCACGGCGGAGCCCGGTTCCTGACCTTCGGGCAATAGACCGAACCCTTCACGCGCACACGAACGGGGTGGCATCTTCGGATGCCACCCCGTTTCCTTCTCTCGCCCCCCGAACTCCGTCTACCCTTCTTAGGAGCCGTTACGAAATAACGTGGCCATTTGTTGTGATTTCGTTACGGCTCCTTATGCCGTTCAGGAATTTCTCCGGTCAAGATATTCTTTGACAACGGCTTACCCTATTGACACTCGGCGGAGGGCTTGGTATAGGTCGCTCACCCATCGCCGATTCCGCCTGGTCGAAACATTGCGGCGAACCGAGATGCCCAACCGCATGACCCTCCAGGATCCGGTATCACCGCCACACGGAGGGAACCTTTTCCACACGAAAGGAGGACCCCATGGCCGAGACCGTTCGACTGGTGGACTACTACTGTATCGAGACGCCGGACAACTGGACTTCGTCCCGGCCAACGCGCCCGCGTTCAAGGCGGCCGCCCGCAAGGCGCACTGGAAGGTCGTGGGTCCCAAGAAGTGCTTCCTGATCTACGGCGAGGACCGCATCGGGGTGGTGGCTGACCTCCTCGCCATGCTGGCCGAGGTAAAGATCAATGTCACAGCCTCCCAGGCCATCGTCGCGGGCGCCGATCGCTTCGGGATGATCCTGTGGGTGAAGCCACGCGACGTGAAGAAGGCGGCCAAGCTGCTCGGGGCCAGCTGACGTCTGACTTCTGCCCTCTGCCCCCTGACCTCTGTCCCTTGACCTCTGTCCCTTGACCCCACGGAGGCTGGAAGCCATGATCCGCTCCACGCCCGTCACGACGAAGCGCACCCCCCTCGCCTCTCGCGGTATGGTCGTCGCCGCCCATCGAGTGGGGGCCGAAGTGGGGGCCGCCGTGCTGGTACGCGGCGGCAACGCCATAGACGCCGCCGTCGCCACCGCGTTCGCCATGACGGTCGCAGAGCCCTTCATGTCCACGATCGCAGGTGGCGGGACCATGCTGATCCACCTGGCCAAGCGCGGCGAGACGGTGGCGCTCGACTTCAACGTCCAGGCGCCGGCGGCATGCCACGAGACGATCTATCCGCTCGCCGAGGGAGTCGCCTCGGATCTGTTCCCGTGGCGCAGGGTCGCGGACGACGCGAACATTTTCGGCCATCGGTCCGTGGCGGTCCCGGGTTCGGTGGCAGGTTTGGCCCTGGCGCTCGAGCGGTACGGCAGCATGGACTGGGCCGACGTCCTGGCGCCGGCCATCGCGTTGGCCCGGAATGGGATCGAGCCCGATTGGTACCAGGCCCTCACCCTGGCCGTGCACGCGGAGGAGCTGGCCGCCTTTCCCGAAACGGCTCGCGTCTATCTCCGGAACGGCCATTACATCTATCGACCGCCAACCATCGCCGATGGGGACCGCTCCGTTTTCCCCGACCTCGCCCGCAGCCTGGAATGCCTTGCCAAGCGCGGGCCGGACGCCTTTTACCGGGGCCCCATCGCCGACGCCATCGCGGAGGAGATGCGGGCGCACGGAGGCTTCCTCACCAGGGCCGATCTGGCCGCGTACCAGGCGCAGATCCACGCGCCACTCCTGGGGCGCTATCGGAATCTGGAGCTGGCCTTCTCGCCTTGGGCGACGGGCGGGATCACGGCCCTGGAGACCTTGAACATCCTGGCCTGCTATCCCTCGGCCGAGGTCGGCTGGGAGAGCAGCCGAGGGCTGCACCTTCGAGCCGAGGCGGTCCGGTACGCCTTCCTCGACCGGTTCGCGCACCTCGGGGACCCCGCCCAGGTGGAGGCTCCCTGGAGGACGCTGGCAAGTCCCGCTTACGCCGAGGCGCTCGCCAAGCGCCTTCGCCGGACGCGCTCTCCCCAGGCCGCCCCCGATCCCTGGAGCTTCGAGGGACGTCCCGCTCCCAGGGCGACGACGGCACGTTCCAGACAGCCGGGCGGCGACTGCACCACGCACATCGGGGCCGTGGACCGGCAGCGCAACCTGGTCTCCTTGACTCATACCGCCGTCTCCCTCTTCGGCTCCCGCGTCGTCGTTCCCGGCACGGGAATCCTCCTCAGCAACGGCATGATCTGGTTCGACCCCGAGCCGGGCCGCCCCAATTCCATCGCCGCCGGAAAGCGTGCGTTGGTCAACATGGTCCCTGTGCTGGCGTTTCGCCGGGGCGAGCCTTACCTCACCCTGGGCGCCCCGGGCGGGCGGAAGATCATCTCCGCCATCCCCCAGGTCCTCGCCAATCTCGCGGATCAGAAGCAGACCACCCAGGATTCCATCGAGGCGCCCCGCCTCCATTGCGAGGGGGGCGACCTGTGGGTGGACGACCGCGTGGGCGATCAGAGCCTGGCCGCGCTACGGCGGATGGGTCATCCCGTGGTCCCGAAGCACGAGGGCCCCTCGACCCTCTTCTTCTCGCGCCCGGTCGCCATTCGCGTGACACCAAGAGGCCTGGAAGCCGGCCTCGACCCCCTGCGGGCGGCGGCCGCAGCCGGCCATTGAATCCTTCAGGACGCACCCCCCATTCACCGGAGGAGGCCACCATGAGCGAAGCAACGATCGCCGCCAAGCAGCCTGCCGCCGTCCAGCTCGAAGCCGGGAAGACCTACGCCTGGTGCGCGTGCGGTCTCTCCAAGAACCAGCCGTTCTGCGATGGGTCCCACAAGACCACCACCCTGACGCCGCTGGCCTTCACGGCCAAGAAATCCGAGACCGCCTATCTCTGCCAGTGCAAGCGTACGAAGACTCCGCCGTTCTGCGACGGCACCCACAAGTCGCTGTAATCCTCTTCAGGAACGACAACGCCCGGGGATCGAATCCCCGGGCGTTGTCCGTCGAGCGTTCTCTTGCTGATATCAGGACAGGAGGGGAGCCGTCCCGCTCTCGTGACCCGGCCCCGCGTTCCGTCTCGACGCCGCCGGCGAGACGCGGCCGGCGGTCACCCCTGCGGCTTCCACCGGACCAGCTTCTCCTTCAAGCGCTGCTGTTGCTTTTCCTTGTCCACGATGAAGCGCTCGTGGGCTCCTTCACCCACCTTGTCCAGCTCGTCGTGGACCTCGAACCTGAAGCCCAGTCTCCGCCGGTCGATCTCCACCAGCGTACACCTGGCGGTGACCCGCATCCCGATCGGAGTCGCGGCCAGATGCTTGATGTCCACCTTGGTGCCCACCGTATCCTGGCCGGGCTGCAGAAACGGCCGCACCCCCTCCAGGGCACAGATCTCGACGAACCGGACGAGCTCGGGGGTCGAGAACACGCCGATCCCCTGCCCGGCCAAGTGTTGGGCGGTAAGCGCTTCGGTTACCGTGATCGTCTTCTCGAACGTCATCCCCACCTGCAACTGGTCGGCCATGGTGCCGTGCGCCTCCTGGCGCCGTGTCGGTTGAGAATCTCGGATTGGGGCTAGGAGTTATCAATCTGCCAGCTGCCGTCCGGCTGCCGACACGCCTTCCCGAAGGCCTTTTCCTGCTTGCCGTCGATGGTCACATTGGTCTCGTATTCGCGGCAGTGTTTCCCGCTGGCCGTCTGATAGGTCTTGACCGGGGTCACGGTGCCTGCGTGTCCGCTGTCCGGATTGTTCCACGCGACGGGCTTGCCCGTCGGCGCCGATTCCAGCGCCTTCTGGGCGGCCTCGGCAGCCATCTTCTTGTCCCGCTCGTCCAGAAGGTTCCCGACCAGACCGCCCACCAGGATGCCGCCCACCACGCTGGCGGCGATGACCGCCGGACTCCCTCCTGCGGCAGCCGCAATCAATCCGCCCACGGTCCCACCCCCGACGGCGCCGATGGTGGTCTTCGGGTTCGCCTCCATCGTCGCACAGCCGGTCGTCAGGATGGCGACGAGCGCCACCAGCGCGACCCCCTTCAACACTGTTCCTCGCATCTGAGCACCTCCTTATGGTTCTCAATCCCACCGAGCCTCTCACGACTCGCCGATTCACTTCACTAGATCTTACCATGCAAACCGAACTGCCGGAAGCCCCGCCTCAACGGGGCAGCTCGCGCAGCGCGGCCGCGAGATCCCGGCTCAGCGCGCCGAGCGCTCGATTCATGGCTGCCACCAGGGCATCAGAGCCCGCGCCGCCCGCGGCCTCGCTGATCGTCGCCTGCCTCACCAGCAACTCCGCGCCGTCACTCCCCAGGACGCGCCAGCGTGCGCCCAGGACCACCGTGCCCCCCACCACCCCCTCGAAGCGAGTCAGGTCGACCGCAACCTGATACCGCACCGCCTGCGACTTCCCCCACGGGAAGAGGCTCACCCGACTCGTCCCCAGCAGCGCCGCCAGATTGTCCCCCAGAACGCGCGGGACGCCCGCCTTGAGCGGCTCCGCCCAGCGGTCAAACTCGGCCAGCGTAAGCACGCCCTGGCCCGTCCGGGTGACGAGCTGCGGGCGATCGAGATAGGCCGGAAGCGTCACCGGCCCCACACCCAGGGCAAGACCGTCCTGGGCCGGGATGGGCGCCGGGGCCTCCACGGGGGTCAGGGTGTAGAAGGTAGGTGAAGCGCTGGTCCCCCCCAGACAGCCACCCAGCCAGACCAGGGTCGCGGCGAGCCCTACCAGACCCATGCGCCGATTGCGGGTGCCCATCACTTCCCTCCGGGGTTCCCCTTGCCCTTCAAGAGGGCCTCGGGGTGCTGATCGAGATAATCCGCCAGTGTCCGGATCGAGCGGGAGGCGGCGGCCAATTCCTGCAGCGTGTTGACGAACTGATACCCGAGGGGCGTGTCCCCGCCCAGGGTGCCATCCACGGCGCCGAGGGTGGCCTGTGCCTTCTCCAGGGTCCTGCGCGTCGCTTCCAGAGCGGCCCGCGCCTCCTCGGCGGTCCCACGGACAGAGGCCCCAAGAGAGCCGATCTCGCCCTCCGTCTTCTGGACCATTCGCTGCGCGTCCTGCAACAGAGCGTTGAGAGTCTGGGCGTCGGCATCCAGCCGGGCCAGCAACTGGCGCGCATCCCGAGACACCTCGGTCACGGCGCCCCGGGTGCTGTCCAGGGTTTCCTTCGCCGAGGCCAAGAGCGGCCCCTCTTGATCGCTCAGCGTCCGGACGATGTCGTCGGTGTGCCCCAAGACGGAGCTGGCCTTCTGCATCACTCGTGGAAACTCTGTGATGACCACCTTGTTGATCCCCTCCACCGCCTTCGCCGTCGATTCGATGAGCTGGGGAAGCGGGAGCGACGCCAGCGTGTCCATCAATCGCTCCGCACGCTGGCTGAAGATCTGGAGCGTGGTCGGAACTACGGGGATCTCGGGAAGGGACCGAGCGAGGCCGGTCAACTTGATCTCGCTGTTCGGAAACAGGTCGATGGCCAGGAAAAGCTGACCGGTGAGCAGGCTCAGTGTCCGAAGCTGGGCCCGGAGACCGCTCTCCTTGATGCTCTTTTCGATCTCCTGTACGAGTTCCTCCAAGCTATGGGTCTTGCCGACCAGGAGAGTCCGCGGGTCGACATCGATGACCACCTCGATCCACTGCGTACCCCACCGGGCCTCGATCCGGGATACCTGACCGATCTTCACACCCCGAAATTGCACGGGCGCCCCGACGCTGAGCCCCTCGACGCTGGTATTGAAGAACAGGGCGTACCTGAGCGAATGCCGGAAGAGCTGCCCACTCCCGAAGACCAGCGCCCCGGCCACGATGAGCGCCACGGCCCCCACGACGAAGGCCCCGATGGCAGTCGGACTCGCACGCTTGCTCATGGCTGCTCTCCCTGTGGGGTCCTCATGTGACTGCGGCCGCCAGCTCGCCCCTGGTCAAGAAGGCGTGAACCTTGGGGTCGGTCGCCGTGTCGCGGAGCGTCCGCGGGTTTCCCTGGGCGATCGGTGTCTTGGTCTCCATGTCCAGATACAGGGCAGTGTCCCCGATGGCGAAGATGCTGGGCAGCTCGTGGGAGACCACCACGATCGTGGCTCCCAGGCTATCCCGGATCTCCAGGATCAGATCGTCCAGGCGGCGCGAGGTGACGGGGTCCAGACCTGCCGACGGCTCGTCAAAAAAAAGGATATCGGGATCGAGCGCCATGGCGCGGGCCAGGGCGGCACGCTTCTGCATGCCTCCGCTGATCTCCGACGGGTAGAATTCTTCGAATCCGGCCAGGCCGACCAGCGCCAGCTTGAGGCTCACCACTTCTCGAATCTGGGCAGGGGGGAGATCGGTAAACTCCTTGAGCGGCAAGGTCACGTTCTCGGCCAGCGTCATGGTGGTCCACAGTGCCCCCTTCTGGTACAGTATGCCGAACCTGCGCTGGGTGTTCTTGCGCTCCTCCGGCTCCGCGGTGATGAAACTCACCCCATCGTAGCGGATGTCCCCCTTGGTGGGAGAAATCAGCCCGATCAGGTGGCGGAGCAGGGTGCTCTTCCCGCAGCCGCTTGGGCCCATGATGATGAAGATCTCCCCGCGCCGGACGTCGAAGGTCGTGTCTCGCTGGATGACGTCGCTCCCGTACGCCATGGTGAGGTCGGTGACCGCGATGCGCGGGACCTCGGGCGCTCCGCTAGAAGCCGAAGACATGATAGATCACCGTAAGGATGGCGTCGGAGCAGACGATCCAGACTATGCCGGTCACGACCGCCGACGTGACTGCCAGTCCGACCGCCGCCGAGCTCCGCCCGCACTGTATGCCGCGGAGACACCCGGCGAGGCCGACCAGCACCCCGAAAACCTCGCCCTTGAACAAGCCCATGGCGAAATCGGCCAGGGTCAGGGCGCTCTTCGTCTCGACCCAGTACTCGGTGGGGGTCAGTCTCAGCATCGTGACGCCGACGAAGGCGCCTCCCAGGATGCCCAGCAGATCGGCGTAAACCGTGAGAAACGGGATCATCAGCATCAGCGCCAACAAGCGCGGCAGGACGAGGAACTCCACGGGCGAGAGCCCCATGGTCTGGAGCGCATCCACTTCCTCGCTCACCTGCATGGTGCCGATCTGGGCGGCGAACGCGGCGCCGCTCCGCCCCGACATGATGATGGCCACCATCAGGGCACCCATCTCCTGGGCCATGGCGATCCCCACCAGATCCGCCACGAAGATCTGGGCGCCGAACTGCCGGAGCTGGACGGCCCCGATGAAGGCCAGGATGACCCCCACCAGAAAGCTGATGAGCGTGACGATGGAGAGGGCCTGGGCGCCGCACGCCTGGATGTGGATCGCCAGCTCGAAACCTTGAAAGCGGGCCTTTCCCCGCAGCAAGGCGACCAGGGCCAGGGCGACCTCTCCGACGAATGTGACGGTGCTCCGGACCGCCTGCCAGGTCGCGATGGTGGCGGTCCCCACCCGGGCGAGCCAGGACAGTCGCGCAGCCTCTGCTCCGGTCTGCCGACGCGGCACGGCCGCCGCGAGCCTGAGGAGGCGCTGGATACCATCCGGCAGGCCGGCGAGGTCCGCCTCGATGCTCTTGCCGGCGGCCCATTCGTGCAGCTTGGACACATAGGCGAGCAGACCGGTATCCCAGGCGGTGATCCCCTGAGCGTCGAAGGCAAGGCGGCGGATCGGGCGGCCCGGCGGGAGTTGCGGCGCCACCCCTGCGGGGTCGGGCAGCCGGTCCTCGAGCTTCCAGCTTCCAGCCAGATGCACCAGGGCCGTGTCGTCCCCGACCCGCTCGACGGTGAGCTGCCAGCGCGCGGCCGTGGCTACCCCGATGTCTTCTGGTCGATCAGCGGTCACGCCGGCCCACCTCGCCGCTACACAAGAGCCGCTCCGCTACCGGAGCGGAAACATCAAGCCACAAGAGACGCCGGCCGAGCGTGGCTCTGGCTCCGATGCATCCGCCCAGCACCCGCGCGAGTCTACGGGAGAAGACCATCCCTGACAAGGCAAAACGGTCGCGTTTTCGCGCGGAATCGCCCCGTCCCAGCCCCGCCCACACAGCGCACGGGACGCTTGACCTGGATGGCGCAACCGCCTAGAGAGATCTGTGTCCTACACGCTGCGTTTACCGCCTGGGGCGGGCATTCTCACTTCGACCTCGTGTTCCCGACGGTCGTCAACCAGGCGAATTGCCTTGTCGTCCTGCTCCACCCCATCAACTGTCACACCCATCTCGCCATTTCCGGCGCTCGTTTGCAGGACGGCGATGTGGTACACAGTTTCCCGATACCGGTAGTGCACGGTGAACCCGGTCCAATCCGCCGGGAGACACGGCGCCACCCGCAGCGTGTCTGCTTCCAGCCGCAGCCCCAAGAGTGATTCCACGATCAGCCGGTACATCCAGCCGGCCGAGCCCGTGTACCAGGTCCATCCACCACGGCCAATGTGTGGTGGGAGCGCATAGACGTCTGCCGCGACGACGTAGGGCTCGACTTTGTAGGTCGCCATCGCCTCCGGAAACCTGGCATGGTTCACCGGGTTGAGCATTGCCATCAATTCCCACGCCCGCCGGCTGTCGCCCAATGCCGCGAACGCCATCGCCGCCCAGATCGCTCCATGCGTGTACTGCCCGCCATTCTCTCGCACTCCCGGGACGTACCCTTTGATATAGCCGGGGCTCAGATCCGATCTGTCGAACGGTGGGTCCAAGAGCTGGACCAGCGCATGGTCCCGGTGGACCAGTCGCCTATCTACCGCCGCCATGGCCAGGCGCGAGCGCTCGGGATCGCCCGCCCCCGAGAGCACAGACCAGCTTTGCGGAATTGAATCGATCTGGCACTCCGGGTTGCTCGCCGACCCGAGGGGCGAGCCGTCGTCGAAGTAGGCGCGGCGATACCACTCACCATCCCAGCCGTGCCGTTCGAGATTCCCGCGCACCCAAGCCGCCTCCCCCCGGCAACGCTCGGCGAAGGAATCGTCACCGTGCCCATGGGCAACCTCGGCGAACCGCATCAGCACTTCGTAGAGGAAGAAACCCAACCAGACACTTTCCCCTTTGCCGTGCTCGCCCACCGCGTTCATGCCGTCATTCCAATCGCCCGAGCCCATCAGCGGCAGGCCGTGCTCGCCGTATCGAAGACCTCGCAGAACGGCTCGCTTGCAATGCTCGTACAGGCTGGCGGATTCCTCGGACCGGCTGGGCAGATCGTAATAGGAGTCCTCCTCCGCGGCGACCGGGCGGCCTTCGACGAAGTGAATGGATTCCTCCAACACCCCGGTGTCCCCGGTGCAGAGGACGTAGCGGCTCGTTGCCAGCGGCAGCCACAAATAATCATCCGAACAATGCGTCCGCACCCCCCGGCTCGAGGGCGGGTGCCACCAATGTTGGACATCTCCTTCCCGGAACTGATGCGCCGCGGAGAGGAGCAAGTGCTCGCGGACGAGGCCCGGCGCAGCGTGAATCAGCGCCATGACATCCTGTAACTGGTCGCGGAAGCCGAAGGCGCCTCCCGGCTGGTAGTATCCGCTTCGCGCCCACAGGCGACACGCGAGCGTTTGGTAGACGAGCCAGCCGTTGGCCAGCACGTTGAGGGACGGGTCCGGTGTGTCCACGTGCACCGCGCCAAGCGTGTGGTTCCAGTACTGCCACACCTCCTCGAGCGCGCCGCGCGCCGCCGCTGATTCCCGGAAGCGCTGCGCGAGGGTACTGGCGTCACCGGCGTCTCGGCCCACGCCGAGCCGGAAGATCACCTCACGCTCCTGGCCGTCCGCGAGCTCGAATGGCACCTGGATCGCCGCACAGGGGTCCAGCGCAGCCCCTACCCTGCCGGATAGCCGCGAC
>JAPLLC010000092.1 GCA_026387775.1 Candidatus Methylomirabilota bacterium | reverse complement strand
CTGCCCGAGAAGAAGAAAAAGAAGCTACTCGACCCCAAGACCTGGGAGCGCGACGGCCGCCTCGTCGATGCGGCTACGGCGTTGCGGGAGGCATTAGGCGACAAGCTCTTCGAGGACCACAACATCTTCCGCGCCCGTGTGGATGCCGCGCTCGATCAGGCCGGCATCAGGCTCTCCGCCGCCGACCTGAAGCAGATCCTGAAGGCTGTGAGCTGGCGCGTCGAGACCGCGCCGCCGGTTATTGCTAAGGTGCACAAGCCTGGCAAGGCGAAGGCCGACGCGCTGCGCGGCCTGTTCGAGCTCCCCTCTACCCCTGGGAGAGGGGCCGGGGGCGAGGGTGCTCCACGCCTCGTGGAGTATGAGCCCGACTCCGACCTGCGCGACACCGAGCAGGTGCCGCTCCTGGAAGAAGGCGGCATCGAAGCCTTCATCCGCCGCGAGGTGCTGCCCTACACGCCCGATGCCTGGATCAAAGAGGACGCCACCAAGGTCGGCTACGAGGTGAGCTTCACCCGCCACTTCTACAAACCGCAGCCGCTGCGTACGCTCGAAGAGATCAGCGCCGACATCCTCGCCGTCGAGAAAGAGGCCGAGGGGCTGCTGGATGGATTGCTGAAAGGGGGCGCCAAGCCATGAAGAAGGCCGCCCCTTCATACCCAAAGCCCAGGCCCTCCGCGCTACGGCCAGAGGATCGCAAACAACGCAGCCAAGCCGTCGAGACAAAAACGCCCGCAGTCGTTGATGCTGCGGGCCTCCTCTCGGATTTGCGCAGCCTCATCCAGTCCGCACGCCAGCGGATTGCCACGGTAGCCTATTCCACACAGACGTTGCTCTGCTGGCACGTGGGACGGCGCCTTTTGAATGAGAATCTCCAAGGCGGTAGGGCCGCGTATGGAAGACAAATTCTCGTGACCGTGTCACGAGAATTGACGGCGGAGTATGGGCGCGGCTTTAGCTATGCCGAAATTGCCCGCATGATCCAGTTCGCGCAGTTGTTCCCCGATGAGGCCATTGTCGTGACGCTGTCACAACAATTGAGCTGGTCACATGTTCATGCGCTGCTGCCGATCAAAGATCAGATGGCTCGCGATTTCTACGCCGAAATGTGCCGAATCGAGCGCTGGGATGTGCGCACGCTCCGGCAGAAGATCGGCGGCATGCTGTTCCAGCGCACCGCGTTGTCGAGAAAACCGGAAGCCGTCATCTCGGCGGAGCTTGCGCAACTGCGCGACGGACACATGACCCCCGACATCGTCTTTCGCGATCCGTACCTTCTCGATCTGCTGGGACTCACGGGAGCCTACAGCGAGCGCGACCTCGAGAGCGCCATCTTGCGCGAGATCGAGGGTGTCCTGCTGGAGCTGGGCACCGGCTTCGCCTTCGTCGCCCGACAAAAGCGCATGAGCGTAGGCAAGGACGATTTTCATCTCGACCTGCTCTTCTTCCACCGCTACCTCCGCAGGCTGATTGCCGTCGAATTGAAACTGGAGTCATTCCAGCCCGCGCATGTTGGCCAGATGGAGCTGTACCTGCGCTGGCTGGACAAACACGAACGCGCTCCCAGCGAGGAAGCGCCGATCGGACTCATCCTGTGCGCCTCCACCGATGCCGAGCAGGTGGAACTGCTTCAGCTCGATGCCAAATCCATCCGTGTCAGCGAGTACCTCACGGAGTTGCCGCCGCTGCCGCTGCTCCGCGCCCGGCTGCATCAGGCGATGGAACACGCCAGGGAGCAGGCGGTCAAGCGGCTCCCCAACCCGGAAGGTCGGCAATGAATTCCGGCGACGCCACGTACCAGGCAATCAGAAGCCTCGCTCGGGGCCTGCGTGACCTTCAGCAGCAGGCTGCGCAGCAATACCAGCCAGTGGTCGACGACATCCTGCGCACCCGCAGTCGCGATATTCGGCACATCGAGCACACGCTTGATCGCCTGCTCGACTTCTGCGGCCACGAACCCGTACTGCGGATGTATAAGAATCTCTGCCGTCACTATTGGGATATCAACCCGGCCGCCACCGCCGACTACATCAACGCCTACCGTGAATACTGGGATAGCGATGAACGGGAAAGCCAGCCATGATCGCCGACCTCAGGCCGTATCCGAAATACAAGGAGTCGGGATTGCCGTGGCTCGGGAAGGTGCCGGGGCATTGGGGCCAACGCCGCATGAAGTTCCTTTTCAATGAACGAATTCAGAAGGGCTTCCCAGAGGAACCTTTGCTTGCAGCAACACAAAGCAAGGGCGTCGTCCGCAAGGATCATTACGGCGCGCGGACCGTAACGGCGATGAAGGACTTCCACCTTCTCAAGCTTGTTGAGACGGGTGACTTCGTCATTAGCCTCCGTTCATTCGAGGGGGGTATCGAGCTCGCGCACTGTCGCGGCATCATCAGTCCCGCTTATACGATCCTCACACCGAGACGAGAGGTGCGTCAAGGCTACTACTCGCGTTTCTTCAAGTCGCCCGACTTCATTAGCAGTTTGACACTGTTCGTGACGGGCATTCGCGAAGGTCAGAACATCGACTACGAAAGGTTGAGTCGGGCCTACATGCCCCTGCCTCCGGCTGAAGAGCAAGCTGCAATCGGGCGGTTTCTGGACTGGGCGAACGGGCGGCTGGAGCGGGCGATCCGGGCGAAGCGGAAGGTGATCGCGCTGCTCACGGAGCAGAAGCAGGCCATCATCCACCGCGCCGTCACCCGCGGCCTCCACTCGACAGGCTCAGGGCAGGCGACCTCCGTCCCCCTCAAACCCTCCGGTATCCCCTGGCTCGGCGACATTCTGCAGCATTGGGGGGTACGGCGGTTGAGACACCTGATCAAAGGGCGACTGACTTATGGCGCAAACGCTGCAGCTGAATTCACAAACCCCGACTGGCCGCGCTATATCCGCATCACTGACTTTCGTGCAGACGGTTCACTCAAAGCCGAGACGTTTCGCTCACTCCCTCCAAGTATTGCATGTGATTTCCTGGTTGAACCAGGCGACATACTGTTGGCCAGAAGCGGAGCTACTGTCGGCAAGGCGTTCCTAGTTGTCAAGGACACGGGGGCTGCTTGCCATGCTGGATACCTGATCCGTGCAAGACCGCACCGAGGACTAGTGTCTCCAGAGTTTCTCTTTGCATTCACCCAGAGCAGGGCATTCGCTGCCTGGAAAGACTCAACGTTCAATACCGCGACGATTCAGAATATCGGTGCTGACAAGTATGCAAACTTGGCTGTTCCGTTTCCTTCGCTCGCGGAGCAACAGGCAATACTTGATTCCCTAGCTGACGAGCAGGCGCCGTTGCTCACCGCCATCTCCCGCCTCGAACGCGAGATCGAACTCCTCCGCGAATACCGCACCCGCCTCATCGCCGATGTGGTGACCGGCAAGCTCGACGTGCGCGAGGCGGCGGCCAAGCTGCCCGAGGAAACCGCACCCGCCGCCACCGACGAGCCCGCCAACTTGAGCAACGAGGCCGACCACTCCGACGAGGAGGCCACTGAATGAACGCGGAGGAACTAGCCACCCTGTTAGACCGACTCCACCATGAACCTCTCCTCGACCATACCAGGGGAAGAACGGATGAGTTCACAACGGCGATGCCGTACCCAACCCGAGCAATCGGCGGGGATCGCTTGATGAACGATCATCCTGCGACAGACCTTTGCATCGGCCTGCGCCGCAAGGCTATGTTATTCATCGGGTTATATGACCGCTGGTTGTTTGACGGTTGTTTGATGGGATCTGTCGGCGCTCCACCCAAGAGGAGGTCCGCATGACCACCGACATCTCCGAGAAGGGCCTCGAAACGCTCATCATGCGCCACATGACCGGCACGGACCTGCCTGCCGGAGGTTCGGCGCAGGCAGGCGGCCTGGCCGTCACGCCGGGCGTCGAGGCCGAGGCGCGTCCGCCGTATGGGGGCACAGGCTACTTTGCGGGCAGCGCCCGTGACTACGACCGCGCCCACGCGGTCGACGTGGCGCAGCTCTTTGCCTTCCTGCGAGCGACTCAGCCCGAGGCGTTCAAGAAGCTGGCGCTGGCCGCCGCCAGCGACCCGAAGGACATCAGCCGGCTCAAATTCCTCGCGCGCCTCTCGTCCGAGATCGGGAAGCGCGGCGTCATCGATGTGCTGCGCAAGGGCGTGGACCACGGGCCGGTGCACTTCGACCTCTTCTACGGCACGCCCTCGGAGGGCAACGCCAAGGCGCAAGCGCTGCACGCTTTGAACCGCTTCTCGGTCACGCGCCAGCTCGCCTACAGCACCGACGAGACCCGCCGCGCGCTCGACTTGTGCCTGTTTATCAACGGGCTGCCCATCGCCACGTTCGAGCTGAAGAACAGCCTCACCAAGCAGACGGTGGAGGACGCGGTGGAGCAGTACCGCCGCGACCGCGACCCGCGCGAGCGGCTGTTTGGGTTCGGCCGCTGCGTGGTGCACTTCGCCGTGGACGACGGCGAGGTGCGCATGTGTACCGTGCTCATGGGCAAGGGCTCGTGGTTCCTCCCCCTCAACAAGGGCTACAACGACGGCGCGGGCAACCCGCCCAACCCGAACGGCCTCAAGACCGACTACCTCTGGAAAGCGGTGCTCACTCCGGCGGGGCTGACCGACATCCTCGAGAACTACGCCCAGATCGTCGAGACCAAGCACCAGAAGACGGGCCGGAAGAAACGCAGCCAGGTCTTTCCGCGTTACCACCAGCTCGGCGTGGTGCGCAGGGCCCTGGCTGATGTGCGCGCCCACGGAGCGGGCAAGCGCTACCTCGTCCAACACTCGGCGGGCAGCGGCAAGTCGAACTCCATCGCCTGGCTCGCGCACCAACTCATCGGCTTGAAGCGCGACGGCAAGGAGATCTTCGACTCGGTGATCGTGGTCACCGACCGGCGCATCCTCGACGACCAGATCCAGCGGACCATCAAGCAGTTCATGCAGGTGGGCGCGACGGTGGGCCACGCCGAGCACTCGGGAGACCTGCGCAAGTTCATCGAGCAGGGCAAGAAGATCATTATCTCGACGGTGCAGAAGTTTCCCTTCATCCTCGACGAGATTGCTACCGAGGGCGGCAAGACCTTCGCCATCGTCATCGACGAGGCCCATTCGAGCCAGGGCGGCAAGACCTCGGCGGCAATGAGCAAGGCGCTTGGCGACGCGGCGGAGGGCAAGGACACGGAGACCGACCCGGAAGACACGGTGAACGAGGCGTTGGAGCAGCGCATGGCGGCGCGCAAGATGCTGACCAACGCGAGCTACTTCGCGTTCACCGCCACGCCCAAGAACAAGACGCTGGAGATGTTCGGCGAGGCGCTGCCGGCCGACGCCGAGGGCAAGGTCAAGCACCGGCCCTTCCACAGCTACACGATGAAGCAGGCGGTCGAGGAGCGGTTCATCCTTGACGTGCTCAAGAGCTACACCCCGGTCGAGAGCTATTACAAGCTGGTCAAGAAGATCGAGGACGACCCGGAGTTCGATACCAAGAAGGCGAACAAGAAGCTCCGCAAGTACGTGGAGAGCCACCACCACGCGATCCGGCTCAAGGCCGAGATCATGATCGATCACTTCCACGAGCAGGTGCTCGCCCCCGGGAAGATCGGCGGGCAGGCGCGGGCGATGGTCGTCTGCAGCGGGATCGAGCGCGCGGTCCAGTATTTCCATGCGGTGAAGGCATATCTGGAGGAACGCAAGAGCCCATACAAGGCCATCGTCGCGTTCTCGGGCGAGCATGACTACGGCGGGGGGAAGGTCAGCGAGACCTCGCTCAACGGTTTTCCGAGCGGCGATATCGCCGAGAAGATCCAGGCCGATCCGTACCGCTTCCTGATCTGCGCGGACAAGTTTCAGACCGGCTACGACGAGCCGCTCTTGCACACGATGTACGTGGACAAGCCACTCTCAGGGATCAAGGCGGTGCAGACGCTGTCACGGCTCAACCGTGCGCATCCGCAGAAGCACGACTGCTTCGTGCTCGACTTCCAGAACAATTCAGAGGCGATTACCTTCGCCTTCCAGGACTACTACCGCACGACACTGCTCGCGGAGGAGACCGACCCCAACAAGCTCCACGACCTGAAGACGGCGCTGGATCGTGCGCAGGTGTATTCACCGGAGCAGGTGCAGCAGTTCGTCGAGTTGTTCCTCGGCGGCGCCGACCGCGACAAGCTCGACCCGATCCTTGATGCGTGCGTGGCGGTCTACACGGGCAGGCTCGGCGAGGACCAGCAGGTGGACTTCAAGGGCAAGGCGAAGGCGTTCTGCCGCACGTACGACTTTCTCGCCTCGATCATGCCCTACACCAACCGCGAATGGGAGAAGCTCTCGATCCTGCTGAACCTGCTCACCCCCAAGCTGCCCGCGCCGAAGGAGGAGGACCTCGCCAAGGGCATCCTCGAAGCCATCGACATGGACAGCTACCGCGTCGAGAAGAAGGCGGTGATGAAGATCGCGCTGGCGGATGAAGATGCGCAGATCGAGCCCGTGCCGGCGGATGGCGGGGGCCGCAAGCCCGAGCCCGAGCTCGACCGCCTGAGCAACATCCTCAAGGCCTTCAACGAGCACTTCGGCACGCTGTTCACGGACGCCGACCGCGTCGCGCGCCGTATCCGCGACGACATCGCGCCGAAGGTTGCCGCCGACAAGGCCTACCAGAACGCCAAGGAGAACACGCCGCACACCGCGCGCATGGCCCACGACCTGGCGCTCGGCAAGGTGATGCAGCTTTTGCTCAAGGACGACACGCAGGTCTACAAACAGTTCGTCGAGAACGACTCGTTCCGGCGCTTTGTCGGCGACATGGTGTATGCGCTTACGAGTCAGGGATGAAGAGCGGGCGACACGGGTTAGGGCATGATCGCCTCGGGGATGTCAAGCAGGCGGCGGAAGATGCCGAAGGCGTTTCGGCCCAGGCTTTTCGCCGGGAGCGACGTTACCTGGGGATCCTTGAGGGACCCGGTGACCCGGTAGAAGCTCACCGCCACGCTCTTCTCCTTCCCGCCCAGGAGCCACCCGGCCAGGGGAATCTTGCTGAGGAACCTGTCAACATTCTGGAAGGGCCTGACCGCCAGGTTCATCTCGATGGTCTCCTCGACCAGATTCACCTCTCCGACCGCGCTCAGGTTGAAGGCCCGGCTCTCGAAGAGGAGGTTCTCCGTCCGGGCGACACCTTGCTTGATCGCGATGTCGGCCGTGAGCCTCTGGTACGGCAAGCCCTGGGCGGACACGTCGAGGTCCTTGACGTCGAAAAGCTGCCCGATGTTGATGATGGACAAGATCCTGGTCGTGACCGCCTGACGCCCCATCTGGCCGTCCCGCATGACGAGCTTGAGGTTGCCCTCCAGGTTCGACCAGAAACCGTCCTCGTCCTGCCCGTGGCTCGCCAGGGAGCCGCCCAGCGAGAGGGCGCCCGTCACCTCGCCCTTCTCCTTGGAGAATCCGGTCAGGAGATGCTCCGCCCGCCCACCATCTTCCTGGAAGGTGGTCCGAAAGCTCCACCGCCCTCCGTCACGGGCAAGCTCGCCCGACCCCTGGAAACTCCCACCGCCCAGGCGGCCCTGGACGGCGCGCAGGAATACCCGCTGCCCCTGAAGCTCCGCGGTGCCGCGGAGATCTTCGAAGGGTGCGGGGATTCCACGAAGCATGAGGCGACCTCCGGCAACGGCCAGCGCTCCCTGCAGTTCGGGTGCGCTCAGAGGGCCTCGGACACGCAGGTTGACCGTCGCCTCACCCGCCAGAAGTGAAACGAGCGGGAGCCTCCCCTGCAAGGCCACCAGCGGCAGGGCGCCCTTCACCTGGAGATCGTTCTCCGCGTCGCCTCCCAGCGTGCCGCGGAGATCCACCTCCTTTTCCCCCGAGCGAAGCTGCATCTGGCGCAGCGTGACCGTCTGTCCCCGCCAGGACAGCTCCACGGGGCTGCGGTTATTCCAGACCTGCTCGTCTTTTCGGAGGCGCAGAGCGCTGAGCGTGGCCTCGCCCGTGGCCGCCGCCAGGTCGCTCGCCGCCCCGCGGAGGAGGAGGCGCCCGGTTCCCTGGGCCTGCCAAGAGCGAAGCGGTTCGACGCCTGGTATCCGGAGGATCGGGTCCAGATCGGCATTTGCGAGGTTCAGGTCAAGCCGCAGGCTGCGGTCCGGAGGAGGGCCGAGGTTCAGCCGGATTCGCTGGGCACCGTTCTGGATGGTCAGATCCAGCTCCGTGCCCTGCTTGGCGATGCTGAACGCGCCGGCGGCGGGGCCGAGCGGGATGTCCCGGAAGAGCAGGGCCGCAGAGGTGGCGCTGCCGGTCACTTTTAGCTCGCCCGCCGATCCCTGTACGTCTGCCTGGATGTCTGCCTGCCCCGCCACCCGGCTGTCCGCGAGGAAGTTCAGCCCGGACAGCTCCAGGCCCGCTCCGACGAGCCGACCCTTCAGGCCGCCGCCCTTTCCGAGGTGGAGAGCCCCGCTCACCCGCTCGGTCCCCCGCTGCAAGAGGAGGGGGCCGAGCTCGATGCCGTCCGGCAGGAGCTTGACCCTGACCGTGCCTTGCTGCCAGCGCTCGCCCCAGGTCTCGGGGCTCGTCAGGGTGACGTCCGCCTCGCCGGTCGGCGCGCCCGGTGTTCCCGCGATCCTCACGCTGGCCCGGAAGGCGCCGCGCACCCCCAGGTCGTCCGGGAGGAAGCGGGCGATGTCGGCGGTCCGGCCCGGGTTGACCTGGCCCTGGAGATCCAGGACGAGATCCTGTTTCAGGTTGAGCGTGCGAAGGGGGGCGCTGCCGCGGGCCGCCACGCTGCCGCGGAGCGTGGCGGTTGTCGACCCGACGCGCACGACGAGGCGCGAGGTCCGGAACAGGCGGGGGACCAGATCGAGGTCGGCCTCGATCTGGTCGAAGGTCTGCAAGGCGACGCGGGGATTCTGCCAGGTGAGGCGGCCCTGAAATCTGGGAGCCTCCCGGCTGCCCGTCAGCCGGCCCTGCAGCGCGGCCTTCCCCCCCAGCAGAGGGAGGCCGAATCCACTCGCGAAGGCCCCCACGTCCCGGAGATCGGCCTGGAGGGGCAACTCCACGCGTCCGTCCTGAAATCCTATGCTCCCGCTCCCCTGGATGGACCCGCCCGGAATCTCCAGGGCGAATGTCTCCAGGCTGAGGCGTGAAGCGGTGGCGACGACTCGAGCCTCCAGCCTGCCGCTTGGGATGTCCCCCTCGACTGAGAGTCCGTCCACGCGGATGGCGCCGCGCCCCCGCAGGGCCGTCAGGTCCGCGCCCCGGCCGGAAAGATCCACGTCGGCGGTGAGCCGGCCGCGCAGATTCGCCGGTAGGCTGAGGCCGGCCAGATGGGCCGCCAGCGCGGGCAAGCCGGTCAGCTCGGCGAGATCCGCCCCGCGGACCGTGAGGCGCGCCGCATAGGTCCCCGTCGCCGGCTGCAGCGCGATCCCGGCCGAGAGCGATCCCGGCCGGTCCGGGGCTGTCGTTTCGATCTCCAGGCGGCCCGCGGCCCATCGCACCGAGATGGGCACAGGGTCGTCCCCCTTTGCCGTCTGCCGGATGCGCAGCTTGCCGTCGCCTCGAAAGGCGACCCGGGGCCAGGGCCCATCCAGGCGTCCCTCGAGGTCGAGGGAGCCGTCCATCTCCTTTGGGATCCCCGCCAGACCGAACAGGGCGGCCAGCGGCGCGGCGAGCTTCAGGCGCAGATCCGCCCGCGCGGCCCCGCCGGGATCGAGGATATGGCCCGCCGCCGTGAGCCGGACGCCGGCCATCTGGACCTCCGCCGAGGTCACGACGAGGGCGCGCGAGGTCAGCTCGCCCTGCAGGCTCGCCTGCCGGAGCTCCCGCGCGGCATCGCCGATCCGGAGGGGAAGGCGGGCGGCGCGGAGGCTCAGGAGGATCGCGGGTTCCCCGACAGGATCTTCCGGCCAGCGCAGCGTGCCGGAGAGTCCCTCGACCCGCCCGCCGGCTCGGTCCGCCCCCCAGGCGATCAGACCATTCTCGATCTCCGCCAGGTGGATCGCGAGCGTCCACCTGTCCATGGCGATGGGGCGGGGCTGGAGGAACACCGAGAACAGGTCACGGGTACCGGCGGCCGAGGTCACGGTCGAGCGGAGGGTGAGCCGGGGGCGGACGAGGGGGGTACCGGCGGCCGAGGTCACGGTCGAGTGGAGGGTGAGCCGGGGGTGGACGAGGGTGATCCGATCGAGGACGATGGAGCGCCGGAGCAGCGCCTTCCAGCTCCAGTGCAGCCGGAGCGCCTCGCTCTCGAAGAGCGTCCCCGCCCCCAAGGTCTCGCCGGCGGCCACCCGGATCCGCGCGAGGTCGAGGCGCCCCCACCACGGGCGGATGGCCGCGCCTTCCATCCGGACCTCTCTCCCAAGGGATCGGGAGAGCTGGTCTTCCACCCAGCGGTGGACCTGCCGCCTCACGGCGGGAACCTGCATGGCGGCGACGGGAGCCAGGACCGCCAGCGCGAGCATGGCGAAGGGGACGAGAATCAGGGCGCAAGCCACCCTGGCCTTGGTCGCCCGCATCCAGCGCATCGGCTACTCCGGAGACGCGCCGGACTTCTTCTGCTCCGTCTCCGGGTCGCGCCGCTCGATCTTCAGTTGGGCGATGCGCCGCCCGTCCATGTCCACGATGGTCAGTCGCCAGCCTTCGAACTGAACGATCTCGCCTCCGCGCGGCAGCCGCTGGAGTTGGGCGAGGACGAATCCAGCCAGGGTCTCGTACTCGGCCGATTCCGGAAACGCCAAATGGTGCTGGTCGGCCAGGTCATGGATGCTGATGGAGGCGTCCACGATGTAGGAGCCGTCGCGGAGGCGCCGGACCGCCTGCGTCTCCCGATCGGACTCGTCCTCGATCTCGCCCACGATCTCCTCGATCAGGTCCTCGATCGTGACCAGGCCCTCCAGCCCGCCGTACTCGTTGACGACCAGGGCCATGGGCATCCGGCGCCGCTGCATCGTCTTGAGGAGATGGCTCACCTGGGCGGTATCCGGGGCGAAGAAGGCCGGACGCAGCACCTGCGCCAGGACGATCGGCTTCTTCTCCGCCAGGAGCCGGAACAGGTCCTTGTCGTAGAGAATCCCCAGCACCTCGTCCAGGCTACTGCGGTAGACCGGATAGCGGGACTTCCCGGTTTCGACGATATGGGCCAGGACCTGATCCACGGGCATGTCCACGTCTATGGCCTGGATGCGGGGGCGCGGGATCATGACCTCCTTCACCGAGGCCTCTGTGAACTCGAAGACGCTGTGGATCAGCTCCTGCTCGGTCTGGTCGAAGACCCCCTGGGCCCGCCCCTCCTGGACCATGTGCTTGACCTCTTCCTCGGAGACGAAGGTGCGCTCCACGGCGCCCTTCTGGCCCAGGAGGCGGAGGATGAAGCGGTTGGAGACGATGAGCAGCCTGACCAACGGAGCGGTGGCCTTGCCCAGACGCTCCAGCGGTCCCGAGGCCCAGAGGGCCAGGACGACCGGGTGGCGCAGCGCCAGGGACTTGGGCACGAGCTCTCCCAGGATGAGGGTGACGTAGGTGAGGAGCACGACGACGATCGCCAGGGCGATCGGCTCGGCGACCTTTTGGACCAAGAAGACGGGAATCTCCCGGATCAGCGGGGAGAGCGCCCGGACCGCCATCGCTCCGCCCACGGCCGACGCCAACGTGCCGACGAAGGTCACGCCGACCTGGGCCGTGGCCAGAAACCGATCCGGATCCTCCTTCAGGCCGAGGACGCGCTGGGCGCGGGCGTCCCCGGTCGCGGCAAGCTGCTGGATCCGGCTCCGCCGCGCCGAGATCATGGCGATCTCCGAGGCGGCGAAGAACCCGTTCAGGAGGATGAGCGCCCCGACGACGCTGGCCTCCAGCCAGAGGCCGGAAAACACCGATCCGTCCATGCGTCGCTCCTTCGCCGCTCCCGGGGGCTACCCTCCGCCGCTGTCCGGGAGATCCTGGCGCAACACCTGGGGAATGCTGATCCCGCCCGAGAGGACGATCTGGATACCCTGGGGGACGGTCAGCCGGGTCAAGATGACGTCCTCCCGCCGCGCGAGCAGGATGTCGCCAAGGTACAGGTGGTTGGTGGGGACGTACACGGCCACGAGCGGCTCCGTCTCGCCGTTGGCCCGCTGGAGTGACACGGCGCCCGTCAGGAATCCGAAGCAGTAGTGGCCCGTCCCCCGGTTATGGACGACCACAAACTCCTTGAAGGCGACCTGATTGTCCGGGGAGAATGCGTTCAGGAGCTGTTTCACTGCAGAGTAGACGTTCCGGAAGATGGGAATCCGGAAGAGCAGGCTGTCCAGCCACCCCAGGATGCGGCGCCCGACCACGTTGGTGGCGAAGATCCCCATCAGGATGACGACCAGCATCGCCACGAAGAGGCCGAGACCCGGCAGGTAGAGCGGGAAGGTCTCCGAGATCAGGGGAGCCAAGAGCCGGTCCACGAAGCTGAGCAACTCCCAGAAGACCCAGACGGGGACCGCGATCGGGACGATGACCAGGAGGCCGGTGATGAAGGTGATCTGCAGTTTCCGTCGAATACCGCTCATGTCAAGACCAGTTCAGCCTGCGAAGTTCGATGGTCGCCAGGCGGCGCTCCGCGTTCCCGGCTCGTCTCATGGCCAATACGCCGGATCGGCGGCGATGGGCTCTTCCAGCGGCCTGAGGCGTTCCCGGATCTCGTCCGTACGGAAGTTGAGGCGGCTTGCCACCGACAGGATGGCGGAGACGGCCGCGTAGCGGGGATCGTGGACATCTCCGAGTTCCTCCACCAGGCGGGGGAGCCGTATTCGGCACACGCCGAACATGCGGTCCTGCAGCGCGTGCTCCGGCAGGGCGAGCCCCAGGCGCGTTCCGACCTGGAACAGCTCCAGCAGATCCTGCCAGGGGTCGGCGTCGGCCGCATCCGCGATGGCCTCCAGGCGGCCGAGGAGGGTTCGGCCGAACGAGGCCGAGGCCGCGGAGAGGTCGAGATTCAGGCCCAGATGGCGCGCGCGGTCGCCGAGATCCAGGAGGCTCGCATAGGCGGCCGGATTGGCCACGCCGGCGAGAGCCTCCACGGCGTCGCAAAACCGATGCGACCAGTGCGCCTCGAGCATGGCCTCCAGCCAGCCGGGAAGCGGCATGCGAGCGTCCGCCATGGCCTCGGCGGCCGGGAGGGCCTGTTCGGACAACCGGGCCACTTCCGTGGCGAGGGCGGCCTCGGTCCCGGAGAGGAACTCCCGCAGGACGTCGTGGCGTTCGTCGGTCAAGAACTGGCGCAGGCGAATCAGACGCGCCGCGTACCGGCCGCTCCAGGCGGTGAGCTGCGGTCCGCCAGGGACCAGGGCGGCCTTCGCCTCGGCGGCAAAACTCGACAAGACCTCCGGCGAGGGCCAGGGCGCGATGCCTGCCAGGAAACCGAACGGCCCGTCTCGCCGGCAGGCCCCCGCGAAGTGGCGCACCTCTCCGGTGATCTCGGAGGTGGCCCGGACGCCCGCGACGAGAAACTCCGCGTCGTGCCGGACCGGTTCGGGGGCGAGCGACCACCGATAGCGCAACTGGGGTCCCAGCTCGCGCCCCAGTAATCCGTCCACGAGCAGGCGGGCGACCGCGTCCTCGGGCGTCATGCGGGAGGGCCGCACCCGGCGCTCCCAGAGCTGCCGGCCGTTTCTGTGCATATCGAGATTACTCTGGGCCCGAGTCAGGTCTTCCAGGAGGACCGCCTCCAGGTCCAGCGGGGCGAAGGGGGCCGCCAGCTCGATGGCCCGAGCGGCGTAGCAGAGGTTCTGCACCGTCTCGATCCCGGAGACGTCGGAGAAGAACCAGCCGCAGCTCGTGAACATGAGCATGGCCTGGTGCTCCATCTCCAGGAGGCGCAGGGCCCGTGCCCGCTCGGCCGGGTCCAGGCCCCGCGCCTGGTAGTGCACGAAGAAGGCGTCGCGCGCCGGCTCGCTTCGGTCCAGCAGGAGGTCGATGTAGGCGTCCCGGGCTGCCCAGGGATCCCGGAAGAGAAGCGATCCCTCCTCCTGAAAGATGGCGGACAGGGCGTCACGCAGGCGATCCAGCCCCTGGCGGAGCGGCCGGCGCCAGGCCTGATTCCAGCCCGCGCCCCCGCCGGCGCTGCATCCACAGTCTTCGCGCCACCGGCCGACGCCGTGCGAGCAGCTCCAGGCGCTCTCCGGCAGGAGCTCCACCTCCCAGGCGGGACGATGCGTCTCCAGGTAGGCCGCCAGGTTCGTCACCTCGAATCCCTGGCGCGGGGCCTCCCGGCTGAAGAGTGTGGCCAGACACATGTCGCCGAACTTCTCGTGATGGCCGAAGGACTCCCCATCGGTCGCGATCAGGATCAGGGCATCCGGTGCGCCGGCCGCGGCCTCGGCGATGCGGTTGCCCAAGAGGCTCGCGTCCCGCAGGTAGTGCTGGAAGCTGATGCCGCGCGAGAGGGGGGCATGGTAGAAGCAGAGGTCGATCCCGCGATCTCCCTGCGGGCGTCCCTCGGCGTCCCGCAGGATCCAGCGGTAGGGGCGCCGGGGATCGAGCTCGGCCTGAGCGGAGGTGAGCCATGCCTCACCCCCCAGGGGGCGCCAGCGGGCCGCCTGCGCCGGCGAGAGGATCAGATAGCGCATGCCCGCCTCGACCAGGAGCGCGAGGGTGGTCTCGTCCACGGCCGTCTCCGGCATCCAGATGGATTCGGGGGGACGGCCGAAGCGGTGGGCGAACTCCCGGACCGCCCAGCGGATCTGCGTCTGCCGATCCCGTCGGGTGGCGAGGGGGAGGATCATGTGGTTGTAGGCCTGGGCGACGGCGTTGCCGTGGCCCAGGCGCGACAGGCTGGCGCGATCGGCGGCCACGAGCACTTTCAGGAGATCCGGGGCCGCCTCGGATATCCAGGCGAGCAGGGTGGGGCCGAAGTTCCAGCTCAGCCGTTCGTAGTTGTTGACGATGTCCTGGATCCGGCCGCGCTCGTCGAGGACGCGGGAGCGCGCGTTGGGCAGATAGCACTCGTGTGCGACGCGGGCGTTCCAGTCGTGAAACGGCGACGCGCTCTCCTGCCGCTCGATCGCGCCGGTCCAGGGATTCTCACGGGGCGGCTGGTAGAAGTGGCCGTGGATCACGAGGTGAATCGGCATTCGCGGATACCCTCAGGCATGGGACAATCTAACGGGCCTCCCGCAGGCCGCCGCGGGCCTGCATCGTACTGGAGACCTCGGGTGGCGTCAAGGCGGCCCACGCGCCGAAGGCGGTCTCCAGCCCCCGGCGGAGGTTCCGCCCGGCCCGCCGACTCGCCCACCCCATCCGGATCAGGGCTCGCCAGGCCGGCCGACCGCCCAGGCTGGCGGCCAGGAGCCCGGCTCGGTCGAGCCCTCCTTGCGGAGTTGTGCACCTGGTCAAGACCGGGGGGAGAGGGCTCCCGGCAGCGTCTACGATGGCTTTGAGGGCCGTCCAGGGGATGCCGAGTTCCTGCGCCGCGGCCGCGGCGCCCGCCGTCTCCATGTCCACGGCGACCGCCCCCGTCCGCAGGTGCGCGGCGCGCTTCGCCTCGGGCGTCCCCAGGGGCGCATCTACGGTCAGAAGCAGGCCGGTGTCCACCGAGAGCGATGCGTCCCGCAGGGCGGCGGTCACGGTGGCGTGGTGGGGAGCGAGGGGGAGGGGCAGGGCGTCGGGAGCCGCGTCGTCCAGGAGCCCGGCGGGATAGATCAGGTCTCCCGGACGCAGCCGATCGGCCAGGCCGCCGGCGAAGCCGAGCGACCAGACGGCCTGCAAGCGAAAGCGTCGCGACGCCGCCAGGACGCTTGTGTGTGCGCGGTCCCGGCCGATGCCTCCCTGGAGGAGCAGGACATCCCGGTCGGCGAGCCGCCCCTGGACCAGCGGGAGATCGTCAAGCACGCCGCCGCGCCTGTCCAGCAGGCATCCCTGGAGGGCGCGCCGCTCCTCTGCCAGCGCCACCAGGAGGATCACCAGCGAAGTCATGGGTAGATTGAGGCTGCTCGCGAGAAACGCGGGCAGCTTACACAGGAGCGCGCCGGCGGGTCGGGGGTGTTCACCGGGGTGTCCCCGAGGGCCGGAGCGGGACCACGGGCGACCGGTGGCCGCCGCCGGTCTCGGCGAGCGAGCGACGATAGAGGGCCAGCGCCCAGATCGGAAAGAACGCGCAGTAGCCGTGGTACCGCAGGTAGAACACCCGCGGGAAGCCGGTCCCCGTGAACACGGCTTCGTCCCAGAAGCCATCCGCGTTCTGGGTGGACTGCAGAAACTGTATGCCGCGGGTGACGGCGGGGTGGGCGGCCTCGCCGGCATGGAGCAACGCCAGGAGCGCCCAGGCGGTCTGAGACGCCGTGGACTTGCCCATCCCAGCGGTCCGGGAGTCGTCGTAGGAGAAGCAGGACTCGCCCCCGCCCCCATCCGGATTCTGGCGGCTGAAGAGCCAGGCGACGGCTTTGCGGATGTACGGCTGGCTCATGTCCTCGCCGATGGAGCGGAGCCCGGCCAGGACGGACCATGTGCCGTAGAGGTAGTTCACTCCCCAGCGCCCGTACCACGACCCGTCCGGCTGCTGTCGGGCTTTGATGAGTGCGGTAGCCCGCGCCGCCGCCGGCTCGTCCGTTCGGAACCCCAGGTACCCTAGCGCCTCCAGGACGCGGCCGGCCAAATCCTCGGTGCTGGGATCCATCAGGGCGCCGTGGTCGGCAAAGGGAATCTTGTTGAAGATCAGCCGGTTGTTGTCCTTGTCGTAGGCCCCCCATCCGCCGTCGCTCCCCTGCAGGGCCAGGATCCAGTTGAGGCCCCGGGCGACGGCCCGCGTCTTGGCCTCTTCGTCGGGCATGCGGATCTTTCGCAGGGACATCAGGACGACGGCCGAGTCGTCCACGTCGGGGTAATACTCGTTCTCGAACTGGAAGGCCCATCCGCCCGGCGGGACTCCCGGCGCCTTCAGCCGCCAGTCCCCCGGGCATCGGGTCTGCCGGTCGAGCAGCCAGAGGCCGGCCTGCACGAGGGCGGGATGGTCGGGCGCGAGGCCCGCATCGATCAGCGCACTGATGGTGAGGGCGGTGTCCCAGATGGGAGAGAGGCAGGGCTGGACGCGGAAAGTCTCGGGCGTTTCGATGGTGAGCGCCTCGATGGAGGCCAGTCCCCGTCGGACTTCCGGCGAATCGATCGAATACCCGAGACAGGTCAGGGCGACCACGGCGTTCGACATGGCGGGGAAGATACCCCCCAGGCCGCCTTCCCCCTGCATCCGCTCCAGCATCCAGCGTTCCGCGGTGCGGATCGCCCGCTGTCGGAACGGCTGGCGGACGAGGCGGTCGTGGATGCGCAAGCAGCGATCCACCACCAGGAAGAAGTTCCGCCAGGTGAAGAACTCGGGGTCCCGCGGGAAGGAGATGTCCGCCTCCTCCCGGGGAACCAGATAGAGCTCGTCGAGCCGCGCATGCTCCGGGACAGGCCGCACCGGGCGGTGGGCGAAGATGATCAGGAGCGGGACCAGGACCGTCCGGGACCAGTAGGAGATCTCGTACAGGTTAAAATAGAACCAGCGGGGCAAGAGCATGATCTCGACGGGCATGCAGGGCACGCCTTTCCAGTCGAGCTCGCCGAACATGGCGAGGAGGATCCGGGTGAAGATGTTGACCTGGGTGATCCCGCCCAGATCCTGCACCCGGCGACACGCCCGGACGAGCGCCGGATGGGTCGCCGGGATGCCGGCCATCTTGAGGGCGAAGTAGGCCTTGACGGTGGCGCTGATGTTGGCCGGCCCATGGGCGTAGATAGGCCAGCCGCCATCGGGGAGCTGGAGGGAGAGCAGGTGCCGGATCGCCTTGGCCTCCCGGGCCTCGTCGGCCATTCCCAGCCAGCGCCGGAGTAGGAGGTGTTCCGAGGTGATGGTGGCGTCCGCCTCCAGCTCGTGGACCCAGAAGCCGGCCGGATCCTGCCGGGAGAGTAGTGCCTCCACGCCGCGCTGGAGGGCTTGATCAAGCGCCGCCGCCTGCAGGGTGTCCTGGGGGCGAGGGGCACGCAGGGATCGAGGGGTCATGATGTCTCCGGGGTCAGGCGAGGTTCCAGCGCAGCATCTCCCACAGGTCCTTCCAGCTCTTGCCTATCTCACGGACCACGGTGTGTTCGAAGCCGCTATGCATCATGCAGTTCGCGCAGCGCGGATCGCGCTTGTTCTCGAATGTTTCCCAGTCGGTCCGGGCCATCAACTCGTCGTAGGTCTTGTAGTGGGCGTCCGTGATCAGATAACAGGGCCCCTTCCAGCCCTGGGGATTGTAGTTCGGCCCTCCCCAGGGAGAGCACTTGAGATCCCGCTCGCCTTTGAGAAAGCGGAGATACATGGGGGTACTGAGGATGCGGTACCGCTTGGACATCTCCCAGATGTGCTCAAACTTCTCGTGCGTCTGCTGCTTCTCCAGGAAGATATCGCGCCCCTTGAGGATCGTGTACTCGTAGCCGGGGGTCACCAGAAAGCCGTCCACACCGATCCCGGCCAACTCGGAGAAGAGCTGCTCGATCTCCTCAAGCTTGGTCTCCTTGTAGATGGTCGTGTTGGTAACCACCCGAAAGCCAAGAGACTTGGCCAGCTTGATCATACGGATGTCGATCTGGTACAGCCCCTTGCGGGATCGGATCAGGTCGTGGGTGGGCTCCAGGCCGTCCATGGAGATGTTGATCGTCAGGTACGGGCTGGGCTTCCACTGGCGAAGGAACTTCTCCAGTTTGATCGCGTTGGTGCAGATGTAGAGGAACTTCTTGCGCTTGAGCAGCTCGTCCACCAGCTCGCCTAGGTGGGGATAGATGGTCGGCTCCCCGCCGCAGATGGAGACGATCGGGGCGCCGCAATCCTCCACGGCCTTGAGACAGGTCTCGACCGACAGCATGTCCCGGATGGTGCTCTCGAACTCCCGGATCTTCCCGCACCCCTCGCAGGCAAGATTGCACAGGTGGGTCGGTTCGAGCATCAAGACGAGCGGGTAGCGCTTCTTTCCGCGCAGGGCATTGCCCACGATATATTTGGTCAGCGTCCACTGCAATTGCCAAGGAAACCTCATCAGGAAACCCCCTCCCCTTGCGGCCTCGCCAGCACGGCTCCCGGCCCTGTCCGGGCCCGGACCATCCAGGCGACCACCAAGAGCGACAGCATCAGGCCGCACACACCCAACCACCACTCCCCGAGAACAAAGGTCACCGTCAGGTTGAAGGCCAGGACGATGAAGTACAGACCCGGACACAGCAGCGCGCACCCTTGGAATCCGACCGCCCGGAGCGGTGGCTGCCGCCCCTCCCAGGCGTGGTACAGGGCAGTCGCGACGGCACCGACCACGCCCCAGCCAAGAAAATTCGCCAGGGGCACGCCGAAATACACGCCCGGTTCAGGGTAGCCGTAGATCTGTCCCAAGAACCAGCGGTCGCCCCGCAGGGCCACCGGATCGATCACGACGTCAGCCAGCACGAACAGAAACGTCGCCACGGCGAGGTGCATGAGCCGCGCCGGCCGCGGCCATCCCCCTTCGCCCGCTTCGGGGCCCCGAGCGGCCTTCTCGGAGAGGAGCAGCCACGCCAGCCCATAGCTGGAGACCAGGAGAAACGGAAACGACAGGGAGTCGAAGAACGGCACCCCCGCGATCCACAGCTCCCTGTCTGCAGTCGTCGGGATGTAATAATACCACCCAAACGGGAATCCTGTCCTTATCGAACTGGCCTCGGCCAGGAAGGCGACGCCCCAGGTGATGAGGGTGAACGCGAGAGTCCTCGACCACCCCAGAAGCGCGCTCGCCCCAGCCAAGTGTAGAACAAGGAACGCATAAACATATGGCCGTAACAACAGGCTGCCAAGCAGTAATCGCGGCAAGGTACGCATATCCATCAGAACCGTTCAATCGTCGGCTGCGGCGGTCAGGGCGCGGGGGCGTAGCCGTTGGCCTGGAACCAGCGCACGGCTCGGGCGAGGGCGTCCTCCACCGGAGATTGGGGCATGCCCAGTTGCCGCACGGCCTTCCCGCCGTCGAAGAACATCCGCTTCCGCGCCATGCGGACCGCGTCCATCGGGACCGCGGGAGGCCGGCCCGTGAGGTGGTCGGCGATCCGTTCGGACAGCCATGCGATGGGCAGGATCAGCCCGGCAGATACCTTGATGCGGGGCGGTCGTATGCCTGCGATCCGGCCCAGGGCCTCGAAGATTTCGCGCAGGGTCAGGTTTCGCCCGCCGAGGATGTACCGCTCTCCCACGATGCCCCGCTCGGCCGCCAGAAGGTGCCCGGCGGCCACGTCGTCCACATCCACCAAGTTCAGCCCGGTATCCAGGTACGCCCACATCTTGCCCCGCAGGAAGTCCACGACCATCTGTCCGGTGGGCGTGGGTTTGATATCGCCGGGGCCGATCGGCGTGCTGGGATTGACGATGACCACCGGCAGACCCTGACGCGCGGACTCGCGAGCCACTTCCTCCGCCAGGAACTTGGATCGCTTATAATCCCCCGCCATATCGGCGAGGCTCACCGGTGTCTCTTCGGTGCCGGGACTGCCGTCCGACGGGATCCCCAGGGCGCCCACCGTGCTCGTGTACACTACGCGGGAGACGCCCGCTTCGGCCGCCGCGGCCAGGACGCGACGGGTTCCCTCGACATTGACCTCGTAGAACTGGCGGCGATCCCTGGCCCACAGACTGTAGAGGGCCGCGACGTGGAAAAGACGCCGGCAGTCCCTGAGACAGCGTCGGAGGGAGATAGGCTCGGTGATGTCCCCGTCCGCGATCTCGATGGGGAGGTCACCAAGCAGGCGTCGGTCGCTTCGCGGACGCACCAGCACGCGCACGTGATGGCCGCCCGCCACCAAGTGGCGAACAACCGCCGCGCCGACGAAGCCCGTTCCGCCGGTCACGACCGTCACGTCGCCCACAGCGACCTCACTGCAAGCGGCCTCGCCGCGCTAAAGGGGTTGACAGATTCCTGGCGCGGTGGTATGGGATGTCTGAAACCAGAGTGTTGGCGGGCGCTTGACGACCTCAGGGAGGACACGATGCCGATTGACGAGACCTCGGTCAAGGTCAGAGTGGTCACACTGGCGGGCGTGCTGGTCGGGAAGATGAGCAAGCCCAAGAACATCCGAACGTTGGACGCCCTGAACATGAAGGGAGATTTCTTCGCCCTGACCGAGGCTTCCGCCGAAGGGGAGGACTCGAGCCGCCAAGGCTTCCTGGCTATCAACAAATGCCAGGTCATCTCCATGGAGGAAATCGCCTAGCCCTTCCGGTGCAGTAGTCCAGCCATTCCACGTCCCCGTAAGCGGCGGCCCGCTTCATCAATCCCGTCCAGTCGGCCACGGCGACGCCGCCGGTGCCTCGGACCAGCACCGCCTTCAGGTTCTTGGAGCCCATCACGGCGCCCATGCCGGTGCGGCCGGCGGAGCGGGCGTAGCGCCCTTCGAATATCACGCAGGCCATGCGGGACAGCTTCTCCCCCGCCGGGCCGATGCCGGCCACGACCGCGTTCCTGTGCGTCTCGGCGAGCAGGCGCTCGTCCGTCTCGAAAAGCCCCTTCCCCCCACCCGGTCGGCGGGCCGGATCTCTACGCGGTCATTCTCGATCCAGACTTGGAGGGATCCAGCGGACCGCGAATCGTCTTCAGACGGCCACGAATCAGCTGGCGGGTGCGAGGTGTGAATCGCCGGCGAACGGCCGTTCCGTGGAACGAAAAAACGCCGCCTGCCCCGGATGAAAGGGCAGGCGGCGTGAGTCGACTGGGGTCCGAAAAGCGTTGCCTACTTCCCCTGGAGGACGAAGTGCCCCCGGCGATTCCACTTCCACGCGCTCTCGTCGTGGCCGAGGACGAAGGGGCGCTCCTTGCCGTAGCTGATGATCGAGATCCGATCGGCCGCCACGCCCGCCGCGATGAGGTAATCCTTCACCGCCTTGGCCCGGCGCTCGCCCAGGCCCAGGTTATACTCGGCGGTGCCCCGCTCGTCGCAGTGGCCCTCGATCAGGACCTTCGCCCCGGCATTCCCCTTCAGCCAGGCCACGTCCTCGTTGAGGGCGGCCTTCTGATCCTCCCGCAGGGCGGACTTGTCGAAATCGAAGAAGGCATCCTTGAGGGGAGACACCGCGACCACTGTCTCCGGGGCCTTGGGAGCCTCCGGTACCACCGCCGTGGCGGCCGGCGGCTGCACGCGGACCTCCGGAGGCGCCGTCGTCGGGCTAGGTGCCGCGGGCGCTACCACCGCCCCCGGCCCGGGGGCGCTGGGGGGCGCCTGGCCGACCTCGGGCCGCTTGGGACAGCCGAAGAGGGCGAGAGATCCGACCAGAAGTCCAACCGTGAAGAGAATACGCACACTTGACCGAAATCGCATCAGACTCCTCCTTTCGCTACCGAAGGTGACATTGATCCTGGGTGCTTACAAATTGCCGAAAATCGCTGACGAAACAAACCGGTTGTAAGAATAGGTGCAAAGGTTCCTCAATTCAAGAAAAAACGTACCGCGACCAAATCTGGCGGACCGGCGCCCCGGCCCGGGCGATTCGCGTTTCCTGTTCGGTCCCCTCCTTGGAAGGTACGAGCCCCTCCCTGGCCTCAAGTCCCGGTCGCGCGAGACGGCGGCGGGAGATAGTGCGAGGCGATCCCCGCGGCAAAGGCATTCACGGGACGCGCGAGGGCGGGCACCGCCCCCCGGCTCTCCCGGACCAGGATCTCGAACGTGAGCGCCCCCGCCACGAAGCCCGCGATGGCGCAGGCCAGATCTCGCACCTGGGCCTGGCCGAGAGGGGGGCTCCCCAGCGCGCGCTGACATTCTTCCATCAGAAATTGCACGTAGCGGCGATACTCTTGACGGAGGCGCTGACGGGCTTCGGGCTGCAAGATCAGGAGGCCGCGGACCTGGTGGAGGAGGAGGATCAGATCCCGGCGTCGGCCCAGCGCTCGGAGCTGCCCCTGGATGAGGGCCGCCAGGTGGGCGGCCGGCGCGCGCGCGCCGCTGATCGGGGGCTCTGCCGCCCGCGTGGCAATCAACTCGTCGAAGCCATGGCGCACGAGGTGGAACACCAGCTCCTCTTTGGAGGCGAAGTGGGCGTAGAACGTCCCCTTGCCGACATCGGCCGCCTCGGTGATGTGCTCGACCGTGGTTTCGTAGAGGCCACGCTGTCCGATGACCGTCAGCCCCGCCTGGACCAAGCTCTCGAAGCTCTGAGCCCGGCGGCGATTGGTGCGCGTCTGTTTGGCGGCTGCCTGCGCCATGAGCCGTGTCTCCCGTCTTTCTGGTCGCATTCGACCAGTTGGTCGAAAATGACCGAATGAACACTAGCAGACGGGAGCGGGGCATGCAAGCAAATAGTCCGGGACCCGCGGTCCGACGGGGACCGGGCCGACGGGTTCGCGAATTCGCTGGCCGGAAGAGGCCGGAGTGGTGGTATCATTCGCCCCCAATGGGAACCTTTGAAGACAGCGGGCGTCTAAATAGGGAGCGGGCACGTGCCGATCCTGGGCCGTCCGCCGAGGCGGGCGACGATCGGAGGCTCGTGGAGCGAGTTCAGGCGGGGGACATCGCGGCCTTCGAGGCGCTGGTCCGCCGCTACGAGCGCTGGGTGTTCACGCTGGCCCTCCGCATGGTGGGTGACCGTCAGGAGGCCGAGGACATCGCGCAAGAGGTCTTCCTCAAAGCCTATCGGGGTCTGCGGGGATTTCGGGGCGCCTCGCGCTTTTCCACCTGGCTGTATGCCATTGCCAGCCATCACTGCCTCAACTATCTCGCCAGCTCGGCTGCGCGCCTGCGGCGGGAGGCGTGGGACCCGGGTCCGGTCGGCGATCGCGGGGGGGATGCCCCGTCGGTCCTGGACCGCATCCCGGATGGAGGGCCGGGGCCGGATGCCATCGCGGAGCGTCGCGACCTCAGACAGACGATTCAGAGCGAGCTGGCTCGTCTCTCGGAGGAGCATCGGCTGGTTCTCATCCTCCGGGACGTCCAGGGGCTGTCGTACGACGAGATTGCGGAGACCCTGAGGATCGGGCTGGGGACGGTCCGATCGCGACTGCACCGCGCCCGGACGGATCTGAAGGCGCGACTCAGACCCCACCTGATGGAGGGGAGCCAGACATGACCTGCGACGAGGCCCGCGAGGCCTTCACCGATCTCTATGACGGCACGCTGTCGGGTCCGCCCCTCACCGCCCTGAGCCAGCATCTGGACGGCTGTCGCGCCTGCCGTCTGGAGTGGGCGGCCTTTCGAAAGGCGATGCAGGCACTGGGCGACCTCCGGGACGAAGAGCCGTCGCCCGGATTCGCTGCGCGGGTCGTCGAGCGGATCGAGGGGCCCACGTGGTGGCGACGGGCCGTTGAGGCGATCGTCTTCCCCCTCCGCCTCAAGCTGCCGCTCCACGCCGCCGCCCTTGTCCTGCTGGGAGTAGCGGGCGTCTGGATCTCCCAGCGCTCGCCCGAGCTGCGTCAGGCGGTAGACCTCGGCGCGCCGGCTCCGGCGGAGCGCTTTGTTCCCGTCACGCCGCCTGCCCCCCTCCCGGACAAGACGGCAGAAGAGCCGCGAGCCGAGGCGCGGCGGATCGCCCCGCCGCCCGCGCCGCCGGTGAAGATGTCACAACCTCCCGCGGCCGCTCCGGTCCCCGCGCCGCTGACGGCCGAACGGGGCCAGACGCCGGCGGCGGTGAAAGAGGAGCCTGCCGTGCCAGAGACCCCTCCGGTGCGGGACGAAGCCGGCTCACCCGCCGCCGCTCCGATCCAAAAGGCCATGAAGGCGGAGTCCGAATCGGCCGCCGCGACCACCCTTCGGTCGTCACAGACTCCCGAGCCGCCCGGCGCGAAGGCGAAATCGGGGCTGCGGGCGAGGCTGGCCGGCCCCGCGGCCGAGAAGGAAGCCGCCGGCGTGTCCGCCGGAAGCGCGGACGATCTCTTTTCCGCCGCCGCGACGGAGTACGCCGCACAGAACTACCCGGCGGCTACCGAGCACTTTCGCACCTTTCTCGCTCAGCGCCCGAAAGACAAACGGGCGCCGGATGCCCAGTTCTTCCTGGCTGAAGGGTATCGCGCGGAGCGGCGCCATGCCGAGGCCGCCGCCGCGTTCGACGCGTTCCTGAGCCAGTACCCGGACCACCGCCGGGCGCCGGTGGCCCTCTATCGCCAGGGGGAGAGCCTCCTGGCCCTGGGGGATGCCTCGGGATGCCGGATTCTCCGCGAAGCCCTGGAGAAATATCCCGGGCTGCGAGAAGCCTCGGCGGCCCGCGCCGCCCTCGCCGCCCGGTGCCAGTGAGAAGGAGAGCGATAGCGACAGGAACGGCCATCGTGAAGGCTTGACTGTCTCGTTATGCTCGACTCCCGCCGAATCCCCCGGACGCCTACCACGACCCCGATCTTCACGCGTGGCCCTCCGCCCTTCGGACGTCTCCTTTCTTGGGAACTTCTTTGGCTCGGCCCGGTCTCATCTGGCAGACGGGGATCGGAACGACTCGACCCAGCCAAGGAGGGAGACAGATGTGGAAGATGATCGGGGTTATCCTGGGCGTCCTAGTGTGGCTCTCCACGGCAGTCGCGGGCGAGGCCGGGGCTGTCGCCAGCCGCAGCATGGTGACGCAGGATCAGCAGAAGGATCTGGCAGTCACGATCTACAACGGAAACCTGGGGTTGGTGAAGGATGTGCGGGAACTTCACCTGGCGGTCGGGACGCACGAGGTGAAGTTCATGGACGTGGCCTCCCAGATCGATCCCACCTCGGTGCATCTGAAGTCGCTCACCGATCCCGCGGGCGTCCGGATCCTGGAGCAGAACTACGAGTACGACCTGTTGAATCCGCAGAAGCTGATGGACAAGTACGTGGGCAAGAAGGTCAAGCTGATGACCGGGGACGGCAATCTGATCGAGGCCGTCCTGCTCGCCAACAACAACGGCCCCATCTATCAGATCAACGGCCAGATCCACCTGGGGCACCCCGGCCGGGTGATCCTGCCCGAACTGCCAGAGAATCTGATCCCGAAGCCGACCCTGGTCTGGCTGCTGGCGAGCGGCATCCCGCATCGCCAGCGCGTGGAGGCGTCGTATCTGACCTCCGGGATCACCTGGAAGGCCGACTACGTGGTGGTCCTGAACGAGAAGGACACCGGGGGCGATCTGTCGGGCTGGGTGACGATCGACAACAGGAGCGGGGCGACCTATCCGGACGCGGCACTGAAGCTGGTGGCGGGCGATGTGAACCGGGCGCAGACCAAGCAGGAGGTGCGGATGGCGCTGGAATCCTCCGCCAAGAGGGCCGCCGCGCCGGCGCAGTTCCAGGAGGAGTCGTTCTTCGAGTATCATCTCTATTCGCTGCAGGGGCGGACGACGATCAAAAACAGCCAGACCAAGCAGATCAGCCTGCTGGATGCGCCCGAGATCCCGATCCGGAAGGAGCTGCGCTTCTACGGCGCCAGCCAGTACTACAGAAGCCAGCTCGGCACGCCGCTCTCGAACCAGAAGGCGGGGGTGTTCCTGGAGATCGCCAACACCGAGCAGCAGCGTCTCGGTCTCCCGCTCCCCAAGGGGACGGTGCGGGTGTACAAGGCGGCGGCCGACAAGAGCCTGCAGTTCGTCGGCGAGGATACGATCGACCACACGCCGAAGGGCGAGAAGGTCAAGATCAAGCTGGGCGAGGCCTTCGACGTGGTGGGCGAGCGCACCCAGCGCGACTGGAAGAAGATCGCCTGGAACGTGTACGAGACCGAGTGGGACGTGGAACTGCGCAACCACAAGAAGGAGGAGGTGGAGGTCACGATTGTGGAGCCGGTTCCTGGCGATTGGGAAGTGCTGAAGAGCAGCCATCCCCACAACAAGGTCGAGGCCCACACCCTGCAGTACGTCGTGAAGGTTCCCAAGGACGGTAAGATCACGGTGAACTACCGGGTGCGGATGCGCTGGTAGGCAATCGCCCATTCGTCGTGAACGGCCCGGCCCTCGGCCGGGCCGTTCTGTCTCGCCCTGGCGTTCGATCCCCACTTTGCGGCGGAGGGATTCCGCCCGTATGACGCTCCCCGCACAAGTTAATTTGCCGGAGCAAAGCGCGTGAACTCAAGGAGTTCCAAGGTGATGCGAGCCTGTCTCCCCGAATTCCCTTGGGGAAATGAGCCTCGCGTGCTACTCTGCGCACCTCACCGCAACGGATGCCGAAGAATTCAGGCCCTGAAGCGGGACGTAGTAGGGCAGGGCTTAAGAGCCTGAACGGCGGTCTCTCCGGCGATCCCACCGTTACCCCCCCATTCAATAAATCAAGCCGGAAACAAATGCGGTCACCCCAGACCCATGTGCGGTCGTGGTGTGTCTGCAGAAAGCACAGGGAGACGCATGTCGTTTGTAGAACTCGGACTCAATGCAGAACTGTTGAAGGCCACCCAGCGGATGGGATTCGAGCATCCCACGCCGATCCAGCAGGCGGCGATCCCGCCCCTGATGCAGGGTCGGGACGTCCTGGCCACCGCCATGACGGGCAGCGGGAAGACCGCCGCGTTCCTCCTGCCGATCCTCCACGATTTGATGGGCAAGCGCCGGGGGACAATTCGAGCGCTGGTCGTGGCCCCCACTCGGGAGCTGGCGGCCCAGATCACGGAGCACCTGCGCGAGCTCGCCGGGCAGACCGGCATCACGGGGGCGGCGATCTACGGAGGCGTTGCCATGGGACCGCAGGAGCAAGCATTCCGGAAGGGTGTGGATGTGCTCGTCGCGACCCCCGGCCGGCTCCTGGACCACCTCCAGTACCCCTACGCGCGGCTCAACGGGGTCGAGTATCTGGTGCTGGACGAGGCGGATCGTATGCTCGACATGGGCTTCCTGCCGGACGTCCGCCGTATCCTCCAGCGGCTGCCCAAGGAGCGCCGGACGCTCCTCTTCTCGGCGACGCTGCCGGCTCCCATCGTGGACCTGGCCAACGTCATGCTGAAGAACCCCGTCGCCCTGAACATCGAGCGCAAGTCCGCGCCGGCAATCGGGGTGACCCACACGGTGTACCCGGTCTCCCACGACCTGAAATCGCACCTGCTGGTGGAGCTCTTGCAGAAGGGCTCGCCGAAGACCGTCCTGGCCTTCACGCGGACCAAACATCGGGCCAACCGGCTGGCCGACTTCCTGGAGCGGCGCGGCGTCGCCTGCGCCCGCATCCACGGCAATCGCAGCCAGGCGCAGCGGACAGAGGCGCTCCTCGGCTTCAAGAAAGGCCGCTTCCAAGTCCTGGTCGCCACGGACATCGCGGCGCGGGGCATTGATGTGGAGGCGCTGGGTCTCGTCGTGAACTTCGATGTCCCCCATCTGCCCGAGGATTACATCCACCGGGTCGGGCGCACGGCCCGGGCCGAGGCCACGGGCGATGCCTACACCTTCGTCTCTCCGGAGGAGGAGGGCGAGCTGCGCGCCATCGAACGGCACATCGGGAAGCGCCTGCCGCGCGAGACGCTTACCGGGTTCGACTACGCGAAGCGGCCCGCCGAGCGGCTGGAGATTCCGATCGCCGAGCGCATCGCCGCCATCCGGGCGCGGAAGTCGGACGAGCGCAGCCGGGCGAAGGTCAACGCCGAACGGCGCGGCGCGCAGGGAGTCCCGTCGCGTTCGGCCGACGGGAAACCGACGTGGGCCCCTCGGGGCGCGCAGCCGACGCGTTCCGCCGGCCCGAAACGCGAGGGGGCGGGACTGGCCTGGCTGCGGCAGAGCACGAGTCGGCCCGCCGCGGGAGGGTTCCGGCGCGAGGGGGCGAGCCGTCCAGCGTTCGGCGGACGCTCAGGCTCCCCGCGGTAGGGTAGGGAAGCGGACAAGCGCTCGCGAACGAAAGACAACAAAGGGCCGATCGGAAGCCCGATCGGCGCTTTGCTTTTCTCCGAACGTTTCTGTAGCCATGACCAACAACGGCGGGGCTAGAGAGGCTTCTCGTACGCGACTGAGGTCCGCAGCCGGTCCTCGGGGATATTGTAATAGGCGCGCAGGATGGCTTCGGAATCGGCCGACTGCGTGTATCCAGCCTTCTCCAAACTTCTTCGGGCCTTGTAGTTTCCCGCGTAGGTTCCCACGATGATCCGCGAGACTCCCTGAACCCGCGACTCCAGGTGCTCGCGCAGCGTGGACCCGATCCCCTGGCGCTGCGACTCGGGCAGGATGTAAGCGTGCCGCAGGAGGGCGGCGTCCTGGACGTACTCCAGCCCCATCACGCCGACCAGGCGCCCCTCCACGTAAGCCCCGTACCAGGTCAGCCGCCGTGCCTCGGCCTCCCACTGCGCCGCCGACATCTCGGGGTCGTGGTACTCGCCTGCCGGCAGGAACTCTCGGTACCAGCGCGCGGCGGTGTTGATCGCCGCGAGGGCCGCGTCCCGATCGGTCGGCTCCAGGGTGCGAATGGCCGGCGCCGTCAGCGAGCCTGCCGGCGGCGTGCGACGCAGATAGGCGGCCTGCAGACCGACGATGGTCTTGCCGTCCCGGATGGTGCCGTCGTTGATCTTTGCGAGGGCCGCGTCGAGCGACATCTCGACCACCTCCAGCACCTCGTCCTGTTCGAGGTGCTGCGTGCCGGGGAGAAGCCCGGTGGCCAGGAAGATGTGGATCACCTCATCGGTGAACCCCGGGGTGGTGAAGAAGGTGAGGAGGTGGGTGAGGGACGAGGCGCGATAGCCGATCTCCTCCTCCAGTTCGCGAGCCGCGCAGTGGCGCGGCTCCTCCCCCGGGTCGAGCTTTCCGGCGGGGATCTCGTAGATGTACCCGCCGGTGGCGTGCCGGTACTGCCGGATGAGGAACACGGTGTCGTCGTCCTTCAAGGGGACGACCGCGGCGGCGCCCTGGTGTCGGATGATCTCCAGCTCCACCGTGGCGCCGTTGGGGAGCGTCACGGTCTCCACATCCAGCCTCACCACCCGGCCCCGGTAGACCTCCCGCACCTTCTTGGGAGCGTCCGAGAGGCTCGTCATGGCGCCACCTGGATGCGGCCGTCGGTCGCGGGCGAAATAGGGCCGGCCTTCAGGCGCTCCAGGACGAGGTCCGAGTCCATGGGGCCGCTCTGGGCATTCACCAGCACCTTGCCCTCCTTCAGCATGGCGTACCCGTCGCCGCCTCCCAGTAGAAACTCGAAGGTTGCCAGCGTGTAGCGGGCGGCGGGGTCGAGCGGCCGATCGCCCACCGTGACGGCGACGAGCCGGTATCCCGCCGGCTTCTTCGGGTCGAACGTGAAGCGGAGGCCCGAGACCTGGGGAAAGCGGCCGGCGGTGGTCTCGATCTGGCTCCGGCCATTCTCCAGGGCCGCCCGGAGCGTCGCGCCGGTCACGTCGAGTTTCACGATCTTGTTGGCGAACGGGAGGATTCTCAGGACATCGCCTCGGGTGAGAGAGCCTGCCGGCGTGACCGCGTTCCCCCGGATGCCTCCGCCGTTCACCAGCGCGATGTCCGCCTGCACCGCCTCGCGCAAGAGATCGGCGATCAGGTTCCCCACCGGAGACTCTCGCACCCGGACGATCTCGTTCCGCGTGTCGAGCGGGACGGAGGTCGCACCCGCCACCAGATTGAGCTGGGCCGCCGTGAGCCCCTCGTATCGCTTGACCAGGGCCGCCACTTCGGGCTTCTCGGGGATCTCATCCGTGACGGCGATCAGCTCCCACTTCGTCTCGACCCGACGGCCGCCCTTGCCGACGCTGGCCAGAAGATCGATGCGGCCGAGGGCGACCGCCTCGGAGCCGGTCTTGAGGATGAGCGTCTTTCCCACCTTGGCGTCCAGCGGATCGTGCTCGTGCCCGCCGAGGATCAGGTCGATCTCCGGGACCGCGGCGGCGAGGGCTTTGTCGTCCGCCATGGCCTGGTGGGTCAGGGCGACGACGAGATCGGCCTTGGCCCGCTTCGCGTGGGCCACGACCGCCTTCGCGGCCAGGATGGGGTCGAGGAACTTCAGGCTCCTGCCGCCTTTCGACAGGGTCTGAGTCTCGGGCGTCGTGAGCCCGATGAAGGCCACGCGGATGCCGTCGAAATCCCGCAGGACGAAGGAGACGGCGTCGGCGAAGGGGAGACCCGTGGCGGGGTCCAGCACGTTGCTGGAGACCCAGGTGAAGCGGGACTCCTGCATTCGTTGGCGGGTGATCTCCGGGCCGAAGTCGAACTCGTGATTGCCGAAGGTGACCAGGTCGACGCCGGCGGCATTGAGGGTGGCCACCATCTGGCGGCCTTGAAACATGCTGGACATGGTGGACGGGGAGAGGAAGTCGCCTGCCAGGACGAGCAGGGCAGACGGCGATTCCCCGGCGATGCGGTCGCGCAGCGTGGCGATCCGGGACAAGCCCCCCTTCTTTCCCTTCTCGACCGGCAGGATGTCGTAGAGGTCGTTGAGCTGCAGGATCGTGATGCGAGCCGAGCGCTCTGCCGGCGCCGCGGCGTGGAGCGATGGGAGGGACGTCAGGAGCAGCAAGCTCGCGGCGAGCAGTGTCAGGAAGGTGCGGCGGGTGCAGATGCGCATCGCAGGATCCTCCGGTTGAGAGGCCATATACTACTCAGGTCGCGCCTCAATCTAGATGCTGACCGACAGGCCTGTCAAAGGGTTTTCCGTACCGGACCGCGAGCCGGATTGCGATGCGGGAAGGGGTGTGGTATGAAAAAACGACAGAGACAGCGATCGGAGCAGAGGAGCAGAGGGGCAGAGGAGAAGAGGGGAAGATGCGTGACATCTGCGTGATCGGCGGGATCAACATGGATCTGGTGGTGCAGGTTCCCCACATTCCCCCTGGTGGTGCAGGTTCCCCACATTCCCCGCCCCGGAGAGACGGTCCATGGCGGAGCGGTGACCAGGTTCCCCGGCGGCAAGGGGTCGAACCAGGCGGTGGCCGCCAGCCGGCTGGGTGCCTCCGTGGCGATGGTCGGGCAGGTGGGAGCGGACGCGTTCGGCGACGAGCTGCTCGGGACGCTGGAGGCGGCGGGGGTCGAGACGACCGGCGTGCGGCGCGTGTCCGCCGCGACCGGCGTGGCATTGATCTCCGTCGCCGCCGACGGGCAGAATGCCATCGTGGTGGCGCCCGGGGCGAACCTGGCCTGGGAGGAGGCTGCGGTGGCGGAGGCGGAGCGTGCGGTGGCGGGCTGCCGACTGCTGGTCCTGAACCTGGAGGCGCCGCCGCCGGTCATCGCGCGGGCCGTCCGGGCGGCCAAGCGGGCCGGGGCCCGGGTCATCCTGAATCCCGCGCCGCACCGGTCGGGGGACGAGGCGTGCTTCGGGGACGTGGACCTGTTCGTCCCCAACCAGGTGGAGGCGGCGCTCTTCGCCGGGGCGGACCCGGAGGCGGTGACCGACTGGGACGAGGTCGGTCGGCGGCTCCGGCGGCTCGGTCCCCGGACCATCATCCTGACGCTCGGCGGCGAGGGGTCCCTGATCGTGGACCAGGACGGCGCCCACCACGTCCCGAGCTTTCCGGTGTCGGCGGTGGACACCACGGCGGCGGGGGACGCCTTCGTGGGCGGCCTCGCGGCGGCCCTGCTCGAGGGGCTCGGGCTCCGCGAGGCGGTGCGATTTGCGAATGGGTGCGGGGCGATGGCCGTGACGCGCGCCGGGGCGCAGCCCTCCCTGCCCAGCCGCGACGAGGTGGAACGGTTGATCGCCCAAGGGGGCGGGAGGTAGCTCGATGAGACGCGCGAAGATCCGGGTCGGGATCATCGGGGCGGGACGCATCGCCGGTCTGGTGCACCTCCCTTCCCTGAAGCTGTGCTCGGAGATCTGCGAGGTGGTGGCGGTCGCCTCCCGCCGCGAGGAGAGGGCAAGGGCGTTTGCCGGAGAGTGGGGCATCCCCCGGGTTCATAACGACTGGCAAGGATTGCTCGCCGATCCGGAGGTGGAGGCGGTGGTGATCTGCCCGCCGAGCGGGCTCACCGCGACGGTGGCCCGGGCGGCCGTCGCGGCCAAGAAGCACATCCTCTGCGAGAAGCCGCTGGGGCTCCAGTACGCCGAGGCGCGGGAGCTGGAGCTCGCCGCGGAGCGGGGTGGGATGGTGTGCATGGTGGCCTTCACCTTCCGCTTCGTCCCCGCACTGCGCTATTTGAAGCGCCTCGTGGGCGAGGGGCACTTCGGCGAGATCCGTCACTGGCGGCTCTCTCACCTCACGGACCTGATGCTGGACCCGGCCACGCCGATGGTCTGGCGGAACGACCGCAAGCGGGCGGGGGCGGGGGTCCTGGCGGACATGGGCTCCCATGGGATCGACTCTGCCCGCTACCTCCTGGGAGACATCGCGGCGGTGAGCGGCGCGAACCGGCTGTACGTCCGTGAGCGGCCCGATCCCGCTGGCGGCGGGCGGGTGCCGGTGGACGCCGAGGACGCCTGCGTGTTTGCCGCCGAGTTTGTCAACGGGGCCATCGGGACGTTCGACCTCAACCGAGCCGTGGCCGGCCGGGGCGGAAGCGGTCGGGCGAACTATCAGAGTGTGGAGATCCACGGCAGCGGGGGCGCGGCGATCTACGAGCTGATCCATCCCTTCGAACTCCAGATCAGCCTCGGCCCGGCCATGACGCGGACGCAGCAGTGGGCCCGGGCCGAGGTCCCGTTCGACCTGGCCAAGTACCCCGGATCGCCCCGGAATCCTCGCATGGACGATCCATTCTTGGGCTACAAGTGGGACCAGGAGGTGGCTTTTCTCGGGGCGATCCGCGGCGAGACGCAGGACTACCCGACGTTTCACGACGGCGCGGAGGCACAGAAGGTGGTGGACGGCGTCGAGACGGCCGTCCGCGAGCGCCGCTGGGTGTCGCTCTGATTCTGATTCAGAGGCGTGCCGGCGGCGGTCAGACGTGGAGCGCCCAGCGGCGGGATTCGGCGAGGTGGCGGTCCATCGCGGCGGTAGCGCCCTCGGGGCCCTTTGCCACACCGGCGTCGAGGATGGCGATGTGCTCGTGCATGGCGGACAGCAGGCGATCGGCCACGTAGCCGCGCTTGGACTGGATGAGGCGGAGGCGATCGCTGTTGACGCGGTAGATCTCCGCGACCAGCGCGTTGTGCAGCGCGGCCACGATCGTGTCGTGAAAGCGCCAGTCGAGGTGGAGCGCATCGGTGAGGAGCGGCTTGGAGATCCCCTTCTGTGCTTGGCCAAGGATGGTCTGGTGCTCAGCCTTCAGACCGGCGATCTCGCTGCGGGGCGCCTTCTCGAAGAAGGCGCGCGCCGCTTCCCGCTCGATTATGCTGCGCAGTTGGAACACCTCGCGGATGAATTCGAGGGTGATGTCGTTGATCACGATGCCCCGCTGGGGGACGACGCGCAGCAGGGATTCGGCGGCCAGCCGCTGGATGGCTTCGCGTGTGGGGCCGAGGGGGCAGTCGATCAGCTCTGCGAGTTCTTTCTGTGACACGAGCTGGCCCGGCTTGAGCGCGCTGGTGAAGAGACTCTGTTTCAGACGAGCGTACGCATCCTCTCGCAGCATGTCAGTATCTCCCTCCAGGACGACGCCGAGTCCATGACTCTCGCCCTGTCCGCCGGTCCAGGTGTCTCCCTGCCGGGCAGGGGGGCGCTAGATCGGGTCGCCATGGGCGGCGGCCACCGCGGCCCGCAGGTTCTCCGGCGGCGTGGTCGCCCCGAGATTGCAGAGGTAGAGTGCGAATCGCCCTCCGCGGCTTCCAGCCTCGACATAGCGGCGCACATGGTGCGCGATCTGCTCGGGGGTGTCCTCGGCCAGACGGGCGGCCCCCACCCCCAGGATCAGCGGGACATCGTGCGCGTCGGCGTACGTCTTGTAGAAGTCCGGTCCCAGCTCCGCGACGTCCGGATCCTGCCCCCAGAGGACTCCCGACCCCACGGCGAGCTTGAGATCGAGCATGTCGGCCGGGCGGGGAAGATACCGCTCCCCCACCCAGTTGACCACGGCGATCTCGGGACCGCACAGCTCGCGCAGCCGCAGGATGAAGGGAGCGGCCCAGTCGCGCAGGATCGCAAGATTCACGATGGGCAGCGAGGCCGTGGCGTCCACGCCCGATACCCCTCTCGCCTGCGGAAAGTGCCGCTTCTGGTGGAGAATCCAGGGGGCCAACACCTCCTCGGTGAGGCGGTGAAGCAGCTCCCGGGCAAAATCCGGCTCGGCATAGATGTCGAGCAGAAGCTGCTCGATCCCGCGCAGGTTGGTGGCGAGCGTAAAGGGGGCACAGAAGCTGAGCCCCGGCTCGATCCCGGTCAGACTCCGGAAGAGGGCGTGCATCGCGAGGACGCGCCGGCAGGCAGGCACAGCGTCGAAATCAGGCGTCCGGATCCGCGTGAGGTCTTCCTTGTTTCGGATGCGAGGTGCATTCCGATCGAGATCGGGCATCCCGCTCTCGGTCCACCGGATCGGTTGTCCGAGCGCCTCGGCCTCGATGTTGTAGACGTCGTAGGTGACGGAGGCGACATCCAATCCATACCGAGTCTCCACCTCCAGGATGGCGGGCACCGAGATGTCCGGGCGAGTGAAGAAATCGCGGCGAGGGATGCCGAGCTCGGCCGCCACGAATTCATGCATCTGCGCGAAGACCGGGACGCGTGTCGACGGCCCTCGCAGGGCCTCGGTCAAGAGGGTGGCTCCAGCCCGAAAACCCGAGTAGTCGTGTGTGCCGCGATTAGACACGGCCTCCCCCACCGAAGAACGCGTCCAAGCGGAGCTGAAGGGGCTGTCCATGGACGATAACGGCAATCAGTGCCCGGAGGAGCGGGAGGTCGCCCGGCCCTACCAGCCCGCGGGCCTCGAGACGGGGGAGGGCCTGTCCCATGATTTCGATGATCGCGGCCCCCTCCAGAGTGAGGCCGGCCAGGATGGCGCGAGCCTCGGCAATCGAGTGCCCCTTGCCCAGCAGGGTCCCCAGCCGGATGGTTCGCCCCCCCACGCAGGTCACATAGAGGTCGCCGGCCCCCGGCAAGCCGAAGGCGAAATACCGGGTGGCCCCCACGATACGGAGGAATTGCTCCATCTCGGTGCACGCCTGACCGTAACAGGCCGCGGCCAGATTGTGCATGTGGGCCCCGGCCGTGTCCGTACCCCCCGATTTCTCCAAGAGCCCGAAGGCCAGGGCCACCCCCACGGTGTAAGCATTCTTCAGGGCGGCGCAGTACTCCAGTCCCACCAGATCGGTCGTGGTCCAGACATGATAGTAGGGGGTCCGGAACGCCGTGGCGAGCCGTTCCACGGCCGCCTGGTCGCGGCACCCGAAGGTCACGCAGGTCTGGCGGCGGCCGGCAAGCTCGCCCGCGATGCACGGGCCGCCGATGGCGGCCAGCCGCACCTGGTTGCGGATATTTTCGGGCAGCTCGTCCCGGAGAACATCCGGGAGGATCTTGAGATCCCCGCTCGCATCCAGGTCCAGCCCCTTGGTGATGGCGATCAGAAGGTGCTCCGGACGGAGAAGCGGCCCGAGCGTTTGGCCGATCCAGCGGACCCCTGAGGAGTTCACGCCGCTGAGGATGATCTCCGCCCCCTCGATGGCCTGTGTGATTTCCTCGGCGTGGTACGGCTGGACGCCGGGGGGAAGCTCGCGCTGGAGTTTGGGGTGAAACCGCCTCTCTTTGCACTGCGTGATGATCTCGGCGTCCAGGTGGGTTCCCACCAGCCGGACGGTGTGACCGTTGTCGGCGAGGGGCCAGGCCGTGGCCGAGCCCATGAAGCCGGCGCCAACGATGGTGACGATGGCCATACGTGCCTCCTGGAAGAGGAGACCGAGAAATTCGACGTCGACTCTTGGCTGCCGCGTCGGGGGTGACAAGCTGTAAAATCAAGTTTAACAGAGATTTGGGTTGTGAGCAATATGCCATCTGATATACCATATGACATATCAAGCACGACGGTGACTGCGAACGCTACAGATGATTGTCAGGAGGAATGGGGGGAAGCGGGCGTGAATGATTCGAGGGTCCGGGCGATCCTCTTCGACTTTGATGGGGTGCTGGAGGAATCATGAAGATCCGGAATCCGTATCGGAACCACCCCCAGTGGTTTCGAGGCAACACGCACACCCACTCGACGCTCTCGGACGGCGAATGGCCGCTGGAGCAGGTGGTGGCCTACTACCGGGATCGCGGCTACGCGTTTCTGGCGATGACGGACCATGACGTGTTCACCGACCTCGCCCCGTTCAGCACACCGGACTTCGTGGGTCTCGCCGCGGACGAGGTGACCGTGCGCGGGCGAGACCACATCGTGGGTCTCCGTCTCCATGGAGTGGTGGAGCCCTTCAGCAACGATCACCAGCGGACACTCGACGCAATCGCCGCGCAGGGCGGGCTCGCCATCCTCGCCCATCCCAACTGGTCATGGCTCACCGTGGAGCAGTGTCTGGCGTGGCAGGGGTACCAGGCGATCGAGATCCTGAATGGGGTGTGCAACTACCTGGAGTACAACGGCTATGCCCTCTCCTGGTGGGACCAGCTCCTGCGGCGGGGGGTGCGGGTGTGGGGAGTCGCCGCCGACGATGCCCACCGGATCCCCTACCAGGGGGCGAAGGCCTGGATCATGGTGAACGCAGAGGCCTTGACGGCGGAGGGGATCGTGTGCAATATCCGCAGCGGGAACTTCTATGCCTCGACCGGCCCCACCTTCCAGCGGTTCGAGGTCGACGCCGGCACGATCAAGGCCTGGTGCTCGCCGGCGGTGGAGGTCCGCTTCATGACGGGGGCCGTGAATCCCGCCTTGCGTCTCCGTGGTGACGCCCTGACGGAGGCCGAATACACGCCGCGGCCCGGGGAGGCGTACGTCCGGATCGAGGTCGTGGATGCGCAGATGCAGACAGCCTGGAGCCAGCCCTTCTTCCTCGATCCCGACTGGCGGCCCTGAGATGCGGCGAGGCGCCAGTGCGGAGGTCTGGGTCTCCAAGGCCGTCGAGGGGAGGTGAGACTCGCCCAGAGACAGCCCGGTTCCAACGGGGGCGACGTCGCCCCTCGGCAAGACGGCCTAATGATGCGGTCGAACCGTAACGGAGGCATGAGCATGAAGACGCGAAGACTGCTGGGGTGTGTGCTGGCTACCCTGGTGTGCCTGACGATGATGGGACCCGCCTGGGCGGGCGAGCCGATCACGGCCACCTTCTGGTACTCCTATGGGGGCAAGGTCCGCCAGGTCACCGAGGACATGGTCAAGAAGTTCAACGGCAGCCAGACCAAGTACCGCATCGACGGCTCCTTCCAGGGGGACTACTTCCAGGCCCTGGCCAAGATCCGGGCGGCCATCACTACCAAGACGGCCCCCACCATCTTCCACGTCATCGGCGAGGCCATGCCGGATCTGTGGCAGGGCGGGATGTTCGAGAACCTGGAGCCCTACGTGAAGTCCACGGGGGTCAAGACCGAGGAGTTCGTCCAGCCCCTGTCGCAGCATGGCTACTTCGACTATTTCGGCAAGTCGGTGCCCCTCTTCGCCATCCCCTTCAACCGTAGCATGCCGGTCATGTACTACAACAAGGACCTGCTGGATGCGAAGGGCGTGAAGGTCCCCACCTCCTGGGACGAACTGCGGGACGCGGCCGCCAAGCTCACGGTGCGCGAGGGGAACGACGTCAAGACCTGGGGCTTCGAGGTGCCGGTGGACTGGTGGTTCTGGCACGGGCTGCTGTATCAGGCCGGCGGCTCGCTGCTCAGCGCCGACGGGAAGCAGGCGGCCTTCCGCCAGAAGGGGGGCGAGGCGCTCCAGTACTGGGTGGACATGGTCAACAAGCACAAGATCATGAAGCGGCCCGGGGGCAAGGACTACAACGCCTGGGAGGTGACCAACACCGACTTCATCACCCAGAAGGCGGCCATGATCTTCACCTCCACCGCCTTCGTGAACTACCTGACCGAGAACGTGAAGTTCAAGATGGGCACTGCCTTCCTGCCCAAGAAGGAGCAGTTCGCGGCCCCCACGGGCGGCACCTTCTTCGTCATGATCAAGGACGCCACGCCGGCCCAGAAGGAGGCGGGCTGGGCCTTCATCAAGTGGATGTCCGAGCCCGCCCAGGCCATCCACTGGTCGCAGAACACCGGCTACATCTGCACCAGCGAGCCGGCCATCAAGTCCCCCGAGATGCAGAAGTTCTACCAGGCCAACCCGAACTACCAGGTGGCCTACGATCAGCTCAAGTACGCCCAGCGGATGCCCTTCACCCCGGCCCTCATCCGGATCCAGCGCGAGGTCATCCAGCCGAACCTGGAGGCCCCGGTGATCGGCCTCAAGACGGTGGACGAGACCATGGCCGCCGCCGAGAAGGCGGCCAACGACATCCTGGCGGGGAAGTAGCCCGCCCCGACGGTTCCGAGAACGCGGCGGGGCGCGCCGGCCGGCGTGCCCCGCCCCTCTTCCGAGGATGCCACTGCTCATGAGACGCCCCCGATCGATGCGGCGACAGACCCTGCTTGGCTACGCCCTCATCCTGCCCTCGATGGCCTTTTTCAGCGCCTTCTACATCTACCCTGTCGTCTATTCCTTCTACCTCAGCTTCTTCGCCTGGGACATGCTGCAGCCCAAGCGCTTCATCGGACTCACGAACTACCGGGAGCTGCTCGAGGCCGCGGAGTTCCAGGAGGTGCTGGGAAACACCCTGGCCTACTCGGTGGGCGTCGTCGTCCTGGCCATGGGGATCGGCCTGGCCCTGGCCCTGCTCCTGAACAACCGGACGGCGCTGAGCAGCCTCTTCCAGGCTTGCATCTTCACCTCCTACATCGTCTCCTGGGTGGCCGTCTCGCTGCTCTGGATCTGGATGCTGGACCCGCAGTATGGGCTGGTGAACTATGTCGCCGGCTTCCTCGGCGTCCCGCCGGTGGACTGGCTGGGGAACCACCGCCTCGCCCTCTGGAGCCTGGTAGGCGTCACCGTCTGGAAGGTCATCGGCTATCCGATGATCATCTTCCTGGCCGGCCTCCAGAACATCAGCCAGGACTACTACGAGGCCGCCTCCCTGGACGGGGCCAGCGCCTGGCACCAGTTCCGGTACATCACCTGGCCCCTGCTCGCCCCCACGACCGTCTTCCTGTTCATCACGCTGACCATCGCCACCTTCCAGGGCTTCGACATCGTCAACATCATGACCCAGGGCGGGCCGGTCCACGCCACCAGCATCTACGTCTTCTACATCTACGAGCAGGCGTTCCACTACTTCCGCATCGGTCGCGCCTCGGCGGCGGTCGTTATCTGCTTCGCTCTGATCCTGACGCTCACCTATGTGCAGCACCGCGTCTTCCAGCGGAAGGTGCACTATACCCAGGTAGGGTAGCGAAAGCGGGGACGATCCATGACGAGCCGAAACCCAGCACTCCGCGTTCTGGCAATCGCCCTCTTGGGCATCGTCGCCTTGGTCGAGGTGTTCCCGTACTTCTGGATCGCCACCACGTCGCTGAAGGACCTGGCGGGCGTCCTCCAGTTCCCGCCCAGCCTCCTGCCCCTCCCGCCCCACTGGGAGAACTATGTCCAGGCATGGCAGTCCGGTCCGTTTCCGCGCTACCTGCTGAACAACGTCATCACCACCTTCGGCATTCTGATCCTCCAGCTCTTCCTGGGCTGCCTGGCGGCCTACGCCTTCAGCAAGCTCGAGTTCCCGGGGCGCGACCTCTGCTTCTTCCTGGTCGTCGCCTGCCTCATGGTTCCGCCGCAGATCCGCTTCATTCCCATCTACATCATGCTCGCCAAGGTGGGCCTTCTGAACACCTACGCGGCCATCATCCTGCCCTATGCCACCTCCGCCTTGGGGACGTTCCTCATCCGCGAGGCCTTCAACGGCATCAGCGACGACATCTTGGACGCCGCGCGCATCGACGGGGCCAACGTCCTGCAGATCATCTTCCGCATCCTGGTGCCCATCGCCAAGCCGACCATCATCGCCTTCTCGCTCTTCAGCGTCGTGTACCACTGGAACGATTACTTCTGGCCGCTGGTGATGACCACCGACGAGGCGGTCCGGACCCTGCCGCTCGGCGTGGCGCTGCTCCGCGAGGAGGGGACCGGCTCGCGCTGGCACATCATCATGGCGGGCAACATGTTCGTCGTCGTCCCCATGATCCTCACCTTCCTGGCCGCGCAGCGGCACATCATACGGGCCTTCACCTTCACCTCACCGAAGTGAGGCAGGGCCTCTCGGCGCTCCTGATCGCGTTTCCGTTCTACTGGATGGTGATTTCGACGATCCGTCCCGAGCAGGAGAGGAGCACCTCTGCCCGGTCTTGGCTGAAGGGGGTGACCTACTTTCCTGCCGGCTGGGGGAGGCCCAACACTCCCAACACTCCCGACTTGACCTCCGGCGAAACGTTCGTCATCATCTATCCACAGATGATGACGACATCCACCGGTCTCTCGTGGCGGAGGCGCGCATGAATCCCTTCCTGATCAAGGCCGTGTTGTTCGATTTCGACGGCGTCTTGTTTGACAGCGAGCCGGTCCGGTTCCGCGCGGGGGCCCAGGCGCTGGCGGAACTCGGCGTCACGCTCACCTGGGACGACTTCACGCGTTGCTGGCTCGGCCGGACCGAGGAGGCCGGTCTGCGCGACATCCTGGGCGCGCGCTTCGAGGCCGACGGCCCGCGGGTCATCGCGCGGCGCAACGTGCTGTATGAAGAGCGACTGGATGAGGTGCAGCCATTCACGGATGCCGGCCGGTTCTTGCGGCGGATCCCCGAGGGAACCCATCTCGCCATCGCCACGGGCTCCCGGCGGCTGGAGGTCGAGGGAATCCTGTGGCGCGCCGTCATGACGCAGAGCTTTCACGTGATCGTCACGGCCGAGGATTACAGCCATGCCAAGCCGGCGCCGGACCCGTTCTTGGCTGCCGCTCGCCTGCTGAAGCTGTCTCCGGCCGCCTGCCTGGTCATCGAGGACAGTCCGTCCGGCGTCGCGGCGGCGCACGCGGCCGGCATGCCGGTCGTGGCGGTGGAGCGGGGGCGCGAGGTCCCGGGACTGGAACGGGCCACCTGGAAGGTGGGGACGCTGGACGACCTGACCTTGACGATCAAGGGGGAAGTGGTCGTGAAGGAGAACCCGAGCACGGGAGACACGCTGGCATGAAGATCAGGAATCCGTATCGGAACCTGCCCCAGTGGTATCGCGGCAACACCCACACCCATTCGAATCTCTCGGACGGCGAATGGCCGCCGGAGCAGGTCGTGGCCTATTACCGGGATCGCGGCTACGCGTTCCTGGCGGTGACGGACCACGATGTCTTCACCGACCTGAGCCAATTCACGACGCCGGCCTTCCTGGCCCTGTCCTCGGACGAGGTCACCGTGTGCGGCCGAGATCACATCGTGGGGCTCGATCTCAAGGGTCTGGTCGAGCCGTTTACCGACCACCAGCAGACCATCGACGCCATCAACGACCAGGGCGGGCTCGCCATCCTGGCGCACCCGAACTGGTCCGCCTTTGGCCTGGAGCGCTGTCTCGGCCTCCACCGGTATGCGGCCGTCGAGATCCTCAACGTGGTGTGCAGCTACCTCGAGTACAACGGCTTTGCCCTGCAGTATTGGGATCAGCTCCTCCGGAGCGGGGTGAGGGTCTGGGGGGTCGCCGCCGACGACGCTCACCGGATCCCGTACCAGGGGGGGAAGGCCTGGGTGGTGGTGAACGCGGATCAGTTGACCCCGGAAGACGTTCTGGCGAACCTGAAGGCGGGGAACTTCTACTCCTCGACCGGACCTCACTTCCAGAAGTTCGAGGTGGTCGGAGACACCATCAAGGTCTGGTGCTCGCCGGCCATCGAGATCCGGTTCATGACCGGCGACCCGAACCCCGCCTCCCGCGTACGCGGGGACGCCTTGATGCAGGCGGAGTACACCCCGCGACCCGGGGATCCCTACGTCCGGATCGAGGTGGTGGACGCCCAGATGGGCAGCGCCTGGAGCCAGCCCTTCTTCATCGATCCCGACTGGCGACCGTAGCAGCGTCGCGGTTGCACGGCCCGGGCGGGGATCGCCTAAGGAGTCCCATGGCAAGCTGCCAGCGCCTCCCGGACGGCCAGTATGCACCCGGTTCAGTTCCTGTACCGGCGGAGCTTGGGGCGCTCCAATGGCTCTGTCGCGAATTCCGCAAGGATCTCCTTGACCTCACCCGGCACTCCGGCACCCAGTCGAGCCATCTCGGCGGCGAGCTTTCACTGGTCGAGCTCCTGGCCGTCCTCTTCTTTCGCATCTTGCGACTCGACCCGTCGAATCCCGGGTGGTCGGCCCGCGATCGGTTCCTCTTGTCCAAAGGACATGCGTCCGCTGCCATGTACGTGGCCATGGCCTGGCGAGGCTTCTTCCCCCGCGAGCGGCTCTTCGACTCGTTCAACCGCCCGCACAGCATACTGCAGGAGCATGTCAACATGGACACCCCCGGGGCCGAGATTCCCACGGGCTCCTTGGGGATGGGCCTGTCGGCGGGAGCGGGGATGGCATGGGGGGGCCGCTATCGGGCGCAGCGCGAAGGGGGGCCGCCCGTGGGGGTGTTCGCGGTGCTTTCCGACGGCGAGTGCACCGCCGGACAGACCTGGGAGGCCGCCATGGCCGCCGCCCACTTCGGCCTCGACAACTTGGTGGCCATCGTGGACGACAACAATCGCTTTGTGACCGGCCCGCGGAACTGCGTGATGACCCTCGACCCCTTCGGGGCCAAGTGGGCGGCCTTCGGCTGGCACGTCGTGGAGGTGGACGGCCACGACCTGCCTGCCGTGATCAACGCGCTGGAGACCGCTCGGCGACCGGAGACCGCCCCGGGCAAGCCCCGCCTGATCCTCGCTCACACGGTAAAGGGGAAGGGGGTATCTTTCATGGAGGCCAGCGACGGCTGGCACGCCGGACACCTGACGGCCGACCAGTACCAGGCGGCGCTGGCGGAGGTGACGCGATGAGCGCGGTCAATCTCGCCATGTATGGGGTCGCCCAGGGCGATATCCGGCAGCTCTTCGGTGAGGCGCTGGTCGCGGTCGGGCAGGCCAACCCGGATGTGGTTGTCCTGGATTGCCAGACAGCCATGCCCACGGCCGCCGTGAGCTTCGCCCGGGCATTTCCGGAGCGGTTCATCGATCTCGGGATCGCCGAGCAGAACGCCGTGAGCTTCGCGGCGGGTCTCGCGAGGATGGGGTTTGTGCCGATTGTCCCGCTCTTTGCCTGCTTCTCGGCGCGCCGGGCGCTCGACCAGGTGACCATCCAGGTGGCCTATGCCGATATGAACGTGAAGGTCTGCGGTCTGTACGCCGGTCTCACCAGCCCGAACACGGGCGCCACCCATCAGATGATTTCGGACCTGGCCGTGATGCGGTCGATCCCCAATCTGACGGTGGTGGAGCCGGCGGACGCGCTGGAGATGCAGCAGGCGCTAGCCGCCGTCGTGGCCCACCGGGGCCCGGTCTATTTCCGGATGGTCCGGGGCGACATCGGGGGACCGTGCCCCCGAGTCTCCCCGGACGGTTACACGTTCCGGCTCGGCAAGGCGGCGCTGCTCCGCGAGGGGCGCGACGTCACCCTGATCGGCTCCGGCTTGATGGTCTCGCGCTGTCTTCAGGCGGCGGAGACCCTGGCGAATGAGGGCATCGCGGCCGACGTGGTCAATGTGTCCACGATCAAACCGCTCGACGCCGGGATGATCACCGCTCGCGCCGGGCGCACCGGGGCTGTCGTGACCGCGGAGAATCACACGGTCCTGGGAGGGCTAGGCGGTGCGGTGGCGGAGGTCCTGGGCGAGGCGTGTCCTGTTCCTCTGCGCAGGGTCGGCATCCGCGACGAGTTCGGGACTTCGGGGCCCCTGGAGGAGATCTTCCCGCAGTACGGCCTCACGGCAGAGGCGGTATGCGAGGCGGCTAGGGTAGCGCTCAAAGCCAAGGGATAGCCCTTCCTGTCGCGGGAGTGTGCCGACGGAGTACCGGAGGTAGACCGTGAGTGTCCTGGATCTCTTCAAGCTGGACGGGAAGGTTGCGCTCGTGACCGGCGCCGGACAGGGCATCGGTCGGGCCTACGCTCTTGCCCTGGCCGAAGCCGGCGCCGACGTCGCCGTGGCGGACATCAACGAGCGAACGGGCCGGCACGTTGCCGACGAGATCGTTGCCCTCGGGAGACGATCCGTCTTCGTGAAAACCGACGTCACGCGGCCGGAAGAGGTCGAAGCGCTCGTGACCGCCACGGTGGCCGAATTGGGCGGCCTCGACGTCGCGGTCAACAACGCCTGGGCCGGTGGCCGCTATGTGACGCCCCCGCCGGCCGAGGAGTTCCCGCTCGAAGAGTGGGACTTCATCATGAATCTGGCGCTCCGGGCGATCTTTGTGAGCTGCAAGGCCGAGGCCCGTGCCATGAGGCAGAGGGGCCGCGGCAAGATCGTCAACATGGCGTCGATGTCGGCGAGCATCGCCAATGCCGCGGTCGCCTACTGCTCGGCCAAAGCCGGCGTCGTGATGCTCACCAAGCGGCTCGCGGCGGAGTGGGGCAAGTACAACATCAACGTCAACTGCATCAGCCCCTCCTACACGCTCTCGCCGGCCAGGCGGACGGACTCCGAGGAGAACCGAGAGCTGATCCGCTCGCTCCATCCGATGGGCTGGCACGAGCGGCCCGAGGATCTCTGCGGGACGCTCGTCTATCTGGCCTCGGACGCCTCCAATTACGTCACCGGCCGCGACATCGTGGTGGACGGCGGGCACACCTTGAATGTCTGGCTCCGACCGCTGACACGAGAGATGCCGCCACTGGTCAGCCCCGAGGATGAGGTTCGGTCGCTGGTGCACGATCTGGAGATCCTCGGCATTCCCCACGACGACAGGGGCGTCACACTCGAATAGTCTGCTAAATGGCGCGGGATCCTCCCTCGTCGCACCGGGAAGATCCCGCTGTCGGTCGACGGATCCTCAGCGCCCCTTCGCGAGCAGGCCGGAGAACTTCTCCAGAGCCTTCCCCCGCCGGGCGATCATCTCCGCCCGCCATTCCGAGAGGCGGTCGAGGTCGACGTCTCCCGCCGTGAAGTGATCCCGGCAGTTGCCGATCACCGGGACTTCGGCGTCCTGAGCGGCCCGGCATGCCTCGGCGAGGAAGGGCGCCACGGCGGCCGGGATGACGGCGACCCCGTGGATGTCGGCGTGCAGCAGGTCGCCGGGCCGGACCGTGAGGCCCCCAACTTCGACCGGGCAGTCGACGGCGTCGAGGTGAATGTAGGCGTGGGACACGAGGAGGCAGCTCGAGAAGTATTCGAAGTCGAGGCTCTTCACCTCGTCAAGGTCCCGGACCCCGCCGTTGGTGACGACCCCGACGCAGCCGAGGGACCGGTGGATGGAGACCTGCACTTCTCCCCAGAACGACCCCGTCGGTTCGGGATCCAGATCCTGGAGCACCGTCACGGTCGGTTTGGGGGCGGCCTTGACCCGGGCGTAGTAGGCCTTCGCCAGGGGCTTCTGCTGCTCCGTCGGGGGCGCCGTGGCCGAAATCTTGGCGGTGACGGCGTACCCCACGACCCGCCGGCCGTTGTCGAACACCTTCCGGATCGCCGGCTTCATACACCCTTCGGTCCGCGGCCGGACCCCGAAGAACTCGATGGCGTTGGATATAGTGGGGGTGTCGAATTGCTTCAGTTCCTCGATCTGTGCTGCGGTCAGCATCGCGTACCTCCTGTTAGCAGTTGGTTCTTGCGGGCATCGAGGGGAGACCCAACACCCGGGTCATGAAGTGTAAAGGAGTCGGCCACAGTGATGCGTCGTCGAAGCTCGGTACTTTACTTTGCTCTTCCCTCTGCGTCAATCGGAGAGCCACGAAGCAGGAGAGGAGGCAGAATCCATGAGGGCTGTTGTAGCAGTCTATACCAGTCGAGGCAACGTCGAGGACCTCAACAAGCAGTTCAGGAAGGTCCTTCCCGACGTTCGGCTCATCAATATCGTTGATGACAGCGTCATCCCCGACATCGTCGCCGCCGGGAAGGTGACACCCGGGGTGACAAAGCGCTTGCTGCACTACTTCGCGGCTGCGGAATCGATGCGTCCCGATCTGATCCTTTTGACGTGTTCCTCCGCGGGTGAAGTCGTTGACCTCGGGAGACTCACCATCGATACCGTCCCCCTGCTCAGGATCGACGAGCCCATGGCCGCCGAAGCCGTGCGGTCGGCACGCAGGGTGGGCGTGCTTGCGACACTCCCGACAACGCTCGATCCGACGGTCAGGCTCATCCGGCAGCAGGCCGCGAGAATCGGGAAGGAGGTGGAGGTGGTGGACGGTCTCGCGGAGGGCGCCTATCAGATCCTCAGGCAAGGGCAGCCCGAGCGACACGACGAGATGATCATCGAGACGGCCGCCAAGATTGCGCACCGCTCCGACGTCTTCGTCCTTGCGCAGGCATCCATGGCACGCGTGGAGGACAAGATCCGGGAGCGGACGGGCAAACCGGTCCTCTCCAGCCCGGAGCCATGTCTGTTGCACATCAAGTCCCTGTTCGGGAAATGAGGCGCCGTCGTTCGGATGGCGGGCATCACCCCCGAGGACCTCGAAATCAGAGGAGGAAGCCAATGCGCGCCAAGAAGAACCCACCAAGCAAAGCGTTCAAAGCGGGCCTGGCCATGCGCAAGAAGGTGCTGGGCGAGGATTACGTGGAGAGATCATTCAAGAACCCGGATGATTTCAGCATGCCGTTTCAGGAACTGGCCACCGAGTTTGCCTGGGGCAGCGTGTGGACGCGGCCGGGACTCTCGCTCCGTGACCGCAGCTTGGTGTCGCTGGCGCAGTGTATTGCGCTCAATCGTCCCAACGAGCTCAGGATTCACCTGCGCGGTGCGATTCGCAACGGCGTGACCACAACGGAAATTCGCGAGCTATGCCTGCACTCATTCCTGTATTGCGGCGCGCCCGCATCGCTCGATGCTTTTCACATTGCCGCGGCCGCCTTGCCTGAGATCGATGCACTGGAAAAAGCCGCCAAGAGAAAGCGCCGGTGAACTATTTTGAAATGCTCTCATAGGTTTCCTCGCCTTAGCGTGCTATTCTCTCCGCATGACAAATGGAGGCATCCCCGAGGAGGTCGCGCCGGCTTCCCGGTGGCCTGCGCGGTCCCCGCGATCTACCCCCGAACTCATCGTCGAGTTACAGGCGCGGGCTAGGGGCCTCGCCCTGGCCGCCATCGCGGTGGTCAACCACGACGTCACCCAGTTTGTCTTTGCGATCGACGACGACCCCCTCAGCAAGCTCAATGCCCTCATCGGCGCCGGCGGCCACCCCATCGGCCTCGTGGGCACCCGGATCGCCGGCGGCACCGTCGAGTACCACTCCCACCCGTTTGTCGAGTATCAGGATAATCCCCGCGCAGTGGCGTACCTGCAGACCCTCCGCGTCCCCTTCCTGACCCTCCTGCGGACGCACATCGACCGCATGCCGGATAATCCGCGGTGGAACTAGCCTCAGTTCGGGCTCCGGTTGGGGGCCGCACGGGACGCGCGCCCGGGATCAACGAACACCTAACGAGGGCATCGTCGCGTGGCACTCGCGACGCCGATTGATCGAGTCACGGCAAGACGATGTCCCACACCAGGAGAGGAGACTCACCATGGGAGACAAAGGCGGCAAGAAGGACAAGAACAAGAGTCAGAAGCAGGTGGCAGATAAGCGGACCCAAAAAACAAAGGAGAAACGGGACAAACAAAAGCCAAGCAGCTCGTAACGGACCGCAGTATTCACGGGCGAGTGGCTCACCGTTCCTGATGAGCTCGGTTCCGACTCCTGGGCCGGCATTACGGCAGTGCGTCCGAGGCCATGCGCGCAGCGTCGGACGGCGCGCTGGGCGGCCACCGGGAAGCCTTGGTTCCGTGACGCCCGATCTTCCTGGTGCCCACATGTGATCCAGCGCAAAGCGAGGCGAGTTCGTTGCCGAGGCAGGAGGGTTGTGGTACAAGTATTCGAAAACAAGAAGGGGGCCTTCGGAGACTGGAGTTCCGCATTATGGGGTCGCTATCGATTCTCCTGGTGACCCTACTGGCCGGGCTTCCTCTCACGGCTTGGGGCGGCGAGGGCAACGCCGCGCGGCTCCGGAACCAGTATCGGGAACTCCGCGATCTTGCACAGGGCGGCCCCTTTGGTGTCCCCCTCAGCGTTCAGTCGGAGGATCGGGACGATCAGGTGTCCGCCGAGGTGTACGGCATCATCGAACACCCCGTCGAGGCGGTCAAGGCAGTTCTGAGCAGCCCCGCTTCCTGGTGTGAGTTTGCCTCCCTGCACTTGAATGTGAAGGCGTGCACCTTCCAGACGCAACCCCACGAGACCCTCCTCACGCTTTATCTCGGGCGGAAGTACTACCAAACCCCCGAAAAGGCATCGCCGCAGATGTACCAATTCGCCGTGCACGCGGCGGAGCCCGGCTTCTTGTCCGTCGCGCTCAGCGCTCCCAAGGGACTCTTCGGGACCAGGGCCCACCGGTTTGAGCTTGAGGCTGCCGGTGTGGACGGCAGGACGGTGGTTGCCCTCCGCTCATCCTATGTGCCGAGCGTCGTGACCAGAGTGATGACCGCCATCTACCTTGCCACGGTGGGGTGGAACAGGGTCGGCTTCAGCCGAGAAGACACCGGGCCGGCCACATCACCGCGATACGTGAAGGGGTTCAGGGGGTTGGTCGAACGCAGCGCCATGCGCTACTACCTCGCCTTCGAGGCCTTCCTGGACTTCGAATCCGTCCCAGTCGCTCAGCGATTCGAGGCATCCACCAACGCGGTGTACGATCTGATGGAACGCTATCCTACACAACTCCATGACATGGAGAAGGCGGAATATCTTGATGCCAAGCGCCGGGAGCGGGAGAACACGCTCCGCCTTCAGCGGGCGCTGGACGCAGCCGCCCTGCGCCCGAACGAACGCTAGGAAAAGGGAGGATGCAAAAATGCGAAACCGTCATGCGAATCTCCGAGGGGTCTTCCTCTGGGGGGGTGTCCTGGCGTTCGTACTCATCGGCTGTGCGATGGATCAGGGCGTGCGCACATCCGCGCCAGCCGGCGGCGGCGCGGACGCCTGCGTCCTGGTAGACACCGATGTCGCCCTCGACGATTTCCGGGCCATCGCGGCTCTGATCCGCACGGTCCGGGTAGTCGGGGTCGTGACCACGGAAGGCATCTCGACTCCGGAACGCGGCGCGATGGCCGTGGCGCATCTGCTCGCCGCCGCCGATATGGAGCAGCCCATACCCATCCTCGTCGGTGCCGCGTCTCCAGAGCCATCGAAAGAGTCCTGGCTGCCCGAGGTCCGCGCCAATGCGGAGCGGCTGAACGGGTTCCTGGCCGTGGCGGTCCCCATCCCCGGACGGCCGCAGGTCCTCGCGGACGAGGTGGAGCGCCTCGTCGGTCCGTGCCGCGACGTCCGGGTCCTCGTGCTGGGGCCCTGGACCTCGTTCATCCGCTACCAGCCGCGGCTGGCCGGGAAGCTCCGTCAGGTCGTCACTCAGGGTCTCCCCCTGGCGGATGTCCCTGCGGACAAATCGCCCGGCTTCAACTGCCGGTATGACCTGGCCGCCTGCCGCCAGATCAACGAGACGCTGCGGCCGACCGGCCTCGCCGTGTGGGTTGATGTCCCGAGGAACGTGACGCCCCCCTACGCCCCGACGCCGGAGATGGTCGAACAGCTCGTGCAGAAAGGACTCCCCGGCACCATCCGGGCACTCCTGCTGACGAATCGCGCCGCCTGGAAGGACGCCCTGATGTGGGACGATTCCGCGGCCCTCTACCTGCTCCGCCCCGATCGTTTCGGTTCGCAGGGTGCGCACCAGGAGCCGGTCGTTTCGCCAGCCGAGATTCGGGATCTCTGGCTAAACGCCACCAACCGGCTGAACTGAGCGCCCGGAATGACTTTGACAAGGCAGGGTAAGCCTCCTAGACTGAATTCGTAAGAACGCAGCATCGGCGCGGACCGGAAGGCCCTCTGACACGATCGAGGGCTTTCGGTGTCTCTAGGGAATGGGAAGCACGGATCAGGGTGGGCCATGACGACGGAAGTGCAGCGGCCGGAGAAGTTTTTTCTGGAGAAGTTCGGCCTCACCGAGCGGACGCTGGAGCAGACGCTGGGGGCCGCGCTGGGGAAGCGGATCGACTATGCCGACCTCTATTTCGAGTACCGGGTGAACGAGGAGATCGGTCTGGAAGAGGGGATCGTCAAGCAGGCCGCGAGAGGCATCAGCCAGGGGGTGGGGGTCCGGGCCACGGCAGAGGAGAAGACCGGGTTCGCCTACTCGGACGAGATCACGGTCTCCAGCCTGCACTTGGCGGCGGAGCAGGCGCGGTACATCGCGGCGGATGCGGCCGGATCGGCGGGTGTGGTGGTCCGGGAAACCGGAAAGGTTTCCCGGAATCTCTATCCGGTCGAGACGCCGCCCACCGAGGTGCCGATCCAGGCCAAGATCGACCTGCTCGGAGCGATCGACCGGATCGCCCGGGCCTATGATCCCCGGATCACGAAGGTGATGGCCACGGTGGCGAGCGAGCAGCGTCTGGTCCTGGTGGCCACGTCCGAAGGCGTCCTGGTGGGGGACGCCCGGCCGCTCCACCGCCTGCATGTGACCTGTATCGCCGAGGATCTGAGCGGGCGCTCGCCGCGACGGGAAGTGGGCAGCTACGGCGGGGGCGCGCGCGCGGAGTTCACCGCCCTCCTCGACGGGGACCGGTTCGCCCGCTTCGCGCGCGAGGCCGCGCGGCTGGCCATCGTGAACCTCTCGGCGGACGAAGCCCCGGCCGGCACGATGGACGTGGTGCTGGGGCCGGGGTGGCCCGGGATCCTGCTGCACGAGGCGGTAGGCCACGGGCTGGAGGGCGACTTCAACCGGAAGGGGACCTCCGCCTTCAGCGGGCGGCTCGGCCAGCGGGTGGCGTCGGAGCTGTGCACGGTGGTGGACGACGGGACGATCCCGGGACGCCGCGGGTCGCTCAACGTGGACGACGAGGGGACGCCCACGCAGCGGAACGTCCTGATCGAGAAGGGGATGCTGGTCGGGTATCTCCAGGACCGGCTGAACGCCCGCTTGATGAAGATGGCCCCGACCGGGAACGGCCGGCGGGAGAGCTACGCGCACAACCCCCTCCCTCGCATGACCAACACGTTCATGCTGGCGGGACCGCACGTCCCGGAGGAGATCCTCCGGTCGGTCCGGCGCGGGCTGTACGCGGTCGCGTTCGGCGGCGGGCAGGTGGACATCACCAGCGGCAAGTTCGTCTTCTCGACCAGTGAGGCCTATCTCATCGAGGACGGCAAGGTGACCCGACCGGTCAAGGGGGCGACGCTGATCGGGAACGGTCCCGACGTCCTCACGCGCGTGGGCATGGTGGGAAACGATTTTGCGCTGGACGAGGGGATCGGCACCTGCGGCAAGGACGGCCAGTCGGTCCCCGTCGGCGTCGGCCTGCCGACCATCCTGGTGAAAGACCTCACCGTCGGGGGGACGAAGGGCTAAGAACCGCAGAGGGGCGAGGGCGATG
>JAPLLC010000042.1 GCA_026387775.1 Candidatus Methylomirabilota bacterium | reverse complement strand
AACAAATGGCCATGCTATTTCGTAACGGCTCCTAACGAGGAACGGGAATCATGTCGTACATCCTCGATACGCTGAAAAAGGCGGAGCGCGAGCGGGATCTGAGACGAGTTCCCACCGTCACCACCGCGCACGTCCCGATATCCGGAGCGGGGATGCGCCTGGGCCTATGGATAGTCGTCGGCGCGCTCCTTTTCGGCGGGGGGCTGGCGATCTGGCTCTTGCGCCCCTTGTCCGGTGTGATCTCCCCGGTCGCGCCGGACTCCCGCGCCGGCGCTCGGGTTTCGCCTCCGCCGAGCCGGATTGATCCGGAACAGACGCCCCGCCCTGTGCGGACGGAGGGTGGAACGCCCGGCGAGGCCGCGCCGCTTCCGCCGCCCGGCGGGCCCGCGCAGGAGTCCCCGCGACAACCCGGACGCGAGTCTGCGTCAATTCCTCGTCCGATCCCCGCCCCTCCGCATGCCTCGGCCAGGCCGGGTGGCCTCGGGGAGGCGAGGTCCGGAGAACGCCCGCCGGTCCCCTCCGCATGCCTCGGCCAGGCCGAGTGGCCTCGGGGAGGCGAGGTTCGGAGAACGCACGCTGGTCCAGGATCGCTCACTCGGGGCCATCCCGGCGGAACCCCCGCGGGCAGAGTCGAAGCCTGACGCGGGAAGGCCGGTCGCGCCCGGGCCGGGCGAGGGGGTCTCACGCCAGGGGTCAGAGCCGACCCCGGGGGTCGATCGGGGTCGGGCGGACGCGGGTGCGCCCTCGGCCCCCGCGCCACCGCCAGGTGTGCCGGCGTTGGGCGCCGCGATACCGAAGATGATCCTGAACGTCTTTGTCTACGCCGATGCGGAGGCGGATCGCATGGTCATGATCAACGGTCAGCGGTACGTCAAGGGCCAACGGGTGGACGGACACTACCTGGTCGAGGAGATCACGCCCGAAGGGGTGCTCCTGAGCTTCGAGGGGGAGCGCGCCCTCTTGCGGCCCTAGAGCAGGCTGCTGAAAAAGGCCCATCTGCTGCGTTGGCACGCTCGGGCACTCGCTGCGGCGTACCTCTAGTACGCCTCACTCGGCCCTGCGCGCGCCGCCTTGCATCTGGACCTTTTTGAGCAGCCTGGCCGAAAGCTGGTTTTTCAGCTGAATTCAGAGGGTTCCGGAATCACCCGGTCTGAGTGAGCCGTACGAGTTCCATCCGTGGTCCGAGGCCCGATCCACAGATCCTGGCTTGCTTTGCGCTCTTTGCGAGCTTTGCGGTGAAATGTCTGGGCTGAACTGACCGCGGGAGGGGTTCGATCCTGGGGGGCTGGGCGGAAAGAATCCTGAAACAGTTCGCCCGCCAAACCGTACTATGCCAGTAGAGAGGCAAGGAAAGGAAGATCGGCGCAACCAGGAATGCGATTGTCCAGTCGGTCTCGCTGATGTAGCATTACCCCTGGCTTGGATCGTGCGAAGGGGGAGAGATATGAGAAAGGTCATCTGTATCGTCCTTGCAGCGATGGCGCTGCTGCTCGCGAGTCCGTTGCCCGGGCAGGCAGGCGGCCCGCACTTCCATGGCGGGGGCAGTGTCTGGATCGGGCCGGGACCGGGCTGGTGGGGCCCGCGCCTGTGGTGGGGACCGCCGGTCTATTGGGGAGCGCCGTATCCGTACTATGCGACGCCGCCCGTCGTCGTCCAGCAGCAGCCTCCGGTGTACATCCAGCCCTCCCCGCAACCCGAGGAGTCACACTACTGGTATTACTGCCAGGATACCCAGACATACTACCCATACGTCAAGCAGTGCCCGAGCGCCTGGATGAAGGTTGTGCCTTCCCCGGCTCCGCCCGGGCGATAGGAGTAGATGCGAGATGCTCCGCACGCGAAGTCTCTTCTCCTGTCTGGCGGCGCTCGTCCTGGGGGGATGTGCGACGGTTCCGACCGGCCCGAGCGTGATGGTCCTGCCTGCCCAGGGGAAACCCTTCGAAGTGTTCCAGGCGGATGACGCGGTCTGCAGACAGTGGGCGGCGCAGCAGATCGGCGTGACGCCGGGCGCGACTGCGAACCAGAATACGGCCGTCGGGGCGTTGGTCGGGACGGCCATCGGGGCCGGCCTCGGCGCGGCGATCGGCTCCGCCTCCGGCAACGCGGGTGCCGGGGCCGCCATCGGGGCCGGTGCGGGACTTCTCGGCGGCGCCGCCACGGGGGCCAATGCCGATCAGGTGTACGGATGGGAGGCCCAGCGCCGGTACGACAACGCGTACCAGCAATGCATGTACGCGAAGGGGAACCAGATTCCCGGCGCGATGCAACAGACTCGGCGCGGCTACGGGGCGCCGCCTCCGCCGCCTCCCCCGCCGGGCTTCGGCTCGGCGCCGCCGGCCCCTTCTTCGGCCATCCCGCCTCCGCCTCCGCCATCCCGCCCTCCGGCGCAATAGTCCTGCGGGGGGTTGAGTCCGCTCCAACGCTCATCGCTCCGAGGCTCGATCCGCAGAACCTGGCCTTCTTTGCGGTCTTTGCGAGCTTTGCGGTGAAATGTCTGGGCTGAGACGGGATGCACACAATGCACCGCACACCGGGGAGGTCGTGATGACCACCGAGGAACAGGCACGGCGGGTCTTTGGGGAGCGGGCCGCCTTCTACACCACCAGCGCCGTCCACGCCGATCCCCAGGTCTTGGCCCGCGTGGTCGCGCTCGCTGCGCCCCAGCCGGACTGGCTTTCCCTCGACATCGCCACCGGGACCGGCCACACGGCCTTCGCGCTGGCCGCCCACGTCCGGGCCGTCGTCGGGACGGATCTGACGCCGGAGATGCTGCGAGAGGCCGAGACGCTCCGCGCGGCCAAGGGCATCGCCAATGTGGCCTTCACGCTGGCGGACGTCCATGATCTCCCATTTCCTGCCGGTACCTTCCATTTGATCACCTGTCGTCGCGCCGCCCACCACTTCTCCCGGATGGGGCTGGCCTTGGGCGAAATGCGTAGAGTGCTGCGCGCCGGGGGCCGCCTCGTGATCGACGACCGGAGCGTTCCGGAGGATGACTTCGTGGACGCCTGCATGAACGAGCTGGACCGCTATCACGACGAATCGCACGTGCGGGAGTACCGGCCGAGTGCATGGCGGAAGATGTTGCAGGGCGTGGGCTTCGCCGTGGAGTCGGTCGAGAGCTACACGAAGCATCGCCCGCTCACGGCGTTCACGGAAAAGGCGTCGCCCGAGAACGTCCCGCAGATCCACGCGGCGATCGCACGTCTCACTCCCGCGCAGCGAGAGGCGTTGAACCTGCGCGAGGAGAACGGCGAGCCGTACCTGAATCACTGGTACGTTACACTCGCCGCGACCATCGCCAAAGCTTGACGATCGCACCATAGGGGGAACTCAGGGACAAGCTTGACAGTCATGTCGGGTCGAGAGTAGGCTCCTGACCATTGCACCTCCCCGGGACGACCGATGGAGGAGGCCAGGTGGGATCGGCTAGCGATCGCTCTCCGGACCCGACTCGGACCACCAACTGGGCGCGTCCGCCCTTGCCCACAGGGTCCCGCGGGACAGCCTCGACTCCGTCCTCCCCCACCCCGCATCCGTTTGGTCGCCAACCGAAATCGCTCGACCGCCTTCGCGATGCCATTCACGCCCGCCAATACAGCCCGCGAACCGAGTACGCCTACCGGCATACGATGCTGCCCGAGGCCGTGAAGGGTCCGCCGTGGGAGCATCTCGTTCGCGTGTGCCAGATCCATCAGCAGGACCTGACCGAGAGATATGGCAGCGACGCCTCGGCTGAGAACGCCAGGAGACGAAAGATGCAGCGTCCCCCATTACTATATACTGAATCAAATGTACGATAATCGTAGAACGTGCCGGGAATGCGGGAAGACAAAACCGGCCAGAGAGTTCTGGCGAGAGGCCAAACGATGCCGGAAGTGTGTAGCCCGCGCGACAGCAGAAACAAGACGCGAACGAACGAGAAAATGGAGAAAGGCCGTCAAGAAGGAGTTCGGATTGTCTCTTGCCCTTTCCGAAAGACGGGTTGGGGAGGAACGCGCCGAGGCAAATCGCGTAGCAAAGTCCTTAACACCCAAGTCAGCTAGGGACACCTGGGCAAAATGGCTGGCAATCTATGGACCGCTGGCAATGTTCGGCTCCGCGGTACTCGGGTGCGTTGCGGCAGGCTCCCAGAATGAGTACCCGACGTGGTGGACTTCTGTTCTCGCCCTCGCGTCAGGTTTGGCCTCATCAGGAATCGCAGGGAAGTTAAGTGCTCCACGAGACGCTGTGGTCATGGATCTCACGAATGCGCTTCTGAAAGACCGCCTCAAAGTCGTCGAAGCCGAGTTGATGGAGTATTTGAGATTTTACACGACCCCTGACTGGCGTGCGCTGCGGGCAAAGGTGATCCGGCGAGAGGGGGGAATATGTCGGGAATGTGGGGTACAAATCTTCCGTAAGCGAGATGTGACTGTTGACCACATTAAGCCTCGAAGTCGGTATCCTGAATTGGCTCTGGACCCCAGCAACCTTCAAGTATTATGTCGATCGTGCAATTCATCAAAAGGAGCCTCCGTCGAAACCGAACAATAGGAGCCGTTTTCGTAGCAACGCAAGTGGCAGATGACCGAGAAAGAACGGCCCAACAAGGCAAATCCGCGGTACGGCGTACCGCCGCCCGTGATTTGCACCGTTGGGTGGAACCAGAGAAATGCACCAGTCACCGGGAGTAAAGAACATATGCCCTCCATCCCAAAAAATCGCACGCCAGTTGACGCGCGCGCGGGGGTGAAGGCCAGTCCAACCCGCACGGAAGCCGTTCAAGTGCAAGTGATCGCAGAGCAACGCAAAGAAATCGCTCGGTTGCAGAAAAGTCTCGCACGACTGGAAGTGAAGAAGGACTCAGAGATCGCGGCACTAAGGGCGAAACTTGCAGAAGAGAAGAAGAGCAAAGTAAATGTGATCATTCAGCGCTTTGGTGAAGCCCTTTGAGCGCTCGAAAATAGGTACCGCAGGAAAAATAGGTACCGGACACCTTTAGACAGGTAACTACCTGATTTTCCAGGAGAGGGGTTTCAATTCCTCGGCAACAAGGGGTGAGTGGAACGAACACCATGAAGCCGTATCCGCTGCGCTGCTGGCCCCGAGCGAGGAGTTCGTGTCGGTGCCCGCGATCCCCGCTGGACCACCCGGCGTGCCGTGGGCAACCCGCACGACGCATGAATCCAGCGGGAATGACCAAATCCCAATGACCAATGACCAAGGGAGGATCAGGCGGTGCCAAGGGACCTCGACAGGGCGTCCATTGCCCCTACCACGGTTGGTCATTTGAAATTGGCCATTGGTCATTGCCTCCAGATTATTTGCGAATCCTTCGTGAATAATCTGGGCTAGATGGTGTCCGGTACCTCTTTCCGCTATCAACCTTAACCTCGAAAGGAGATGCCAGCCATGGCCAAGAAACTGACCGGAAAACCCAGCAAGAGCAAAGCAGCTCCTAGTCGGGCAAAGCCGACTAAGGGAAAGACCGCTGCGGCGCGCAAGCCCACGGCTGCTGGGCGCCTCGACGCCCTTGAAACCCGCCTTGCCGAGTTGACGCGCAAGCTGGCCAAATTGGCCCGCACGCCAGGGCCAGCAGGCCTCCCGGGACCAGCCGGGACCAAGGGTGCGAAAGGGGAGCCCGGACTCCAGGGTCCGGCCGGACTCAAGGGCGAGCCCGGACTTCAAGGGCCATCCGGTGCGAAAGGAGAGCCCGGATACCTGGGTGCGACCGGACTCAAGGGCGAGAAGGGCGAGCCCGGACTTCAGGGACCACCCGGTGCGAAGGGTGACAAGGGTGAGCCAGGATCCCAGGGCCCGGCCGGATTCAAAGGCGAACCTGGACCACAAGGAGCAACCGGCCCCAAAGGTGAGAAGGGCGAACCCGGCCCGCAAGGTTCGGTAGGCCCCAAGGGCGAGAAGGGCGAGCCCGGACTTCAAGGACCACCCGGTGCGAAAGGTGAGCCTGGACCCCAGGGCGCGGCCGGACTCAAGGGCGAACCTGGCCCACAAGGGCCTGCGGGACCCAAGGGGGATAGGGGTGATCCGGGCCCACAGGGTCCGTCTGGGCCAAAGGGTGCGAAGGGAGACAGCGGCCCTCAAGGAACTCCGGGAGTCCCAGCCTCTGCCTAATGGAACGAAGGCGGCGGGCGCTTTGACAGCGCCCGCCGCTTCTCCAACCTCAAGAAAATACCGGACAACTTTCGAGAGGTGACTCCCTGATCTTCCATAAGAGGGATTTCAATTCTTCGGCAACCGGAGGCGGGTGGACGAGAGCGGCTGCAACCCTCCCGTCCAGCCATCGAGCGCGTGATCGTGCGGGTCTGCCGGCACACCGCGACTACCCCGGAGGAGTTGCGGGCGGGGACGAAGGGTATTGCGCTGCAGATTATCCGGCTTCGGCGGGACGGAGCAGGTCGAGGAACCGGCGGGGGCTGACGATCTGGATGCCGTGAAAGGTGGAGACCGCACGGAAGTGTTTCGCGTTGCCGGTGACCAGGAACTCGGCGTGAGCCGCCAGCGCGCACTCGAGGATGCGATGGCCGGGATCGTGCGGCACGATTCCCTCCAGCCGCATCGTGGGGCGGACCCCGACCAGGCGAAGGTATCCCTGAGGACCGATCGGAACTCATGCAGGATCGGCGGAGAGATGGCCACCTCCACGACCCCGGCGCGGGCCAAGGCCAGGACGGCCTCGCAGGTTGCGCCGAACACGATGGCGGAGATGTAGACGTTGGTGTCGGCTACGACCCGAATCACCGGCGGGCCGCCTCGCGGCGGGCGTGGGCGGCGGCGAGCAGGCGCTGGAGGTCCTCTTCCGTCTTTAGCCCGAGGCGATCGGCGGTTTCTGCTCCCCACTGGCGGAGGCGCTGCCAGCGGCGGGAGACCAGGTACTGCCGAAGGGCGTCGCGAATGAGATCGGTCCGGGTGCGCGCTTCCTCACGGGCGACGCGCTGGGTCTCCTGGAGCAAGTCGTGCGGAAGCGACACGGTGATGGGCTTTGTCGTGCGCATGGCGGAGTCCTTTTCGGATAGGACCGAGTAATACTCTAGCAGGGCGGCGGTGGAGCGTCAAGCAAAGCAGCGAAGATCTCCGTGGGACCACCCGGCGTCCCTCGCGCGTTCTCTTCCCGGCTGGCGTGATCGGCCAAGGATTTGGATCATGCCCTCAAAGAATCAAGGAGTGAGCGTTAAATGATGTCAGGTATCTTTCTAATCCTGGGGAGCCTGCCGTGAAGATTCCTCGCGTCAGTCTTTCTCGCCGCTGGGTCGTGTTCTTCGTCATTTGTGCGTGCCTACTGGTGTGGGTCTTTGGCCGCCAGCGGGTCATGCAGATGAACGGGCGCTTCTTCCAGCCGTCGGATCGCGGGATTCTGGGGTTAGCCTTCTACATGCTCGGCGATTACAGCCGCGCCGCCAGGGCCTACCGGTCGCACTACGTGGGGGCAGTCCTGGAGAAGGGTAGCCTGGGAGATCCACAACAGGATGCCCTCCTGCTTGGAGATCACGCCACGGCGCTCGCGCTCTCGCAAGATGCGCTGAAACGGAATCCCAACGATGTTGGCCCACTTCTCACGCTGGGAGAGATCGCCTATGAGACGGGGGCGCTCGACCAAGCGTTGCGATCGTTTGGAGACGTTCTCGATCGACAGCCCGATCAGATCGACGCCCTGCTGCTGTCTTCTTTGGTTTCTGCGCGATCCGGCGACTACGGAAATGCCATCGATCTCTTCAATCGGGCCTTCCGAAATAGTTGGATGGCGTCCCGGCTGACGACGTATCTCAAGTTCATGGAAGCGACCGGCGATCTCGCCAAGATGCGGGAGCCCAAGAAGCCGTTCTGTGTTCTCGCTCACTATTATCGCTTCTTTCGGATCTATGACCGTTCGAACGCGAATCTGGTGATCGCCTATGCCAAGAAGGCCATTGCAGCCGGTGACCGCCCTGCGGACGCCTATCTGACGATGGGTATAACGTACGAGCGGGAAGGGAAGCGGGGGGAGGCGCTCTCGGCTTTTCTGAAGGCGATCGAATTGGATCCCGGGCATGCTTTCGCCCACCGGTGGGCCGCCCTGATCTATTCGGCGCGGGGGGATCTGGGCAATGAATATCGCATGAGAAAGGCCGCCGCCGATCTTGCCCCGGACGACCCCTTGTACGCGCTCGAACTCGGTGAGTTTCTCCAGGTGCAAATGCGGGACTACCGTCAGGCCCTTGCCCTGATGCTCAAGACGCTGGAGAACGCGCCGAATAACATCGAAGCGCTGGCCAGAGTGGGTTCACTCTACGCCTCCATAGGTGAGTATGAGCGATCGTTGGAGGTCTACCAGAAGGCGCTCTCGCTGGCTCCAAAGCATCCTTTCCTCTACGATCGCATCGGATATCCACTGATGGAGCTTGACAGAATCGAGGAGGCGACGACGGCGTACCGGACTGCCGTGGCGCTCAAGCCCGATCTCAGCCACGCGCATCTCATGCTGGGCATCCTTCATCAGAATCAGCGGAAGATCCCTGATGCGATCAAAGAATACGAGACGGCTTTCCAGATCCAGCGTCCAGAGGCCCGCGATCTGGCACGCTTGTGTACCCTCTATCATCTGTCCGCCGAGTATCAGCGCGCGGCGAAATGTTTTCGGCAGGTCCTTTCCGAAGATCCACGCAACCGGGTTGCGCACAGCCTCTTGCCGTACGTGCTTCGGAATCTTCAGCAGAAGGAGACGCAATGAAGATTCCATCCGGGATACGCAGCGGGCTGGCCCGGCTCTGCTCCGCCTCGACCATCAGATTCTTCATCTCCACGGCCGCCTGCGGCTTGGCCTTGTACATCCAGATGGAGTATCGGGTGCCAGGCAGCTTCGTCTTTCTTCTGCTTCCATGGGTGGGGCTGGCCCTGGGGATTCTCAGTTTCATCTTTCTCGTCACCAACCTGGCCAGCCACCGCGTCAACGCGGAGACTACAGTGCAGAGGGTACTAGGACGGATCCAGTGGTGGGCGGGCCTTCTGATCCGGGTGTTCGTGTACTACAGCGTGTTTCTTTACGCGAATGCCACGCTGGATCGTTCCATGCCGGTGGACCGTCGGGCAGAGGTGCTGGAGATCGCGGAGGAAAAGATTGACCTTGGCTCGCTGGTTCCCTACGTCTGGGCTGAACTGCGCTTGCGGGATGACCCGGGACGGCCGATACGGCTCTTCTTGGAGAGCCGAGAGAAACGGAATCTGTGGGGTGGAGAGGCCGTGATCGTCCAGGAGCGTGAGGGGTATTTCGGGTTGCCCTGGATCACGAAGATCGAGCGGGATGAAGAATACTATGCCCGGGAGACGCTGAAGCTCATGCCCACGGCTGCAGCGGCATGGAGAGGCATCGTGGATTTCTATTTCGAGCATCAGCGGTGGCCGGAAGCCAATACCGCGGCCCGAGCCTACCTAGAGGTCTACCCCCACGATTACGACTTCGCGCTCTACGCCGGCGGAGAGTTGGCGGCCAATTCACGCTATGCAGAGGGAATCCCTCTGCTTGAACTCGTTGTCGAGCGAAAGCCGAGCTATGAAGCCTATCAAGCGCTGGGGTGGGCCTTGAGCTATGCCGGGAACAACCTGCGGGCGGCCCAAGTGCTCGAAGCCTCTCTTGCGCTCGACCCGGACGACTTTCAGGCGTACTACCACCTTGGGTACGTCTACACCGGACTGAGCAGATACGCCGATGCGATTGCGATGTTTGAAAAGGTGCTGGAGCGCCAGCCCAATATGCCTGAGGCCAATGCCGAGATTGCAAAGCTTCGGCGGATTCTTGCAACTCAACAGCAAACCAGGGAGCGCAAGAAATGAATCCTGGAGAAAGGTACCGGACACCTGTAGAGAGGTAACTACCTGATTTTCCAGGAGAGCAGTTTCAATTCCTCGGCAACCAGGGGTGAGCAGGACGAACACCATGAAGCCGTATCCGCTGTGCTGCTGGTTCCGAGCGATGATCCTCGTGTCGATGCCTGCGATCCCCTCGGGACCACCCGGCGTGCCGTGGGCAGCCCGGCCTCGCGCGCTCTCTTCCCGGCTGGCATGGTCGGCCAAGATTTGAAATCATGCCCTTTCAGCATCATGGAGTGAAGCCCTAAATGGTGTTCGGTTGGACAACGGCATGACGCGGAACCGGGGTTGCGAGTTATGACTTGGTTTCCCGCTCTGGTTGCAGAGAGGCCCTTTCTGTTTACTACCCACTCTTGACAAATAGTATCAGTATTGATATTAGATCTTATGGCAAACCTGACAGACATTCTTGAAAAGATGCGGAGCAATCCCGGTGGGCTCCGTTTTGCCGATCTCTGTAAGGTGTGTGACCATTATTTCGGGCAAGTCCGTCAGTCGAGTGGAAGCCATCGGGTTTACAAGACCCCCTGGACAGGCGACCCACGGGTAAGCATTCAAAACAGCAAAGGGCAGGCAAAAGCCTATCAGGTCAAGCAGGTGCTCAAGGCAATCGATCGGTTGGAGGTCGAACATGCAGAACAATGACAAGTATACCTATCGAGTCACATGGTCGGAGGATGACGCCGAATACGTTGGGCTATGCGCAGAGTTTCCAAGCATGAGCTGGCTTGCGAAGACGCCTGAGGCAGCCTTGAAGGGCGTTCGCAAACTTGTGGGCGAAGTTATCGCCGACATGCTAGGCAACAAGGAGTCTCTCCCCGAGCCAATCGCCATCAAACATTTCAGCGGCAAGTTCATGGTGCGTGTTCCACCTGATGTACACCGACAATTGGCGATGCAGGCAGCAGAAGCGGGGGTAAGTCTTAATCGTTTGGCAAGCGCAAAGCTCAGTCACTAGACCGCGCCACGCGCTTCAAAGGTCTCCGCTCCGCTTGCTTCTTGGCTTGAATTGTCCAGCGTGACATTGCGAGGCGGAACCGTGAAAACCGTCATTCTTGATGTGGCCACGCCTGCCGATTCGATGGCGGCTTTCGTGCGCGCCTGGAAGACCGGCAAGTCTGAGAAGTCCGCGCGGATCAGTTTCGCCACTCCCGAGCTGCTCTGGCAGGTGTTGACCGCAAAGCGATGGGAGCTGCTCAAGGCACTCTGCGGGGCGGGTCCAGTGTCGATCCGCGAGGCGGCGCGGCGGGTTGGGCGGGACGTGAAGGCGGTGCACGGCGACGTGACCGCGCTGCTGAACGCTGGCGTGCTTGACCGTGCAGTGGGGGGTGGCATCGTCTTTCCGTACGAGGCAGTGAAGGTCGAGTTCCTGTTGCAAGCGGCATAATTCAATTGCATGGCCGGTGCCGAACTTTGGGTCGAGCGGACGGGCTGAGAGCAGCAAAGAATGGTAAAGGGTGTCCGGTACCTTCTCACTGTGCGGTCCGTAATAATGTCCACACTCCCACCAGGACCGCACAGTCCGGGGGAGAGCCCGACGAGGGGCGGCGGCCCGCCCCGCTCGGTAGGGGCCCGGGGGGAGGGCTGAGCCCTTGCGTTCCGTCCTGTGCAAGGCGAGGGCCTTCCCCACGAACGGAGCAGTGCGGACGACCGTGTAGCCATGTTTCCGCACTGCGTAGTAACCATGGGAAGGATAGGAGACTGGCGATGAGGACCGTGCTGATCAGCGCCCTGCTCGTACTCGGCTTGGTGTCGCCACTCCTCGCCCAGGAGAAGCCGGCTGCGCCGCCCGACCCGGCCCCCGCGAGCTGCCGGCCCTTTGTCTCGTCCGAGGAGGCGGTGGCCACCATCGCCGCCTATCTGGAGCGGATGAAGTACCCGCCCGTTCGGGATCCCCAGAGCGAGTATCCAGTCTTGACGGCGACCGTGAAGATGCCGCACGCGACCCACAGCCTCCGCATGGTCATCGACCAGAGCCGGAAGCTTGTCTACGTCTTCCTCAACCGGTATTTGGCGGTTCCCAAGGATCACCCCAACCGGAGCCAGGTCCTGCAGGCGCTGATGGAGCAGAACTGGAAGCTGAACCTCGGCGGGTATCAGTGGGATCCGGAGGACGGTGAGGTGCGGTTCTTCTACACCTTCTCGACCGAGAACGGCGTCGGGTTCGAGGTGTTCGAAGCGGTCGTCAAGACCTTGCTCGAAACCGGGGACCGGTTGTGGCCGGAGCTCTCAAACCTGGCCCGCCGGTGAGGCCAGGAGACTCGGATGCGTAGCGCGGTCGCAGGCGGTCGAGGACGTCGAGGCGCGGGCAGGCAGAGGCGGGAATTGGTCGAGGGGCGTTCGCGCCGTAAGTGGCCAGTGTCTCGGCGCGCTCGGTGGTTGGCGTGTCGGCTTCGGCGCACATAACAGGCACTTCCAGGCGGCCGCGCTTCACGCGCCGCTGAAGCGCCAGCTGGGCATCTTCTACGGAGACTCAATGACTCGCGCTTACGTACATGGTTACGATTCGAGAGAGAATCTGCGGCTGCAAGATCAGGCATCTACGCTCGTGGAATTATTGCATTCGGATACGAGCTACCCGGAAGGAAGCCGCGTTCTGGAGGCTGGGTGCGGGGTCGGCGCGCAAACGGTCACCTTGGCATCCAATAGTCCGAAGGCGCTCATTACGTCCATAGATGTGTCTGAAGCATCGGTCGTCGAAGCCAGAAAGGCTGTCCGAGCGGCAGGCATCGGTAATGTGACGCTACGGCAGGCGGATATCTTCCATTTACCGTTTCCGACTGAATCGTTCGATCATGTCTTCCTATGCTTCGTCCTTGAACATCTGGTCCAACCCGTTGGGGCGTTGAGAGCACTGAAATACGTCTTGAAGCCCGGTGGAACCATTACGGTGATTGAAGGCGATCATGGCTCCGCCTACTTCTATCCGGACAGCGATTATGCGCGTAGGGCTGTTCGTTGCCAGGTGGAATTGCAGGCAAGAGCGGGGGGCAATGCGTTGATAGGACGAGCGCTATACCCCTTACTAAGGGAAGCCGGCTTTGGCGAGGTTCATGTCTCGCCGCGAATGATCTACGTCGACTCAAGCAAGCCCGATCTGGTCGAAGGATTTACAAGGAAGACTTTTACCGCAATGATCGAGGGTATTCGGAAGTCCGTCCGTGAATCGGGGCTCATGAGCGAAGCCGACTTCGATAAAGGCATAGCCGATTTGTATCGAACTGCAGAAGCGGACGGCGTCTTTTGCTACACGTTTTTTAAGGCAGGTGCTGTTAACGATTCCCATGCCGAACAACGCGCTCCATGGGACGCGCCGCACGCGGAGCGCTCCTGAGCTGGCGCGTGTGCGCCAGGCATGGCACAGAACGAGCGAGGGGAAAATCCTCGCGCCAGGTGATCGCGGAGCCGAGGGCTAGGAGAAGGGCAAGGGCGTCACCGAGAGGCGGGGTCTGGAGGAAGCCCGATCCAAATCCGGGGGAAGGCCCGGACGGTTCCCCGCGAGGGGAATGAAGCAGAAGAGTCGTCACCTCGGGTCGAGACGCAGTATGACATCCGATGTCGATTAGACTGCATACTTCAGGTTGATCAAGGGGGACTGGGATGGATGGACCGGAGTTGGTCATCTTCGACATGGCGGGAACCACAGTGGAAGACCTGGGGCAGGTGCCCGATGCCTTCACCGCCGCGCTGGCAGAGCACGGCGTCAATGTTACACGCGAACAGCTCAACGGCGTGCGGGGCGCCTCCAAACGCCAGGCGGTGTTTCACTTCATCCCGGCGGGACCTGAGCAGGCGCGCCGTGCCGAAGCGGCCTACGCTTCGTTCCGCACACACCTCTCGAGACGATTCAGGTCCGAGGGCGTGCGGCCCGTGCCAGGCGCGGTATTGGTCTTCAGGTCGCTGCGGGAGCGCGGCGTCCGCGTGGCCTTGAACACCGGCTTCGATCGAGAGACAACGGGTCAGCTACTCGGCGCGTTGGGATGGGCCGAGGGGGTGGTTGACGCCATCGTGTGCGGCGACGATGTGGCGGAGGGGCGCCCGGCTCCCTACTTGATCTTCCGCGCAATGGAGGCCACGGGCGCGAGCAGCGTCCATAGGGTGGCCAACGTCGGCGATACCATCCTCGACCTGCGGGCGGGCTATAACGCCGGTGTGCGCTGGAATGTCGGGGTGCTGACGGGCGCGCATCATCGCCAACTGTTGGAGAGTGTGCCGCACACGCATCTGCTCCCATCAGTGGCCGAGCTGCCGAGTCTCTGGGACGCAGCCTAGCAGGCTGCTGAAAAAGACCCATCTGCGGTCACCCAGCCTGCGGCTGGGTACCCGCCCGCTCGGGCACTCGCTGCGGCGTACCAGATGTACGCCTCACTCGGCCCTTCGCGGGCCGCCTAGCATCTGGGCCCTTTTGAGCAGCCTGCCGAAAAGTGAGTCTTTCAGATCCTACTAGCACGCGCATGAACCCGTCGGTCGCTGACGCGCCCGCGCAACGGCGCGCGGCGTGCCAGCCGGTCGGTTCGCGCCGGCCGCCTGTCTGGTTGGTTTGTCCGCTCGTGTAACACAGAATAACCTCCAGTTTTCTGATACGCCACGGTCTCCGGCACAAGAGGTTCCCCCCGCACATTCGAAATCCTCTGGCCTTCCTGCCAGAACTAGCACCGTGTCGTCCAGGGCCCCGACAACGACCCAATAGGCCGCCAGGGGCCTGCGGATACGGCGTTTTCCCTCGTCCCTCCCCGGAACGCGTGTTATAGTCTCTTCACGTATTTCCACGCGAAAGGCGAACTGCAAGGGGTAACGTGACGGGGAAATCGAAGAAGCGGCTCGGCATCGCCGTACTCTCTCTTATCGTCGGGCTGGGAGGGGTTACGGCCACGGTCTACCTCACCTGGCCGAACAACGCCCTGGGGGTGTACCTGCTCGAGCGGGAGAACCGGCAAGCCAACATCCGTGCACTGGAGTGGCGGGTGAGCATGGAGACCGAGCCGGCCTCCCGGGCATTCTTCCAGGCCTGGCTGGCGGAAGAAAAGGGGGACCTGGCCCAGGCCATCCGGGGATTCCAGTCGCTGCGCGACGCGGCTCGACCGGGCACGCCGTTTTACCTGCACACGTCCACGCGGTTGGGGCTCGCGTACGGGCTGAACCACGAGCCGGAGCGGGAACTGGCCATCTACCAGGCACTCGATGATCAGTATCCCGGTTCAAGTCGCCTGAGTCAGGCGACGTTCCATCTGCGTCGCGGGGAAAAGGAGCAGGCTCGCAGAGCGCTCGACGAGGCGCTGGACCGAGACGAGCGGGACGGGAGCCTGGGAGCCGATCGGGCGTTCGCGCAATCCTTGCGCGCCGGTCTTGTCCCCGAACGACGCGAGCGATCCTCTGCGACCAACTGACCCGGAGCGCCGCGCACCCATGATGCCGACTGTCCCCGCCTTCCACGCGAACCCCGTGCTGTTCGGCCACGATTCCACGCCGCGTCTGCTCGCCTTCGAGCTGGAGGGGGACGATCGGATCCGAGTCTTTTCGCGCGGCGAGGATGGGCAGGTTGTCTCGTCCCTCCGGGAGTTTCACCCTTTCCTGCTCCTCGCCGGCACGGACCTCCTCGCCGGGTGGGGTGGCGGCTACGAGGTGGAAGCGCTGCAGGGCGAGGGACTCTATCCCCTCCTGGTGCGGCTGCGCGGCTGGGGCGATGCGCTCAAGGCCCGGGCGCATCTTGCGAAGGCGACCGGCAGGGCCCAGACGGCCCCGGATGCCCCCTTCCTCTT
>JAPLLC010000021.1:19985-35152 GCA_026387775.1 Candidatus Methylomirabilota bacterium | reverse complement strand
TCCGGGGTGGAGCCCCGCGTTCGACTGACCGTCCTGGACGTCGGACAGGGGGAGGCGATCTACGTGGCGTATCCGGGAACCGCGCGCATGCTGGTGGATGCGGGCGGGATGTCCGGCGAGGGATTCGACGTCGGTCTGCGGGTGATCACGCCGTATCTGTTGCACGAGTGGGTGGGAGGGCTGGATGTCCTCGTCCTCACGCACCCGGAGTCCGATCACGTGGGAGGCTCGGCCACTCTCCTCAAGATGTTTCCCGTGGGGGAAGTCTGGACGGGGAGCCCGGTCGACGGCTCCGCGACGGAGCTGTGGATCGAGGAATACCTGCGGCAGCGACGCATCTCCCACCGGATCGTGCCCGCGGGCCCTTCGCCGGGTCGCTGGGGCGGGGCAACGGTGGAGGTGCTGCATCCCGATCGCAGCGGGGCGGCAGGCGCAGCGCGGTCGGCGGGCCGACCGCTCCGGTCGAACAATCACTCGATCGTTCTCAGGATCGGGTTGGGAGATCAGGCGGTGCTGCTCACGGGGGACATCGAGAAAGAGGCGGAGCAGATGCTCGTTTTGTCCGGGAAGAATCTCCGGGCACAGGTCCTGAAGGTGCCCCACCACGGCTCGCGCCAGTCGAGCACGGAAGCCTTCCTCGACGCCGTCCGCCCGGCGGCGGCGCTGGTGTCCGTGGGATACCGCAATCCGTTCCACCACCCAAACCCCGAGGTGCTGGAGCGGTATCGGTCGTTCGGGACCCGGGTGTGGCGCACAGACCAGCGCGGGGCGATCACGGTCGAGATGCGGCCCGACGAAACCCGCGTGTGGGGGCGCCGGGACGAGCCGCCCCCACTCGACCGCAGCCCGGACTGAACTTCGGCCTCTCGGGGTTTCGCGGGTTTCGGCCCATGAGGGCTCGATTCCCTCCCGGGAAGGGAACCCTCATGAATTATGAAATTTCCCCCGACTCCTTATTCCTATAGTCGGGGGAGAATCCGAAATGTAATACACGCCCCCAGTCACACTTGACTTTCGATTCCGGTTCGCAGTAGCCTTTCAAAACTCATTTTCTCCGGGGACGAACGGTGTATAAAGGTTTGTCCTTTGAAATGCGCCCTCCTGGCTTGATGAGTCGGAGGGTTTTTGTGTTTGTAGCACCCTCTGATCGCGAGTGGCAGATAGCCAAGCATTGGCGGGGTAATAAGATGGACCCAAGCTTGATCGTAGAGCAAGAGGTAGACGTCGACGGAAGGGAATGCCTTGAAGTACGCGGAAGCCGAGCGCCCATGTATCTGGCGAATTAGACAGAGAATCCGCTCCCGTGTAGGGTGTGATTTGCGATGTGTAGATAAGCCAAATCGATCATGACTTCTAATATCCAATTCTGAACAGGAGGTCTTTATGGGGCCGCACATGTCCCATGGGCGACTCAAACACCTTCTCTTTCTTCCGGCCCTTGTCCTAGGCATCGTGTGCCATGCAACAACATCGTATCCCCAGGAGGATGCTTTCTTTCGCCCCTCCGTATCTCCAGAGGACTTGCGACCTAGTCCCCCCACAGGCCTCAGAGTTGTTGAAGGCCTTTCATGCCAAGACGTCTACGCACTGATCGCCGCACTGCCCGGACCAACTGTGGAAACACGACGAGAAATTAGCAAGCGAATGTATGACCTCAGTCTGAACTGGAGATTCTTTGAACGCGTTTGCAGGTTCCCACAGCTATCTGCTGCGCTTCTTGCCCTCCTCCAAGATAGAGACGGCATGATCCGGCGGTATGCTTCTGGATTCCTAGTTAGGATAGGGCGTGATGCCAATCCGATGGTGCCGGACCTGATGAACAAACTGGGCGATGCCGATGTTTTCGTCCGACGAAATTTACTGGCGGTTATTGGCATCAACATGAAGGAGACAAGACCACCTATTCCGATCATAGTGTCGTGCCTCCCCGACGCGGATTACCTTGTCCGCCGGTATGCAGCGGAGATTCTTGGGCGTGCGGGAAGAGATGCGAGGTCCGCAATCCAGCCACTGGTGCAACTCCTCGCGGCAGACAAATCCCTCGCACAGAACATAAGTGTGGTATTGGCACAAATCGCTCAGGCTCTCCAAGATGACAGACAGACAGAGGCATTGGCCGACCTAGAAACCGCATATACCGCGTTGGCAGGGAGTGAGGCGGCGGGGCTCGCGCCGCACGTTGCGACCTTGGAGGGGTTGGTGGGGCAGAGAGTGAAGTATCCTACTCCTCGGATGATCCCCTCCCCGAAGAGCTCATGAGAGCGGGAACCCTCAGTATCAATGGCCGCGAGATCCAGATTAAGGAGGTAGATGCAAAAGCACACAAGCTGGTTTTCTTGGGGGATAAGTATCCACTGCGGGCTGGCCTGAACTATCTCGAAAGGCGGATGGACGGAGCTAAATCAGCCGCAATATTTTGGAGCGAGAACAAGAAGCTCCAGGCCTTCCAAATTCCATACAGAAAAAGTTATGCGATCATAGCTGCCATTGATGATTATGATCGACATGAAAAACCCGAGATGGACCCAACCGGCTATAGGCCATTGTCGAAGATGGTGGATCGTGCGAAGGATCTCGTTGTTGCCTTAAAACAATCGGGATTTCCCGAGGAGAACATATTTACGTTCTATGATAAGGATGCAACCTCTGACGCATTGGAGACTGAGCTCAAGAAGTTCTGGGAGGGTGGCAGATATGCCACCCCCGATCGACTGATCTTCTATTTTGGTGGTCATGGTGATCGTTCTGAAACGTCAGGGGCAGGCTACTTGGTCACTTACAATTTCGAGAAACAGAAGCCTACTATCACTGCATTGTTGATGAATGATCTCACAGGCAGGCAGTTCGAAAATATAACGGCTCGCCATATGCTGGTCTTGTTAGACGCGTGTTCGGCTGGCCTGGCGCTTCCGACCTTTCAGGGGCGAGAAGAGGACGAGGAGCAACTGAAGAAGTTCCAAGCCCTCAGCATAGTCAGGAGAGATACGGAACAAAAAGCGCGGAATGTCTTGGTAGCCGGTACGGGGGAGCAGAAAGCGCTGTGGGAGAATGGGGGAGTGTTTACGCAAGCCCTCATCGAAGGTTTGCAGGGCGCCGCTGATCTTGATCAGAATGGCGTCATCCAATTTGACGAATTGGCGGTTTTTGTCCGAAACCGTGTTACCACACGGGCTGCCCAAACCGGCGTAAGACAGGATCCTCACGGTTTTCAGGCGACGCGGTACGGTACGGGTAATACCCTATTCTTGGTGCCCCGCTGAGTATCGGGCGGGGGCTCTTCTCCAGCGATGGCTGACCTAACCAAAGGCGGTGTCTCTTGCAGGAACTCCAAACGAAGACCCGCGAGGCCGAAGCGATTGGCCTAAAGGATCGAGTAGTGTCAACTGATGGCCTTGCCACAAAAGGAAGACCAATCGGCATAGACTGGGCGATGCGCCTGGGAGTATGCTAGCAGCCGAGGGCTTTCAAAGATATCACTGTGGGTTCCGGCGAAGTCTTGTTTCAACTATCGCCGGCGAATAAGGGAGCTGAAGATGGCCCTGATGTGGTTCTTGATTGTTGGCACTCTTGGCATTGTGGCCCTCGTTGTTGTTAGTTTTCTAAAATGGCGTTGGTGGTGGCAAGGTATCTTGGCTTTGATATTGACCGGGGTTGTTGTTCTTCTATTGGACTACCGAGGCACTACCTACTTGGGCAACAAGCAGTGGTTTGACACAAGTCCATATCGCGAACTGCTATTGTTTGCTCTCATGCTCTTTGGAATGGCTGCGCGAGTCCTAAGCCTGGCAATTGAACAACAGAGGGCGGGGAAAAAAGGATCTGGAAAGCTTGAGGTTAGCAGATGGGATTTTGTGTATCCGATGTTGTTCGCTGTGCCAACATTTGGGGCCCTTTTGAGCCAAATTGGATATGATTCCCTGACTTTATCGAATGCAATCCTGTCTTTCCAAACAGGATTCTTCTATCAAACGATACTGAGAAGAGGACATCCAAGTTAAGGAAGCAAATCGGCGGATCGTAGTGATCTATTGTATATGACTTCATCACTCAATCTTGATTGCGGCTTTTCACGCCGCCAACGCCCATTGTCCCGCAAATGGCACGATCAGAGGTGAATGATTCCAAGTAATTACACCCTGTGTGCCGGGCCCCCGGCACGCCATGTGAACTTTCGTGATTGTGTTGTGATCCCTCCGCTTTTGACGTATAGTCCCGCGGTCATGTCCGGCGTCGGCCCTCTTCCCAATCTGAAACTCTTGAACCGTCATGATTACTCGCCTGGTGCCTTGCCGTTCTTGCCAGCCCGCTAAGGAGTCTTTTCTATGCGACCGAACAAGTTCCGTGAGTTGCTCCGCGCCGGGAAGCCGACGTTGGGAACCCGCGTGATGAGCCCATGGCCCACGGTGATCGAGGTCTTGGGCCAAGCGAAACAGTATGACTACGTCGAGTTTCTCGCCGAGTACGCCCCCTCCGACCTCCACGATCTGGACAATCTGTGCCGGGCGGCCGAGTTGGCCGACCTGACGCCCATCATCAAGATCGACCAGGCCGCCTGCGACTACGTGGCGCAGCGGGCCATTGGTGCCGGATTCCAAGGCGTCATGTTCACCGACTGCCGCTCGGCCGAGGAGGCCCGGCACTACGTCCGGATCGTCCGCCCGGAGACCCTGCAGGATGGCGGCCTGTTCGGCGCCGCCCCGCGGCGATTCACCCCTCGGTCCCAAGTCGGAGGGGCCGAGTACCTCCAGGCGCTTCGGGATGTGGTGGTGATCCTGATGATCGAGAAGCGGGAGGCCGTCGAGCACCTGGAGGAGATCCTGGCCGTTCCGGGGATCGACATGATTCAGTGGGGACCCGCCGACTACACCGTGAGCATCGGCAAACCGGGGGCCCGGTTCGATCCCGAGACGAAGGCCGTGGAACGGAAGGTGATTGAGGCAGCCCTCCGCATGGGTATCCCTCCCCGCGCCGAAATCATGGCGCCCGAGGACGCCCAGTACTACCGCGATCTCGGCGTCCGGCACTTCAACCTGAACGTGGACTTGTGGATCCTGCTGAATTGGTGGACGGCCAACGGCAAGACGCTACGGGAACAGTTGCCCGCATAGCCTCTCCGGTCCGTCCGCACCCTGTCCGATTTCGCGTGACGCCTGCCTCCCCACGGCCGGTCGGAAGGTTTGCTCCATTCTGGGTGCAGGTCCCCCGACACCCGCATTCTGCGAGAGTCTCAGACAGGGCAGGCAGCGAAAGACCCCTGTTGAGTGGACCCATCGGTTTCACTGGAGTTCTCTGCCGCACGGCTACGGCTTGGGGCGGGGCGGATCCGGCGTCAATTCGGCGATCGTATCGAGCAGATCCTCCAGCCGCACGGGCTTCCCGAGGACGCGGTCCACCAGGGACATTTCGGCGACGTCCCCGGGGGCCTGCTCCCCCCAGCCGGTGAGGAGCACGATCGGGAGGATGGGGTGCCGGGCCCGCACGGCCCGGGCGACATCCCACCCGGTCATCTCGGGCATGCCCAGGTCGGTGAGGACGCAGTCCACGGGGTGCGTGGCCAAGGTGGCCAGGCCGTCGGCGCCGCTGGCGGCCTCGGTCACCGTGTGCCCCATGGCCCGCAGGAGGCTCCCGAGGGTCGTCCGGACCAGGGGCTCATCGTCGATGAGGAGGAGCCGCCGGGGAGCCGACCGGAGCGGGGGGGCTGCGGCGGGCGCGGCGATCCCCGCGACCGCGGCCTGGAAGTGGAGCGTGACGGTGGTGCCCTGGCCGGGCGCGGAGGCGACGGCCACGCGGCCGCCGTGCCGCTCTAGGATGCTGTACACCACCGCGAGGCCCAAGCCGGTGCCCTTGACCCCCTTGGTGGTGAAGAAGGGCTCGAAGATCTTCTGGCGGACGTCCTCGGGCATGCCGACCCCGGTATCCGTCAGGGTCAGGGTGACCTCGGTCGGGGTGGCCGCCCCGGCGAGGGTGAGGCGCCCCCCGTCGGGCATCGCATCCACCGCGTTGAAGATCAGGTTGGTGAGGACCTCCCGGATCTCGGGGGCGTGGCCCAGGATGGGGGGGAGAGGTGCCAGCGCGGCGTGGACGACGATGGTCTTGCCTCGCTGTTGTAGCTCATCCTGCCAGCGGGGACGGGTGATCTCCAGCGCCTCATGGACGGCCTGGGCCAGGTCCATGGGGGCCAGGGGCGAGGCCGCCCGCTGCCGGGCGAAGTCCTGGAGGCGGCGGACCACCTGGGCGCCGTCGCTGGCGGCCGTCTCGAGGGTGGCCAGCCCGTCCCGGACGTCGGCCGGCACGCCCCGGAGCTTCAGGAGCTCGACCTGCCCCAGGATCGCCGCCAGCATGTTGTTCAGGTCGTGGGCGATCCCCGCGGCCATCTGGCCGAGCCCCCGGAGCTTCTCGGAGCGGACCAGTTCCTCCTGAGCGCGCTGGAGCGCACCAAAGGACCGCTGCTGCTCCTGGAACAGCCGCGCGTTCTCGAGGGCGATGGCGGCTTGGTCGCCGAAGAGGCGGAGGAAGGCCCCGTGGTGCGTGTTGAAGGTGCCCTTCTCGGCAATGTGGATGAGGTTGATGACGCCGATGAGCCGATCCCGATAGAGCAGAGGCTCGCCCAGGGCGGCGGTGATGGCGGTCTGGGTGAGCGCGATCTGCCGCGCCCCGGCCCAGGCGCGGTAGTCGTTGATGATGAGCTCCTGCCGGGTCTGGGCCACACGGCCCACGACCCCCTCGCCCAGGGCGATGGGGCGCACCGGCATCTTCGCCCAGAACTCCCCGATGCGCAGGCGGGGGAAGAGTGCCTGCTCGGCCTCGTCCCACAGCATGATCACGCCCGCCTCGGCCCCCGCTAACTCGATGGCTCGCCGGAGGATCAGGTCCAGGAGGCGGTCCATGTCCAGCTCGTGGGCGATCTCGGCGGAAACTACCCGGACGGCCTCCAACTGCTCCCGGCGCTGCTGCTCTTCCTGGAAGAGCCGCGCGTTCTCGATGGCGATGGCGGCGTAGTCGGCAAAGGAGGTGGGGTAGGCCAACTCCTCGGGGGGGTACTCACGAGACGCCGTGGTAGTGATGATGAGGACGCCGATCACTTCCCCACGGATCTTGATGGGCAGCCCGAGGTAGGTGACGATGCCGAATTCCGCATAGAGGGATCCGAAGTGCGCCCGGGGGTCCGTGGTCACCTGCGGGCTGAACACCGGCTCCCCGCTCGTGACCACGAGGCCCGATAGGCTCTCCAGGGGGTATTCCGTCCCCGGCGCCACGAGGCTGCCGGTGGTCCGCGCCACCCGGAGGACACGCGCCGCGCGGTCCACGAGGGTGACGCGCACATGGGCGGTGCCCACCATGGCGGCCGCTTCCGCGAGGATCCGATCGAGGATTCCCTCGAGATCCAGGCCGGACATGATCGAGCGCGTCGCCCGCAGGAGAGCCTCCAACTCCGCCCCCCGGCGCACCACCGCCTGGTACAGCCGGGCGTTCTCGATGGCGATGGCGGCCTGGGTGGCGAAGAGCCGGACGATCTCCTGATCGTCCTCGGTGAAACAGTGCCCCTCCTCGTGGCTCACGGTGATGGCCCCGATGAGCTCCTCCCGGTACAGGAGGGGCTCGCCGAGCGAGGCGGTCACTCGGGTGTGCTGGAGGGTCACCGGGTTCGCGTAGCGCGAGGTGCGGTAGTCGTTCACGCACAGACCCTGGCGCGTCTGCGCGACCGTCCCCGCGATGCCCTGTCCCAAGGGATGTCGGATCGCTGCCTGCCAGTCGCCCAGCCCGTGCCAGGCCGCCGGCACGACCAGGCCGTGCTCCGGCTCCCAGAGGTAGAGGGTGGCCGCCGAGGCGCCCACCAGGTCGGCCGCCCGGGCGATCAGCAGGTGCAGCAGCCGGGTGAGGTCGAGCTCGTGGGTGATCTCCTCGCTCACGGCCCGGATCGCCTCGAGATGGCGGTTCCGCCGGGCGAGGGCCGCTTCGGCCTGTTTACGGCCTGTGATGTCCCGGATGATGCTCAGGAGTACGAGCTCCCCGCCCAAGGTCGTACCACGGGAGCTTACCTCTACCGGGAAGGTACTGCCGTCCCGGCGGCGGTGCACGGTTTCGAAGAGGATGCCCTCGGCCGCGGCCTGGGCCAGTTGGGCGGCAGTTAGGGGGTGGGTCTCGGGCACCCGGAGGTCGTGGATGGTGAGGCTCAGCAAGTGCTCCCGGGCATAGCCGTAGGCGGCCACGGCGGCCCGATTCGCGTCGACGATCCCTCCGTCCTTTCGCAGGAAGAGCACGATGTCGCGCGCCTCGTCGGCCAGCAGTTGATACCGTTGCAATCGCGCCACCAGCCGGTTGATGAGCGCATACAGCATGGCGCCGGTCACCAGAACGAACGCCAGTCCCTTGTATGTGGACCATCTTACCCGCACATCCGGGTCCGCGATAACGGTGGCGAGGAGTTGGTCGGAAAACAGGATCCAGAGAGTGGCCAGCAAAACATACGATAAGACGATACTGCGAACGCTCTGGGTGGGCAGAAGAGCGTCGGGGAAGTCAGGGGAGGCAATACCTTGTGGGGGCACGGGATCGCCGCTGGGTGGATTCGTGGTGTTCATGGGGACGCCCCTTCGACGACTCCTACGTATCCCTCATCGAGCCCTCGTATTGATGGGCATGGATCAGAACCCCGATTCAGAGGTTCAAAGGTCCGCACTGCTTGGCGGAGAATCGGGCGGAGAAACGCTCCCCGGCATCGGAAGATCTCCAGGGTGGCTCGGGTGGGAGCGTATCGCTCGGCATCACGCGTGTCAACGCGAAAGGGGACAACTAGTTCGTTCGAGCGGCCCACGCAGCGGCGACTCGCGCGGACCTTCGTGCTGGAGGGCGGGCGTGATCGAGGAGGAGGGATGGCGGCCAAGGTCCGAATCGACCACATGCGGTGGGTTGACGTGAAACCGCTGGCCGCTTAGAGTGGCGTACCGCACATCTCACCCGACTGGCAGAGGGGTACACGCGGGGTCGGGCCGGAGCCGGGGGGCGCATTGCCAGTCCGGCTCCTTCTCAGGATGCTGAGGTCCACCGATGCACTCCAGGCGGATACCAATGGATGCGAGCACGCCATCGAAGCGCGCGGCCGCCCCGGACCGACTGCGGGCGCTCTGGCCATTGATCGCGGGGCTGATCCGTCCCCGCCGCCACCTGCTGGCAGTCGGCTTCGTGTTGATGGTCGTCAATCGCCTCTCGGGGCTGGTCTTGCCGGCCTCCACCAAGTTCTTGATCGACGACATCATCGGCCACCAGCGGCACGACCTGCTCGGGCCGCTGGTGCTGGCGGTGGTCCTCGCCACCGCGGTGCAGGGCGCGACGTCCTTCACGTTGACCCAGGTGCTCTCCAAGGCCGCCCAGCGGCTCATCGCGGAGCTGCGCCGGACCGTGCAGGCCCACATCGGCCGCCTGCCCGTCTCCTACTACGACGCGAACAAGAGCGGGGCCATGGTCTCCCGCATCATGACCGACGTCGAGGGCGTGCGGAATCTCCTCGGGACCGGGTTGGTGGAGTTCCTCGGGGGCCTACTGACCGCGGTCTTCGCGCTCGGGATCTTGCTCCGCATCAGCCCGCTGCTGACCGGCGTGGCCCTGGCCTTCGTCCTGGCGTTCAGCCTCGTCCTGCGCAGGTCGTTCCGCACCGTCCGGCCGATCTTCCGGACGCGCGGCAAGATCACTGCGGAGGTCACGGGGCGCTTGACCGAATCCCTCAGCGGCGTGCGGGTGGTCAAGGGGTATCACGCGGAAGCGCGGGAGGCCGCGGTCTTCGCGGGCGGGGTGCAGCGCTTGCTGGACAATGTGCTTCAATCGTTGACCGTGATCGCGGGCATGAGCCTGTCGGGCACCCTGTTCATGGGGGCGGTGGGGGCGGTGGTGATGTATGTCGGCGCCCGGGAGATCTTCGCCGGCGCGCTGACCCTGGGCGGGTTTGTGACGTTCACGGCGTTCCTGGCGTTCCTGGTGGCGCCGATCTTCCAGGTGGTGAGCATCGGCACGCAGTTGTCCGAGGCGCTCGCGGGGCTGGAGCGGACGCGCGAGGTGCTCCGGGAGCGGCCGGAGGAGGCGGATCCGCGGCGGACCGTGGCGATTTCCACGCTCCGCGGCGACGTGGCATTCGACCGGGTGCGCTTCGCCTACGAGGGAGGCAAGGAGGTGCTCGACGAGGTGTCCTTCCGCGCCGCCCCCGGCACCGTGACCGCACTGGTCGGCCCCTCGGGCGCCGGGAAGTCCACCATCATCGGGCTCGTCGCGGCGTTCCATGCGCCGACGACAGGGATGGTGCGTGTCGACGGCGTGGATCTGGCCACCGTCCAGCTCGGCGCCTATCGTACCCAGTTGGGCGTGGTGCTTCAGGAGACGTTTCTGTTCGACGGCACGATCCGGGAGAACGTGGGGTTCGCCCGCCCCGACGCCTCCGACGCCCAGATCCTCGACGCGTGCCGGATTGCGCGGGTGGACGAGTTTGCCGAGCGCTGTGCCCAGGGGTACGACACGCTCGTGGGCGAGCGGGGGGTCCGGCTCTCCGGGGGCCAACGGCAGCGGGTCTCCATCGCCCGCGCCCTGCTCGCCGATCCGCGGATCCTGATCCTGGACGAGGCCACCTCCAGCCTCGATTCGGAATCCGAGGCCCTGATCCAGGACGGCTTGGCCCATCTCATGCGAGGGCGGACGACCTTTGTGATCGCGCACCGGCTCTCCACCATCCGCCGCGCGGAGCAGATCCTGGTGATCGAGGAGGGCCGCATCGCGGAGCGGGGGACCCACGAGGCGCTCCTGGCGGCGCGCGGCCGCTACTTCGAGTTGTACACGCGGCAGCACGGCCTGGAGACGAGCCTCTTTCTCGATGCCGGCGACGGCGACAGCGGGGTGGAACGCGAGCCATCGACAGCGGCCAAGCCCCCGACCGATCCCGGGGACACCATCCGCCTGATCCATGACTAGCGGTGTTTGCTGTGGGTATGCGAGCGACAGCAGGCTTCTGGAAAAGGAGATCATCCTGGGGCTGTGGTCCGCAAGACCTTCTTCCGCCCCTGGATGCGGATGTGGGAAATTTATTGACAGGGCCGACGTGGTCTGAGATAGTTCGCCATCTCAAACCGCCACATTGGCGTGTTGTTACGGCAGGTCCAAGAAGGACCCGACAAGAGAAGGGTCCTTTTTTGTGTCCTGAAATGTACCAGACGAAGGGAGTGTCGCTATGCGGAACGTTGGAACTGTGAAGTGGTTCAATGACAGCAAGGGCTTCGGCTTCATCACGCCGGACGGGGACCAGAAGGATTGCTTTGTCCACCACTCGGCGATTCGGGCCGAGGGGTTCAAGTCGCTGGCGGAGGGGGATCGCGTGGAGTTCGACATCGTGCAGGGACAGAAGGGCCCGGCGGCGGAAAACGTCACGAAGATCGCTCGATAGGGGGATTGATGTCGGTTCGACTCTTCGTGGGAAACCTGGCGTACGATGTGACGGAGGCCGAGTTGGTGGAGTTCTTCTCGGCAAGCGGAAAGCCGTTGTCCGTACGGCTTCTTACCGACCGGGAGACTGGCAAGCCGAGAGGGTTTGCCTTTGTCGAGTTCAGCGACGCCGCCCAGGCGGAAGAGGCTATCCATCGCTTTCATCAGCAAGTGTTTAAGGGGCGGCCGCTCGTGGTCAACGAGGCCCGCCCCCGGGAAGAGGGGGCTGCTCCCAGGCCGAACGCGTTTGCCCAGGGAGGCCGGTCGGGCGGGCCGGTCCCGAGGGAAAGGGAAGGGGCGCCGCGGCCGGACCAGCCGACGCGGACCTTTGGCCCGGACGCCGTGCCGCGAGGCAAGCGCAAGCCCAGGGGCGCCAGCTCGAGAGGAGAGCGGGCACCCAAGGGCCCCTTGCGCGAGCTCACTAGGGGCCAGTTCTTCGCTGGAGGCGTGGACGATTCCCAGGACGATCAGGGGGCGGATGATGTCGCCTTCTGGGCACGCGAGACGTCGGATAACAAAGACGAGGAGTGATGCTCGCGCTTCGGACCTGGGGCCATCGAAAGGCAGGCCGCCGACCCCCAGGGAAGGACGCGAGAGGTCAGCTTCGGGAGTGAAGTAATGGGCAAGGATTCACGGCCGAGCTTTCAGAAGCGGGCGAAGGAAAAGGCCCGACAGGAAAAACGGAAGGAAAAGGACGCTCGTCGGGTCGAAACCAAGGACCGCCGGGCAAACGCCTCCCCAAGGACCGGCGAAGACCCAGACATCGCCGGGATCATCCCCGGCCCGCAAGCTTTGCCGCCTGAGTTCGACCCGCCCCCCACGCAGTAAGAGCCGCAATGATTCCTTACGCCGGCGCCATCTTCTTGGGCGCCTTCCTGCTGTTTCTGGTGCAACCCATCATCGCCAAACAGATCCTGCCGTGGTTTGGCGGATCGGCTGCGGTGTGGGCGACCTGCATGGTGTTCTTCCAGATGGTCCTGCTGGTCGGGTATACCTACGCCGACCTGACGACGCGCCGCCTGACGCCGAGGCGCCAGGTCGTGCTGCACGTCGCCCTGCTCGCGCTGAGCTTGCTGGTGCTGCCCATCACGCCGGATGCGGCGTGGAAGCCGCAGGGGGGCGAGAATCCGAGCTGGCGAATCCTCGGACTGCTGGCGCTCACCATCGGGCTTCCGTACTTCCTGCTGTCGACCACCAGTCCGCTGCTGCAGGTGTGGTTCACGCGGCGCTTCGAGCACGCGGTTCCGTACCGGCTATTCGCGCTGTCGAATCTGGCGTCGCTGCTCGCGCTGCTGGCGTACCCGGTTATGATCGAGCCGTGGGTGTCGACCGGCACGCAGTCGATCGTCTGGTCGTGGTTCTACGCGCTCTTCGTGCTGTCGTGCGGCTACGCTGCCATTGCCGGTGCGCGCAGCGGGGCGACCATCACCGCTCCGGGGCAAGCCGCCGCGGCCTCCGGTGAGCCGGCGCCCCGCGGCGTGCGGCTGCTGACCTGGCTCGCGCTCGCAGCGATGGCCTCGTTCCTGCTGCTTGCGGTGACGAACCACATCTGCCAGAACGTTGCGTCGCTGCCCTTCCTGTGGATCCTCCCGCTGAGCCTGTACCTCGCGACGTTCATCCTGTGTTTTGACCGTCCGCGCTGGTATCGGCGGAACGTCTTCCTCGCGCTTGCCGCGGTGCTGCTGCCGGTGATGGCGTGGTATGCGGACTCGCTCGATCTGAAGCTCGTGATCCCGATGTATCTCGCGGGGCTGTTTGTCTGCTGCATGTTCTGCCACGGCGAGTTGGCGCTGCTCAAGCCGGCGCCGCGCTACCTGACGACCTACTACCTGATGATCTCGCTCGGCGGCGCCATCGGTGGGCTGCTGGTCGGACTGGTAGCGCCCTATGTATTGACGGGCTACTTCGAGCTGGCCATCGGGCTCGTCGCGTGCGCGCTGCTGCTGCTCTATCGCACCGTCCGCATCGCCTGGTGGGCGGTCGTGGCGTCGGCGGCAGTGGTCGGCGCGACGGCGTGGGGGGCGGGCAAGGCGGTCGATTACCAGGTCGCCAGCTCGCGCGTGATGATGCGCAATTTCTACAGCGTGGTTCGCACGCTCGAATACCGCGATCCGGTGCCGTTCCGCTCGATGGTGCATGGCGACATCATGCACGGCGGTCAGTTGCTCGACCCCGAGATGCGCTTCAGACCGAGCAGCTACTTCGGCCCGACCAGCGGCTACGGCCGGCTCTTCGCGAGCTTGCCCGATCCGTCGCGAAGAGTCGGGGTGATCGGACTCGGCGCGGGCTCGATGGTCGCGCACGCGCGCAAGGGGGACACGTTCCGATTCTACGAGATCAACCCGCAGGTGCTCGATCTCGCCAGGCGCGAGTTCACCTTCCTGACCGAAAGCCCGGCCAAGATCGAAGCCGTGCTCGGCGACGGGCGGCTGAGTCTGGAGCGCGAACCGAGCCAGCAGTTCGACGTGCTGGTGATGGACGCGTTCTCGGGCGACTCGATCCCGATGCATCTTCTGACCCGGGAGGCGATGGCGGTGTACGTGCGGCACTTGAAACCGGGCGGCGTGCTGGCGTTCCAGGCCACCAACCGCTTCATCGACATCGCACCGGTGGTGGCGAGCCTCGCACGGGAGTACGGCCTGGCTGCGGTGCTGATTTCCGACACCCCGCACAGCGCGGAGGGGGCCGACTACTGGCTTTCGGCCACCGACCAGATCCTCGTGACGAAGAACCGCAGGCTGCTCGAGTCCGCGCAGATCCGTGACGCCGGCAAGGCACTGGTTGCTCAGCCAAACTTCCGCGTCTGGACCGACGATTACAATAGCCTGTGGGGAGTCTTGAAATAATCCGTACGGCCTTTCCCGCACGAGGACGTCACACAGTTCGTCGGCGCGATTGTCGATGCGTTTGGGCTCGACCGCTGTGTCTGGGGCCCGGATTGGCCGTTCATCAACACCCGGCGGATGTGGAGCGCGTGCTCTGGCGAAATCCCGCGCGCCTCTTTGGGTTTGCAGAGAGTCGTTGAGGGTAATTGGTGGCAGGCCAGGCCTTTCCGAAAATCGGAGGCAACGCGCACGATTCGATCCGCCAGAGCTTCGCCCTGTCTCGCGGGTGCCGTCCCCCGGCACCATAATGGAGACATGGGGTATCGCTTCCGCTGCTCGATTCGCACGCCAGCCGATCAGGTCATGTCCCGGGAAACTCAAGCGCAAGGCCGGCCGGTACCGCTCTGCCCGCTACGCACCCGCCAGCAGACTCGGGTTGTGTTAACATGGCAGATTCTTTCGGCGAAGAGCGGGTGACCAAACGCAGGCAGATCGTCCAGAAGGTCAATCGGAACGAACAGTTCCAATAATCGGAAAGCACAGCCCTGTTTCACTCATTCGCAGGGAATGCGCCGGCCACCACAGATCACCAAGTCCGATGGTTTGCAAATGATTGTGCTGTTGCCGCACCGGAGAGATCGCTTCCCTCCCTCCAACGGAACCGAACCACCGCTAGGCGGCGGTTCGAGGAACTGTCCCGGCATCAGCCTGTTCACTTCAAACTTCGCCGGCGCCCCATCGCTCATCGGTTGCGCGCGGGTCCCCTCGCAAGGTCGGTCGCTGAAGGTGACCTGTCCGGTGGCGTCCTGACACCTGAAGACACCGCTCTTTGTCCCGGTAGCATCTACTGGTCCGACCGAGAAGCGCTCTCCCGTATAGCTT
>JAPLLC010000021.1:12442-19952 GCA_026387775.1 Candidatus Methylomirabilota bacterium | reverse complement strand
AGCTTCCCTGGAATCGCTCGATTGACCGCCCCACGTATTGTCGCACCATAAGATCGAGCCGCGCATAGCCGTCCGAGCCGAACCGATAGGCGACGGCGCCGCTCATGCGCGTTATCTCCAGGTCGCGGACCCCTACAACCTCGCTCTCTCTAGGTCCGCTCAAGAGAATATGTTTGATGGATGCGCCTGCGCTGGGCGAGATGCTCCAGGTCACGGGCTCATAGGAGGAGAATACAAGCACGAGCGGTCGGTCGGTCGAACCCACAAGGACTTGCACCGTTCCAGCAAATCGCGCAGCTCCACTTCGGGAGTCTGCCCCGGCCGGCCGTGGCCCTTCGTAAACCCCGATGGCTTCGATGCGAGCATTTTGCGGGAGGTCTTTCAGCATCGGCAGCGAAGTCCCACCGTACTTGGAGGGCCGGGAGGCGGTTTCCGGTATCGGCGGGAAAAGTTCGACCAGAGGCTTGAACTGTTTGACTTCGGGATACTCGATCGACCGCAGGTCGCGCTGCGTGGCGGCGATCAACGAGTGTCTTCCCGGGACCGGCGCGATTATGGTGCGTCCCACTGGACCCTGATCGAGAAGGATTCCGCGGCGCAACGCGGGGTCCACCACCAGGACCGACACATCAGATCCCGGCGCTGATTGGAGAGGGAGGGCCAATACATCGCTCCCGGGCAGCCGCTCGACCCGACCCGCGACTATGCGACCCAGTTGCAGCGACTCTTGGCGCTGCAGATCACGAACGCTCCATTTTTCGATTCGGCTTTGAGGGGTGGCGGCGAAAAGATGTGCGCCATCAACCGAAAACGCGTAGGCGGAGGCTTGCTCACCGGACGGTACTCGCGCTTCTGCGATCTTGGAGAGCAAGAGGGCGATGTCGTGTCTACCGGCGACCACCTCCCACACCGTGAGTATTCCATCGTGAGTGTTCGCGGCGATGCGTTTGCCCGCGTCATCAATGGCCAAGGACCGTAGCGATCCCCCCGCTGCGTAGTACATCCCCACCATCCTGCCCGCCACCAGATCGTAGACTCCCAGGCCGTGCTGGGCATTACTGAAGAACAGGGAGCGATTGTCGGGAGAGAGAACGAAGGGCCCCGTGACCTCATTCAGTTCCTTCAGCAGATCACCGGCGTGCACGTCCCATATCTTCAATCCGCGCACTTGGCGGCTGCCCGTAAACAGCAGTCGGGCGTTGGCGCTGAAGGCTAAATTGCTGGAGTATTTCTCGGCGCCGAACGAGCGCAGACGCTGGCTAGTGGCGAGGTCGTACAGTTCGACGGGGCCCTCCATCATCCCGAGCGCGGCCAGCCAACCGGTCCCGGCGACCGCCACGCCGTCCGGCATCCTGTTCTTGTCGAGCGCAATAGCCAACCCGATTCCCAACTGACCGACGGCGGACTGCGGTCGTTGGGCCAGCAGTAACGGAATCCGCATATCTCTGAGGGCTTCTACTCGCTGTTTGTCCATAGCCGCGTAGCAGGCCTCTGCGGCACTGGGTTGGCCCGGAACTTTGGCTGGGTCCTCCATCTTCCCCAACACCTTGCAGTGGATGGCGCGCGAGGACGCCCACGCTTGATGGCCTTCCTTGACGGTTCGTTGCTCTTCCGCGTCCGCGATCAACGTCAATGTCTTCCGTAAGGCGTTCTCGACTTCGATACTCGCCGGCGCGCCTCCGGAGTCATCGTGGCTCTTCGAGCCGGATTGCTCCTTGCGTGCCGAGAGCCACATGACCGCCAGGCCAAGACAGAGGATGAGCAGAGTTCCGTAGAATAGTTGGAGCGCATGACGCCGCATCTAAGATTCCTCGGAATGGGTGAGGTGCCAAACATCGTCGCCTTGGCGCTTCTCACTTCTTTTGGAGACAGAGAAACCCTCCGCGACACGAAGGGTCGCAGGGGGTCGCGCTATTCTGAGATGGAGAGCGGCATCCTGAGCATTGCAGCCTCCCTTTCCCGTTTCGCATCATACGTTTGTGGTAGGTGCCTGGAGGCTACCTCCGGGGAGAGAGAGGAGTCAAGCACGATTAGGAACAAGCGGAATCGGCCTAGGGCTCCTTTCTCTCCACATGCCTGCGATGTATTGGTCAAACGCCGAGGACTTGCTTGAGATAAGCCAGCGTTTTTCAGATGAACTTGTGCCTTTCCGTATCATGACTCTGAAGTTGGCCGCCGAGCTACGTAATACGTTGCTTCTTTCATTACGTAATTCGGTGTGGGTGCGCCCTCCATCGTCAAGGCCGCCCAGCGTGGCCGGGCCGCGCACACCCAATGGGACCCGCTCCTGGTGCAGGAGAGGAAACGCGCAAGGCAATGAAGGAAGCAACGTCCCGTATATTGCGGGACTGGCTCGGGGTCGGGGCGCCCTCCATCGTCAAGGCCGCCCAGCGCGGCCGGGCTGCGCACACCCACTGGGACCCGCTTCTAGTGCAGGAGACGAAACGTACAAGGCAATGAAAGAAGCAACGTCCCGTATATTGTCGATGCGTTTGGGCTCGACCGCTGTGTCTGGGGCTCGGATTGGCCGTTCATCAACACCCGACGGATGTAGAGCGCGTGCTCTGGCGAAATCCCGCGCGCCTCTTTGGGTTTGCAGAGAGTCGTTGAGGACGGTTGGGAGCAGGCCAGGCCTTTCCGGAAATCGGAGGCAACGCGCAAGATTCGAACCGCCAAAGCTTCGCCCTGTCTCACGGGTGCCGCTCCCCCGTCACCCCATCGGGGCCTGGATTTCGCTTGACCGGTCCGGGCGAGCGGCACTATGGTGCAGTGGATTGTTCGTGAACCTCCCGCATGAGCCAGGCAGGAGGAGCAGGGGTGAAGGTAGGCAGTCCGACCGTATCAACGTCCGGCCCTTTGCGACAGCCCAGGTCGCCGAGGGCCGTTGTGTTTTCCGGGTGTGCGAGGATTTGGTCGCTTGAGGTCAGACCCGCTCCCGGCAGCCTGCCTGCCGCATGAGCCGTTCGCCACCGCTCCTACGGGTGACCGAGCAGGACGAATTCACTTGAAAGTGACGAACGTGGCAACGTCCCCCATTACAGCAACATACAGTGGCTGCCATGGGAGGCTTCGGGAGTAGACGCGACAGGGTGACCGACCATAAGGGCGTAGGGCCGCAAAGGGAACGCGAGGCGGAAGACCACGTCCGCAACTGAGAGGAGCGGAACGTATGGACACTGAAGAACGGTTGGAGAAGCTGGAACGGGAATTGTTCGCCGAGAAACGCCGCAATCGCTGGTTGCTGGTCGCCGTGGGGCTCGGGGTCGTGGGGGTCCTAGCCTGGTCATTGGGGACAATCACACCGACCGCTCAGGCCCAGGGGGCGAACATCGGACCGAAAGTGATCCGGGCTACTCAATTCATTCTTGAAGACGAAAACGGTAAACCCCGCGCCGGATTGAGTATGAGCAAGGACGGGCCGAGGCTGACCCTGGCCGACGAGACCGGCAGGCCCCGCGCCTGGCTGGGCGTGAGCAAAGTCGGGCCGAGGCTGGTCCTGGCCGACGAGACTGGCAACCCCCGCGTGGGGCTGGGCGTGGACAAGGCCGGGCCGGGGCTGGTCCTGTTCGATGAGAACGGCAAGGCGATCTGGTCGCAACCATGAGGACGTTTGCCCTGGTCAACACTAAGGGCAAGGGCGGGAAGACGACGACATTCGCCGTTACCTTGACCGCCGAGCTGGAGCGAATGGGAGTCTTGACCCAGGCCGGGGTCCTGGACGAGATCACGCGGCTGAGGGCAAAGACACCGACAGCGAGGTAGTTGACCATCATGTGTGGCCGCTTTACGCTTGGCGCAACAGCAACCGATCTCGCCGCCCAGTGTAATCTCGCCACCGTCCCGCCCTGGACGCCCCGCTACAACATTGCGCCCACGCAAGAAGTGCTGGTCGTCGTGCAACCCTCCCCGCAGGCCAGCCAGGAGGCCCACCTGCATCGCTGGGGCTTGGTTCCCTCCTGGGCGAAAGACCCATCAATCGGGAATCGCCTGATCAACGCCCGCGCCGAGTCGGTGGCGTCCAAGCCCGCCTTCCGTCACGCCTTCCACGACCGCCGCTGTCTTGTCCTCGCGGATGGCTTCTACGAGTGGCACAAGGAAGGAGCGCGCAAGCAGCCGTATCACATTCGTCTGCGCGATGGTCGCCCCTTCGCCTTCGCGGTGTAATACGGGACGTCGCTTCTTTCATTGCCTTCTGGTACTCTCCCCCGCGTGATGCCGCGCCAAGCCCGCCTGGACGCCCCGGACACCCTACACCATGTCATGGTGCGGGGGATCGAGCGGACAGCCCTGTTCCGGGATGACGTCGATCGCGCCGACTTCATCACCCGCCTGGCGACTCTCGTGGAGACCGGGGCCCTCACCGTCTTCGCCTGGGCCCTCCTGCCCAACCACGCCCATCTCCTGGTCCGGACGGGGAGGCGGCCGCTCCCCCGGAGCATGCGCGCCCTCCTCACCCCGCCGTGCGGGGGGCGTTCAATCGCCGCCATAAGCGGGTGGGCCACCTGGTCCAGAACCGCTACAAGTCCATCGTGGTGGAGGCGGAGGCCTACCTCCTGGAGCTGGTCCGGTACCTCCACCTGAATCCCCTGCGGGCGCAGGGGGTCCCGGATCTCCGCCGGTTGGGCCCCTATCCCTGGACCGGGCACAGCGCCCTGCTGGGCACCGTGCCGCGCCCCTGGCAGGACACGCGGACCATCCTGCGCCAGTTCGGGCCGACCCCGGCCCGCGCGCGGGTCGCCTACCGGCCAGGGGGGATGGGCCGCCGTGGCCGCCCTCCGTCGGGGGCGGGAGGCCTACGGTGGGGATGAGCGGATCCTCGGGAGCACCGACTTCGTGGAGGCGATGCGCCAGGCCGTGCAGCGGGCGGACCCAGGGCGAGCCCCCCGGATGGCCCTGCCCACGCTCGTCGCCCGCATCTGTCGCGCGACCGGCATCGCGCCCGCCGCCCTCCGGCAGGGGAGCCGGCGCGCCAGCGTCGCGCGCGCCCGCGAGGGGATTGCGTACCTCGCCATCGAGCGCTACGGCTATCCGGGCGTGGCATTGCGGGACTGGCTCGGGGTCGGGGCGCCTTCCATCGTCAAGGCCGCCCAGCGCGGCCGGGCCGCGCACACCCACTGGGACTCGCTCCTGGTGCAGGAGACGAAACGCAAAAGGCAATGAAAGAAGCAACGTCCCGTATACAGGCCTTTCCGTAAATCGGAGGCAGCGCGCATGATTCGAGCCGCCAGAGCTTCGCCCTGTCTCGCGGGTGCCGCTCCCCCGGCACCATCATCCTCTCGCTGTCCTACCGGATCCATCAGCCAACTACTTGATCGCTTCTTCAGCCAGGTTTCTTTACTCAGGGGAGCCTTGCTTCGGGGGGCGGATGCGCTCAGAACTCTTCCCGCTCGAACGGGAGGCCTAGGGCGGCCGGGGCGGCGGTACGTCTGCGGATTCCTTTCGACCGGGTGATGATGACCAGGATGGCGATGGTGAAGAGATAGGGGAGCATGCGAAGGATGTAGGAGGGGATCAGGGTGATCTGTCGCACCTCGAAGGCGAACTGCAAGGCGTTGACCGTGCCGAAGAGCAGGGCGCCCAGGGCCGCCCGCCACGGGTTCCAGAGGCCAAAGATGACCATGGCGATGGCGATCCAGCCCTGGCCGGCAGACATGTTCTCCTTCCAGCCGGGGGTGTAGGCGAGCGAGAGGTAGGCTCCCCCCAGACCCGCCATCACCCCTCCGAACGCGGTCCAGCCGTACCGGATCAGGTTGACGGGAATCCCGGTGGCGTCCGCGGCCTGCGGATTCTCACCCACGGACCTGAGATTCAGGCCGGGCCGAGTATGGAAGAGGAAGAGCCACGCCGCCGGGACCAGGAGGTAACCCATATAGATCAGCGGAACCTGCTGAAAGAGAGCCGGCCCCAGCAGGGGGATGTCCTGGAGGAGCGGGATCGGCCACGGGGTGAACCGCATCCCGACCGTTCCGATGATCGGCCGGCCGAGGAAGCTCGACAGGCCGATGCCGAGGATGGTCAGCGCCAGGCCGCACACCACCTGATTGGCCCGCAGCGTGATGGTGAAGAAGCCGTGGACGAGCGCCAGCGCGCCTCCTGCCGCCATGGCCGCCAAGAGGCCGAGCGCCAGGCTGTGCGAGGCGTGGGCGGCCACGAATCCGCTCAGCGCCCCCATCAGCATCATCCCCTCGACGCCGAGGTTGAGGATCCCGCCCCGCTCGGTGAACACCTCTCCGATGGCGGCGAAGAGGACGGCCGCGCTCGACCGGATGGCGATGGAGAGGATGAATGCCAGGCTCTCGGCGTCCATGGGTCTATTCCCGCCACGTGAGGCGGTACCGGGAGAGGAAATCGCTTCCCAGGATGAAGAACAGCAGAGTCCCCTCCAGCACCAGCCCGACGGACGAGGGCAGGTGCATGACCGCCTGCAACTGATCTCCGCCGACCAGGAGCCCGGCGATGAAGAGGGACACGACGAGGATGCCCCCGGGATGGAGCCTCCCCAGCCATCCCACGATGATCCCGGTGTAGCCGTACCCCACGGCCAGCCCCTGCTGCAGCCGATAATGGATCCCCGACACCTCGGCCATCCCCGCGACTCCCGCCAGACCGCCGCTGACGAGCATCACCCAGAGGATGTGGCGGCTGATGTGGATGCCGGCGTACCGGGCGGCGCGCGGGTTCTCGCCGATCACGCGGATCTCGTATCCCCAGCGGGTGTGGGACAAGGCCCAGTGCAAGAGAAGAGCGGCGAGCAGGGCGAAGATGAGGCCGAGGTGGATCCGGGTATCCGGAAGCCTTTGGAGCCAGGCCGTCTCCGGAAAGATGGCCGTACCGGGGAATCCCATCCCCATGGGATCGCGCCACGGGCCGAAATACAGATGCTCCAGCCAGAAGATGGCGACGTAGTTGAGCATGAGCGTGGTGAGGATCTCGTTCACCTCGAGACGCGCCCGCAGGAAGCCGGGGATAAGCGCCCAGAGACCCCCCGCCAGGAAGCCGGCCGCCAGCATGAGCGGGAGCACGAGGGCCGGCGGCAGATGCGGGGAGAGGAAGAGGGCGACGCCCGCGGCCCCGATTCCTCCCAGGACGAGCTGGCCTTCGCCGCCGATGTTCCAGATCTGGATGCGGGCCGCGACCGCGACCGCCAGACCGCAGAGCATGAGCGGAATCGCCTTGACGACGACCTCGGAGGCGTTGTGCAGGCTTCCGAGGGCGCCCTCGGCCATGACGGCGTAGGCCGCAAGGGGATCGGCGCCGGCCAGCCGAAGCACCGCGCCCCCCATGGCGAAGGCGAGGAGCACGGCGACGGTCTGCCCCACCCAGACGGCCCGTTGCGAAGGGACCAATCGACGCTCGAGGGTGAGCCTCATGACGCCTGCACCACGCCCGCCATCATCGGCCCGATCTCGGCAATGGCGTCTTCGTCGTCGGTGGAGAAGAGCCCCATCAACTGCCCCCGAAAGATCACGGCGATCCGGTCGCTGAGGGACAGGGCTTCGCGCAGGTCGCC
>JAPLLC010000021.1:0-12436 GCA_026387775.1 Candidatus Methylomirabilota bacterium | reverse complement strand
TCGCGCAGGTCGCCCGAGACGAGCAGGATCCCGGCGCGGGCGCGCTGCCGGAGCAGCTCGTCCCAGACGTCCATGGTCGCCCCGATATCGAGGCCGTGGGTGGGCTGCTCGGCGATGATGAGTTCCGGCCGTCTCGACAGCTCCCGCGCGAGGATCAGCTTCTGCAGGTTGCCGCCCGAGAGCTGACGCGCCGAGGCCGTGAGGCTGGGCGCGACCACCTGAGACCGGTCGAGCTGTGACGCCGCCCAGCGGCGGGCGACGGCCCGCCGGAAGACCCCCCACCGACAGAACCTGGGATAGGTCGTGAGGAGGAGGTTGTCGGCGAGGTCCAGGCCGGGGAGGGAGCCGATCCCCGCCCGGTCCTCGGGGATGTAGGCGATCCGGTCCATGGGGAGCGGCCGGCCCGCCCCGTGGGATTTGCCGAAGATCAGGAGCTGCCCGGTGGAGAGCGGCCGCGATCCGGTGATGGCCGCCACGAGGTCGTGCTGCCCGTTTCCGGCCACGCCCACGATGGCGAAGATCTCGCCCCGGCGGACGGCGAAGCTCAGGTGCTGGAAGGCGGGATGTCCCCGGGCGTCATGGCCGGAGCAGTCCCGCAGCTCCAGCACCGTCTCGCCGGGGGAGACCGGCGTCCTGTCCACCCGGAGGACGACCTCCCGTCCCACCATCAGCCGCGCCAGCTCACGGCGGTTGTCTACCTCGGCCGGCGTGAGATCGGCCACCCGGCGCCCCCGCCGCAAGATGGTGATCCGATCGGCGATCTCCATCACCTCTTCGAGCTTGTGGGTGATGAAGATGATCGAGCGGCCCTCGCGGGCGATCCGCCGCAGGGTGGCGAAGAACTCGTCGATCTCCCCCGGGGTGAGGACCGCCGTCGGCTCGTCGAGGATGAGGATGTCCGCCTGCCGGTACAGGAGCTTCAGGATCTCCGCCCGCTGCTGCTGCCCAAGGGAGAGCTCATCGATGCGGGCGCGGGGGTCGAGGGGAAGCCGGTAGGCTTCGGACAGCCTCCGCACCTCGTCTTCGATCCGCGACCAGTGAAGAATCGCCCGCGGCGTCTCGTGGCCCAAGGCGAGGTTCTCGGCCACGGTCTGGTTCGCCACCAGCAGGAAGTGCTGATGGACCATGCCGATCCCGGCCCGCAGGGCGTCCCTGGGGGAATGGAACCGGACCGGGGTCCCGCCGATCAGGATCTCTCCGGCGTCCGGCCGGTAGCGGCCGGAGAGAATGTTCATCAGGGTGGACTTCCCCGCCCCGTTTTCGCCGAGCAGGGCGTGGACGACCCCCGGCGCGATCTCGAGGTCGATACCGTCGTTGGCGAGAGTGCCCGGGAAGCGCTTGGTGATCCCCTGCATCGAGGTCAGGGTCGTGGCCATAACCTTCCCTGATGGGGATCGGGCTTCCGCGTGCCCGGCCGGAGGACGGGGTCGGGCAGCCGCGCGAGGGCGTGAACCGGGGCGGGGAGGACGCGGGTGCGCTTCCCCTCTTCGGCCACGCAGAAGACGCCGCGGAGGGGAATGGGCCCGGGCAGGTTCTTCAGGCGGGCCACCTGGTCGAGGAGATCGACGAGTCCCTGGATCGTGCCGCCCGTCGTGACCACGTCGTCGACGAGGATCACCCCCCGCGACCCCCTCTGCACCAGCAGGTTGATGTCCCGTTCGTAGAGGGCCAGAAACTTGCCGCCGCTGGTGATCGAGTCCGTCCCCACCTGGATCACCGGGCGGCCCGTGGCTTCCATGTGCGGCTTGACCCGGTTGTAAGCGACGGCCATGTCGGGCATGCCGAGAGCGGAGGCCACCACCTGGGCCAACTGGAGGGCCTTCTCGACCACGGTCATGAGGCAGAGATCGGTGAAGTCGGGAACGCTCTCGCGAATCCGGCCCGCCAGGAGCGCCCCCAGGTCGGCGTTCCAGCGGACCTTCCCGACCAGGTTGAGCGACGCGATGCGGACGTCCTGCTCTTCTCCCGGGAGCCAGACCCACGGGAGCGGCAGCGGATACGGGAGACCGGGGACCTGGAGGGCGAACGGCTCGCCGCTCTCCAGATATTCCGTCTGTCTGGTCATGCGTTGACCTCGCAACAAGCCGAGGGCGAGGGCCGAAAGAAGTCCCGGCCCTCGCCCGCCCCGGGCTAGTCGGGGATCTTGCCGACCACGCCTTCGGCGAACCACTTCATCGTCAGGAGTTCCTTGTCCGTGGCGCGCGATCCCGCCTGGATGACCACCTTCCCTTCCTGATCCTTGATCGGGCCCAGGAAGGAGTCGTCCCTGCCCTCCTTCATCTTCTTGAGCTCGGCGAGCACCTTCTGCTGGACCGGCTTTCCGACCGAGGCGTGGAAGGAGGAAAGGCCGATCAGATTCTCCTTGAAGCCCCAGAAGATCTCTTGCGGCTTCCAGGTCTTGTCCATGACCCGCTTCACCGCGTCCACATAGTACGGGCCCCAGTTCCAGGTGGTCGAGACCAGGGCGCAGTCGGCCCCGGACCGCCTCACGTCCATCCCGTATCCGATCGCCGGGACCTTCTTGTAGCAGGCCGTCCTGGCGGAGTCCGGGGTGTCCGCCATCTGGCGGATGAGGTCGTGCTTCTGATTGATCAGGGTCTCGGCCAGGACCACTTCATTGATGGGATCCAGCCATTTCTTGAGCCAGACCACCGTGTTGACCTTGGCGGGGTCGTGCGGGTGGTTGCCCTCTTTGAGGCCCCGGAGCAGGCCGAGCGTGAAGGCGTTGATTCCCCGGATCGGCTCAGGGATCGGCTGGGTGGCGACGGTCCCCACGTTCTTGAACCCCATCAGGCCGGCCGTGTAGCCCGCCAGGTACTCGGACTGCTCCATGCGGGCAAAGTAGTTCCCCAGGTTCTTGGCCGTCTTGTAGCCCGAGCAGTGCTCGAAGACCGTGTTGGGGAAATCCTTGGCCACCATGAGCATGGGATCCATGTGCTCGAAGGTCGTTCCGAAGATGACGCCGGAGCCGCTCTTGGCGTAGCTGCGGACGACCCGCTCCGTGTCGGCGGCCAGGACGTTTTCCGTGTAGTCCACCACGATCTGGTCCTTCATCTCCTTCTTCAGGTATTCGATCCCCTGGTAGTGGGCCGTGGTCCACCCCAGATCGTGGATGGTGGAGAGCAGGGCGAAGGCGACCTTCAGCTTGGCGGATTTTCCGGCCGCCGGTTTCTTTTCCTGGGCGAACGCGCCGACCGACAAGAGGGAAGACGCCAGGAGGCCGATGAAGAAGATCGAAAGAAGCCGCTTTGTCATGAGAGTCTCCTTCGACAAGCCGGGGGATGGGTTGATCGAGAGGCGGATTCGTCGCGTTACTGGAACACTTCTTCGGCGATCTTCCAACCGAGCGGGGTGCGCTTCAGCCGCCAGGTAACATCGGCGCGGATGTAATCCGACCGGGCCTCTTTTCTCCCCGCCTCGATCTTGTAGAGGATCTCCAGCCGTCCCTCGGCGACGGCCCGGTCTCCCGAGACGGTCAGCCGGAACTCCGTGATATCCATGGAAAGCTCTTTGGTCGACTTGAAGAGCTGGACATAGGCTTGGGCCAGCTCGAGCTTCGAGACGCGGGTCGGGGCCCCGGGGCTGGAGACGCCGATGTATTTCTGGAAGTTCCCGATGTAGACGTCGTCGGCGTAAGGCTGCAGGAGCGTCTCCATCGACTTGCTCTCCATCCCCCTCGAGATCCGCATCAGCACGGAGATGACCTGGGTCTCGTCGTCGGTCTTGGGTTTGTATGATTTGAGGGACGTGCTTGCGCACCCGGTCGCGATCAGGGCGACGCACAGGGTCATTGCCATCATGCGAGATGTCACGCGGAGCCTCCTTGTCATGCCGTCCCGCCGCAGGGAGGGGAATGGCCTCGCCGTTCCGGATCCTGCGAGGGGTCAGGGCTTCATCACGAAACGGACCACGCAGCTCGGGCAGCGCTGCAAGCGTTTCACCAGGTCGGGGTTCTTCCCCGGCCTGCCCGGTGCCATCAGGGGGAGAGACTGATCGGGGGCCGGAATCGGCGTCCAGCCCATCCGGTGATCCGGGATCGCGGGACAGTGAATGGTGTACAGGTTCGGCATGCCGCCCTCACCTCCGATCTTTCCCGCCCCACTTATACGCGAAGGAGGCGGGGGTTGGCAAGAGGGCGGATGTGGATTCGGCAATTGGGCAATTGAGTGACTGGGCAACGGGGCAATCGGGCAACTTGGCAACTATAGGTGAATCCGGATCACCAGAGGACGAGGCCGACCCCGAGGAGCGTGAGGAGCGCCCCGGCCGCCACATTCCAGGTGATGGCCTCCCCAAGGAGCAGCCAGGCCAGCAGGATCCCCAGCGTCACCTCCTGGGTGGCGATGAGGTTGGGGATGCTGGGGTGCAGCCGCCGGATCGCCGCGTTGTACAGGGTATGGCCGAGGGCCGAGGGCACCAGGGCCATGGCGCACACCGCGGCGAGGGCGCGCGCCGGATGGGTGGAGCTCGCGAAGGCGGCGGCGAAGGGGCTGGTGACCAGCCCGACGACGAGGTAGACTCCCCCCGCATAGGTCAAGAGGGGCAGGCGGGCCCGCTCGCGGCGGCCGAGGAGCGAGTAGAGGGCGTAACAGGCCGCCGCGGCCACGGCGAGCGCGTCGCCCCAGAGCATGCCCCGGTCGAGGCGGGGCTCGAACCCGGCCAGCACGGCGACGCCGGTCAAGGTCACGAGGGAGCCGGGAAGCGTCCGCCGGGGGAGCGGCTCCTTGAGCACGAGGCGAGAGAGGGCCGCGATGAAGAGCGGGGCGGTGTAGGTGAGTGTGAGCGCGTGCGCCACGGAGGTGAAAGAGAGGGAGGCGATGAAGCAAAGGAAGTGCAGGGCGGCGACGAGCCCGATGGGGATGATGCGGACCCACTCCGACGCGGGGATTCTGAGCGGCTCCCGCACGGCCCAGGCGGCCAGGCCGACGAAGCCGGCGCCCAAGAGCATGCGGAGGCTGGTGACCTCCATCGGCGAGAGCTCGCCCGCCCAGCGGACCAGAATCGCGCACGTCGAGAAACATGCTGTCGCGGCGGCCGCCTGGGCGACGCCGGTCAACTCGTCTCGCGTCATGGGTAAGGACGCTAACACATCGAGAGGCAAGAGCCAAGAGCCGAGAGTCGAGAGACGGAGAGCCGAGAGCCGAGAGTCGAGAGACGGAGAGCCGAGAGCCGAGAGCCGAGAGAGGAGGGCGCGAGCCGCGAGCTGCGAGCCGCGAAAGAGGATCGGACTCCGCGGGATGGCTGTGGGCTGCTAAAGCGTTTGACAATCGAGAAGATCGCGTGTTACAAGGTCCCGAATGATCTCACCTTCCGCGCGACACATCTATACGGTCGGCGCCCTGACCGCCGAGGTGAAAGCCGTCCTGGAGGACGGCTTTTCCGCCCTCTGGGTGGAAGGGGAGTTGTCTAATTTCAAGCACCACACCTCCGGCCACATGTATTTCACCCTGAAGGACGCCCAGGCTCAGATCCGGGGGGTGATGTTTCGCGGAAACAATCGGCTGCTCAAGTTCCAGCCGACGGACGGTCTGGCGGTCCTCGTCTGCGGGACGCTCACGGTTTACGAGCGTCGCGGGGAGTACCAGATCAACGTCGAGTTCATGGAGCCCAAGGGGGTCGGGGCGCTCCAGCTCGCCTTCGAGCAATTGAAGGCCAGGCTGGAGGCGGAGGGGCTCTTCGACGCCGACCGCAAGCGGCCGCTCCCGCTCCTCCCCAGGAAGATCGGCATCATCACCTCGCCTACGGGCGCGGTGATCCGGGACATGCTGACGATCGTCGGACGGCGATTCCCGGGTCTGGAGATCCTGATCCATCCGGTGGCGGTCCAGGGCGAAGGCGCGGCAAAGGAGATCGCGGCGGCCCTCAAGCGTCTGGGGTCCCGGACGGATCTGGATGTCCTGATCGTGGCGCGCGGCGGGGGATCGCTGGAGGATCTCTGGGCCTTCAACGAAGAGGTGGTGGCGCGCGCCATCGCGGCAAGCCCCATCCCCGTGATCTCGGCGGTGGGGCACGAGAGCGACGTGACCATCGCGGATTTTGTGGCGGATCTTCGGGCCCCCACGCCGTCGGCGGCGGCGGAGCTGGTGGTGGCGCGGCGTGACGAGTTGCGCCAGCGGGTGGACGAGCTGGTGGCACGAGTCCAAGCGGCCGTCCAGCATCTGCTCGAGGTCCGGCGGGGGCGGGCGGAGATGCTGAGACGCCACCTGACTCTTCTCAGCCCGGCCGCACAGCTCGCCCGCCGGCGAGAGCGGCTGCAGGGTCTCCGACAGCGCCTCACGGCGTGGTGGGAGCTGTCTCGCACCGTCCGGGGCGCGCGGCTGGCGCGCGCGGCGTCGAACCTGGAGTCCCTCAGCCCGCTGGGTATTCTGGGGCGGGGGTACAGCATCTGCTTCGCCCTGCCCGAGCGCCGCATCCTGAAGGCCGCCGCCGAGGTCGCGGTGGGCACGGACGTGGCGGTGCGGCTCCACCGCGGGGAACTCCGCTGCGTCGTGCAGGGGATCCACCCCTCCGAGGAACGATGATGAGCGAGCCGACGTTTGAAGAGGCTCTGAGCCAGTTGGAAGCCGTGGTGGGACGGCTCGAGGCCGGCGATCTCCCCCTGGAGGCGTCGCTCGGCGCCTTCGAAGACGGCGTCCGGCTGGCACGACTCTGCGCCGCCCGACTGGAGGACGCCGAGCGGCGGGTGGATCTTCTGACCAAGGCCCCGGATGGGACGGAGGCCGAGATTCCCTTTGCGGTGCGGGATGAAGGAGCGGCGGATGGCTGACCTGCTCGCTGGTCGAACCCTGGCCGACATCATGGCCGAGCGCCGGACGCTGGTGGAGGCGGCGCTCGCGCAATGGCTTCCGGGAGCGGAGGTGCCACCCGCCACGATCCACGAGGCCATGCGTTACAGCGTGCTCGCCGGCGGCAAGAGGCTCCGCCCGATGCTGGCGCTCTTCGGCTGCGAGGCGGTGGGGGGGAGACTCGATGACGCCATGCCGGCCGCGGTGGCGCTGGAGTTGATCCACACCTACTCCCTGGTGCACGACGACCTGCCGGCCATGGACGACGACGACTACCGGCGGGGGCGGCCCACCTGCCACAAGGTCTACGGTGAGGCCGTCGCCATCCTGGCGGGGGACGCCCTGCTCACCCACGCGTTCCAGGTCCTGGCGGACCCGGCCGCGGGGGGGGTCCCGGCCCCGCGCCGCTTGCAGATCGTCGCCGAGATCGCCTCGGCGGCGGGAAGCGTCGGGATGGTCGGGGGCCAGACCATGGACATCCAGGCCGAGGGGCAGAGGCTGGATCCAAAGACCCTTCTCGCCCTGCACGCGAAGAAGACGGGTGCGCTACTCCGCGCCTCGCTGCGGGTCGGGGCGCTGGCCGGCGGCGCGGACGAGGCGGCCCTGGCGGCGCTCACCCGATATGGGGAGAGGCTGGGCCTGGCGTTCCAGATCGTGGACGACATCCTGGACATCGAAGGAAACAGCGCGGAGATGGGGAAGACGGCCGGCAGCGACCTTCGCAAGAAGAAGGCGACCTATCCGGCGGTCTTCGGCCTGGAGACCGCACGACGAGACGCCGCCCGGCTTCTCCGGGAGGCGACGGAGGCCCTGGGGCTCCTAGGAGAGGGTGGGGCCGTCCTGGCCGCGCTAGCCGAGTACGTCGGGAAGCGGCGCTCGTAGTCCTAGCGCCGAGAGAAGGGGAATGGCGTGTACCTGGAGAAGATCGATTCACCGGCTGATCTCAAGAAGCTTGACCGATCGCTCTTGCCCAAGGTGGCGGAGGAGATTCGCGAGCTGATCATCCGGACCGTGGCCAAGACCGGGGGACACTTGGCGTCCAACCTGGGCACCGTCGAGCTGACGCTGGCCCTCCACTACGTCTACGACTCCCCCACGGACAAGATCCTCTGGGACGTAGGCCACCAGGCCTATGCGCACAAGATCGTCACCGGTCGGCGCGACCGGTTCTCCAGCCTTCGGCAGGAGTCTGGTCTCAGCGGCTTCACGCGGCGGGACGAGAGCCCGCACGACCCGTTCGGGGCCGCCCACGCGGGCACGGCCCTTTCCGCGGCCGTGGGGATGGCGGAGGCGCGCGCGCTCACCGGAGAACAGTACCGCGTGGTCGCGGTGGTGGGGGATGGGGCGCTCACCTCGGGGCTCTCCTGGGAGGGGCTGAACCAGGCGGGCGAGCTGAAGCGGGACATCCTCGTCGTCCTGAACGACAACACCATGTCCATCTCCCCGAACGTGGGGGCCGTCTCCGCCTACTTGAATCGGGTGCTGACCGGCCGTCTGGTGACCCGGGTCCGTACGGGGAGCCACCAACTGCTGGGACAGATCCCCATGGTCGGCCCGCGGGTGGCGGATATGGCGAAGCGCATGGAGGAAATGGCGAAAGGCCTGGTGACGTCCGGCGTCCTCTTCGAGGAGCTGGGATTCACATACGTCGGGCCCATCGACGGGCACAATCTGGATCACCTGCTGACCACCCTGGACAACGTGGCCGAGCTCAAGGGGCCGGTGCTCCTGCACGTGGTGACGACGAAGGGGAAGGGGTACGCCCCGGCGGAGGGCGACGCCGTGAAGTGGCACGGTGCGGCCCCCTTCGAGGTGGAGACGGGTACCTTCAAAAAGAAGGTCGCCCCCATGAGCTACACCGAGGCCTTTGCCCAGGCCCTCATCCGGCTGGCCGACGAGGACGACCGGATCGTGGCGATCACCGCCGCCATGGCCGAGGGGACCGGACTGGTCAAGTTCCAGAAGGCACACCCCACGCGATTCTTCGACGTCGGGATCGCCGAGCAGCACGCCATCGTGTTTGCGGCCGGATTGGCCGCGCAGGGATTCCGGCCGGTGGCGGCGATCTATTCGACCTTCCTCCAGCGCGGCTACGACCAGGTGGTCCACGACGTGTGTCTCCAGCGGCTGCCGGTGGTCTTCGCCATGGATCGGGCCGGGATCGTCTGGGACGATGGGCCCACGCATCAAGGGCTCTACGACCTGGCGTTCCTCCGGACGCTGCCCAACATGATCATTCTGGCCCCCAAGGACGAGAACGACATGCAGCACTGCCTGAAGACGGCGCTCATCTGCGACGGGCCGGCCGCCGTGCGCTACCCGCGAGGGGCGGGGTACGGTGTGCCGATCGAGCAGGAGGCCAGAGCCTATCCCCTGGGGACCGCGGAGCTGCTCCGGAACGGAGACGATGTGCTTCTCCTCCCCCTGGGAACGCTGGTGCAGCCGGCGCTGGAGGCGGCGGACCGTCTGGCGCAGGCGGGCATCTCGGCCGCCGTGATCAACCCCCGCTTCGTGAAGCCGCTGGACCGGGTGTTGATCCCGGAGGCGGCGCGCCGGGTGGGGCGGGTGCTGACAGTAGAGGAGCACATGCTGGCGGGAGGGTTCGGGTCGGCGGTGCTGGAGCTGTTCGAGGAGCTGCACCTCGGCGGCATCCAGGTGACTCGTCTCGGCATCCCCGATGTGCTCGTGGAGCAGGGGACCCAGGCGAGCATGCGGGCGCGCTACGGTCTCACGACAGAGAGGATCCAGGCGGCGGCGGAAGCCCTGGTCAAGGTGCCTCGTCTGGAGCCGCGGCGGGGAGAAAGCGCGGCCTGATGGCCACCCGGCGCCGCGTGGACCTCTTGCTGGTGGAGCGAGGGCTCTCTGCCAGCCGCGCGGAGGCGCAGCGGCTGCTGCTGGCCGGGAAGGTCTTCGCGGCCGGTCAGCGCGTGGACAAGCCCGGCGCCCTGGTCCCGCTGGAGGCGCCGATCGAGGTCAGTGGGCCGGACCACCCCTTCGTCAGCCGGGGCGGCGTGAAGCTGCGGCATGCGCTCGAGACGTTCGGGGTGGACCCTCGCGACCGGGTCTGTCTGGATGTCGGCGCGTCCACGGGCGGCTTCACCGACTGCCTGCTTCAGGCCGGGGCGCGGCTGGTGGTGGCGGTGGACGTGGGGTACGGGCAACTCGACCACCGCCTGCGGCGGGATGCGCGGGTGCACGTCCTGGAGCGGACCAACATCCGATTCGTGGAGCCGTCCCAGCTTCCGACGGCGCCGGATCTGGCCGTGATCGACGTCTCGTTCATCTCGCTGGCGCTGGTCTTGCCGCCCGTCCTGCGGCTTGTCGTGCGGCCGTTCGAGGTCGTGGCGCTGGTCAAGCCCCAGTTCGAGGTCGGCAAGGGACAGGTGGGAAAGCGGGGGGTGGTCCGCGACCCCGCCCTGCACCAGGCCGTCCTGGAGCGGGTCGCGGCCTGCGCGACCGACTTGGGGTGCAGGGTGGCCGGGATGACGGCTTCGCCGCTCCTGGGGCCGATGGGCAATCGGGAGTTCCTGATCCATCTCACCAGCGGCGGCGGAGGGAGCGACGTCGCCAACCTGATCGTCCGGGCGCTCGCGGCGGCCTGAGACGGGAGCGAGAGGCATGTCCGTCCGACGCATCGGCATCGCCGTCAAGCCAAAGAAGACCGAGGTCGAGCCGATCCTCCGGGAGCTGATCGGCTGGCTCCGAGAGCAGGGCCGAGAAGTGCTTCTCGACCCGGAGGCTGCCGCCGCCTGTCCCGGCTGCGGGCCGAGCCTCACCCGGGCCGAGGTGGTGGCGGGCGCGGACCTGGTGGTGGTCCTGGGCGGGGACGGGACGATCCTCTCCATCGCGCGGCTGATGGGGGCCCGGGAGGTGCCGATCCTGGGTGTGAACCTCGGCAGCCTGGGGTTCTTGACCGAGGTCACGCTGCCCGAGCTCTTCCCCGCGCTGGAGAGCGTCCTCAAGGACGACTTCGCCGTCAGCCGCCGCCTGACCCTGGCGGCCCGGGTGCGGCGCGGCGAGGAGCCGGTGGGGGCCTACGTGGCCCTGAACGATGTGGTGATCAGCAAGACCGGTCCCTCGCGCATCGTGGAGCTGGAGACGTTTGTCAATGGCGAGTATGTGACGACCTACCGGGCGGACGGCCTCATCGTGGCCACGCCGACGGGCTCCACGGCCTACTGTCTTTCGGCGGGCGGGCCCATCCTGTACCCGACGCTGCCGGCGCTGGTGGTGATTCCCATCTGCCCCCACACGCTCACGAATCGTCCGCTGGTGCTGCCCGAGGGGGCCCGGATCGAGGTCGTCCAGCGCTCGGCGGGCGAGGGGGTGCACCTGACCGTGGATGGCCAGGTCGACGTCGGTCTGCACCAGCGGGACACGGTCACCGTGGCGCGTTCCCCGCACTCCATCACCCTGGTGAAGTCGCCCAAGCTGAACTATTTCGAGGTGCTCCGGACCAAGCTCCGCTGGGGCGAGCGCTAGGTCGCCCGGCAAGCCGTTGTCAAAGAATTACTTGACCGGAGTAATTCCGGAACGGCATAAGGAGCCGTAACGAAATCACAACAAATGGTCATGTTATTTCGTAACGGCTCCTAAGGGCAGGTGGCTGCCGCAGGGATCCGTATGCTCCGCGAACTCAGCATTCACAACGTGGCGGTGATCGACGCGCTGACGGTCTCCTTTGCCCCCGGCCTGAACGTGCTCACGGGGGAGACCGGGGCGGGGAAGTCTATCCTCATCGACGCGCTCCAGCTGGTCCTGGGGGCCAGGAGCAGCGAGGAGTTGCTGCGCTCCGGGGCGGAGGAGGCGATGGTGGAGGCCGCCTTCGACCTGCCGGCGGAGCCGCGCGTGACGACGCTTCTGGCGGAGGAGGGGATCGCCGTCGAGCGGGGCGAGTTTCTCGTCTTGCGCCGTCATCTCTTCCGGGACGGGAAGAGCAAGGCCTACGTCGCGGGCCGGCTCTCCTCGGCCGCAACGCTCCGGGCCCTCGGCGAAGGGCTGGTGGACATCCACGGGCAACACCCTGGCCAGCCCTTGCTGGACCCCAAGCGGCACCGGGAGTTCCTGGACGCCTATGCCGGGATCGTCGAGGACGTCCGCGACTACCGGGAGCGCTACCTCCGCTGGCAGGGACTCGGCCGCGAGCGGGAGACGCTCCTCACGGCGCAACGCGAGCGGGAGCGCCGGATTGAACTCTTGGAGCATCAGCGCCGGGAGATCGAGGGGGCACAGCTCGTGCCGGAGGAGGAGGAGTCGCTCACGGCGGAGCGGGCCATCCTGGCCAACCACGAGCGACTCTTCTCGGCGGTCGAGCGGGCGTATGCCGAGCTGGAGGAATCGGATGGGGCGATCCTGACGCGGCTCGGGGCGACCGCCACGCGCGCCCGGGAGGCGGCGGGGATCGACCCGCGTCTCGCCGAGACCATGGAGGCGCTGGAGACGGCCCTCGTCCACCTCGGCGAGGCGGCGAGGAGCCTCCGAGATTACCGGGGCCGCATCGAGTTCGATCCGGAGCGTCTGGAGGCGATCGAGGCCCGCTTGCACGAGATCGGGCGGCTGAAGCGGAAGTACGGCGGGAGCATCCCGGATCTCTTGGAGCAGCTAGAGCAGGCGCGGAAAGAGCTGGAGACGCTCGAGCGATCGGGTGTGCG
>JAPLLC010000159.1 GCA_026387775.1 Candidatus Methylomirabilota bacterium | reverse complement strand
GATGTTGGCGGGGTCAAGCTTGGCAATCTTCTTGTAAACGGCGATGGCCTTGACCGACAGTCCATCCGCCCGGTACAGCTCTCCCAGCTTCACGTACTGCTCGATGGCGTCGGCCACCTTGCCCGCGCGCGCATAGAGGTCGCCGAGATTGTTGCAGACGGTCAGATCCCGCGGGTCGGCCTTGAGGATCGCCTGGTATTCTACAATCGCTCGGTCCCACTTACCCTGCTGGGTAAAGGTCAGGGCGTTCTGCAGAGATTTTCGCTTGTCGAAGGCCATGAGTTGGAAATCCCGTACATTACAGGGGGTTGAGGCTTCAGGCTACCAAAGCCCTCCCGGAGTGTCAAGCGGTTTGGCCGTTTCGCGCGCGCGCGAAACGGTTCCCCGCACCGGACGCTTGCTCACCGCTGAAACGTCCAGACCGGATCCCCGTAGCGCGCCCGAACCAGCGCCGCCGCAGCCCGGCGCTCCTCCGGAAGGAGCGTGCCCGGGGTGCACGCCGCCCCCGTCATCTCGCTCCAGCCGGTGACGAGAGCCGCCTCCACCGCCCCCCGAGGCGGCATCCGGTCCAGATGTGCGGCGAGCCAGGTGACCTTCCCGGTCGGATCGGTACGAGGCCAGGCGGGAAAGACGGCCTGGTGCATCGCGGCGTCGAATTCCAGGAGAAGCGACCCGTGTTGGAGCAGGACCTTCCCCCACCGGCGCTGAGCCGAGCCAACCAGCTTTCTTCCCGATACCAAGATCGCAGGCACCCGGCGCATCTGGAAGCAGACATCCGTCCTCGGCGAGGCTGACCGATCCGCGTTCCCCTCCCCGATCGTCGCCACCACTCCCAGGCGTCTCAGCCCGGCCACGAGAGCTTGGCCCATGCGGGAGAAGCTCTCCTCCACCGCAAGCCCGCCCCACGGACCATCCATCGGAACCGCCGCGCTGTAGGTCAGCTCGCGGGCATGGAGAACGGCACGACCCCCCGTCGGCCGTCGAACGATCGCGACCCCCAGACGCCCGCACGCCGCCCGGTCCACCGCGCCAGACGACCGCTGGAGGTATCCCAGCGACACGGTCGGCTCGCGCCACCCGTAGAACCTGAGCGTGGATGGAACCCGGCCCTCGCCCACGGCCCGGGCGACGGCCTCGTCTATCGCCATGTTCCAGGCACCGTGGCCCGGAGGATCTCGGAGGAGGCGCCAACGTAAATCGGACATACGCCTCAAGACACTCGCGGTCTATTCCGGCTCTCCGAAACGACCTCCCACCAGCTCCGCCAACGCTTGCAGGGCCGCCAGGTTGTCCGGCCCCGCCGCGCGGAGTCTGAGCGTCGTCCCTTGCGCCGCCGCCAAGAGCAGCAACCCCATGATGCTCTTGCCGTTCACCCGTTGCGATCCGACCTCCACCGTGATCTCCGCCTGGAACTTCCCGGCCTTCCTCACAAACTGGGCGGAGGCGCGTGCGTGCAGGCCCAGGCGGTTCTGGATCACGACTTCCCGGCTCACCGTGGGGGCGGTCATACCGGGGGGGCCTCTCGCGTCTCGACTTCG
>JAPLLC010000250.1 GCA_026387775.1 Candidatus Methylomirabilota bacterium | reverse complement strand
CGCCCTGCGCAAGGCCATCCGGCAGGAGGGGCCAGAGAACGTCCTGGCCTTCATCGCCGAACCGGTAGTGGGCGCGGCCTTGGGGGCGGTTCCGGCAGTGCCGGAATACCTCCCCCTGATCCGGGAGATCTGTGACGAGCAGGATGTCCTCTTCATCGCCGACGAGGTGATGACCGGCTTCGGGCGGACGGGAGCCAACTTTGCCGTGGATCACTGGAACGTGATCCCGGATATCATCGCCACGGCCAAGGGGGTGTCGGGGGGCTATACTCCGCTGGCGGCGGTGATCCTGCGGGACAAGGTCATGGAGCTGCTGCGGGAGAAGCACAGCAACTTCCGCGGGGGCCACACTTACTGCGCGAATCCTCTGTCGGCGCGGGTCGGGATCGAGGTCCTGAGCATCATCCAGGAGCAGAACCTGATCGAGAACGTCCGCCGCATGGGAGCAAAGCTGCAGGAAGGGCTCAAGACGCTCCTCGCCCATCCGACGGTGGGCGACGTGCGGGGCAAGGGGCTGATGGCCGGGGTGGAGTTCGTCCGGAACAAGCAGACGAAACAGCCGTTCCCGGTCGAATACAAGTTCGGCAAGCGACTCTTCGAGGAAGCCTTCGCTCGCGGTCTCGTCATCTTTCCGGGCAGCGGGACGGTGGATGGCGTGGAGGGAGATCACATCCTGATGGCGCCCCCCTTCATCATCGACGAGGCTCAGGTGAACGACCTCGTGTCGATTCTGGGCGAGGCGCTCGGCGCCGTGGAGAAGTCGCTGCCTGCCGACCTGCGGGGCTAGAAAACCAAGAGGCGTTCGACAGTTCGGCAGTTCGACGGTTCGGCTGTACCGGAACTGCCGAACAATCGAACCGTCGAACCGTCGAACCGCCGAACGTTGTCAGGAGGTTCAAGGACATGGGTGCGCAAGTCTTCCGCGACTTCACGAAGAACTATCCGATCATTACCCGCGGCAAGGGCGTATTCCTCTACGATCGGGCGGGGCGCGAGTACCTCGACGCCGTCGGCGGCATCTCGGTGGTGAACGTCGGGCACGGCGTCCCTGAGGTCGTCGCGGCCATGCAGGAGCAGGCGGACAAGGTCGCCTTCGTGCATGGCGGCTCCTTTGCCAACGAGGCGGCCATGGCGCTCTGTGAAGAGCTGGCCACCTGGGCGCCCAAGGGGATGGGGCACATCCTCCTGCTCTCGGGCGGCTCCGAGGCGACCGAGACCGCCATGAAGCTGGCCCACCAGTACCACCTGGAGCGAGGGAAAGCGGACAAGTATCGCATCGTCTCGCGCTGGATCAGCTACCACGGGAACACCATCGGGGCCCTGTCCATGTCGGGGCGGACGGCTTGGCGGCGGGAGTTCACGCCGTACCTCCAGAACTTCCCCAAGATTCACCCTCCATACTGCTACCGATGCCCCTACGGGAAGAGCTACCCCGGCTGCGGCATCGCCTGCGCCGAGGAGCTGGAGCGGGTGATCACGCTGGAGGGGGCGGAGGGCATCGCCGCTTTCATCGCCGAGCCGGTCATCGGAACCTCCGCCGCGGGGGTCACGCCGCCCCCGGAGTATTACCCCCGCATCCGGGAGATCTGCGACACGCACGATATTCTCTTCATCGCCGACGAGGTGATCACGGGAATCGGGCGGACGGGAAAGAACTTCGGGATCGAGCACTGGGGGGTGGCACCCGACATGATCACCACCGCCAAGGCCCTGAGCAGCGGTTACGTCCCCTTGGCCGCGGTGATCCTGCACGACAAGGTGCACGATGCCATCGCCAAGGGGTCGGGCCACATGACGCAGGGCTTCACCTATTCCGGCCATCCGCTCTGTTCGGCAGTGGGCCTGGCCGTGTTGAAGTACCTCAAGAGCCACGAGTTGGTGGAGAACGCCGCCCGGATCGGCCGCCTGCTCCTCCAGCGGCTGGACGCCCTCAAGCGATTTCCCATCGTCGGGGACGTCCGCGGGATCGGGCTGCTCCAGGGGGTGGAGTTTGTCGCCGACCAGATCAGCAAGCGGCCTTTCCCGCCCGAGGCGGGGGTGACGCGCCGCATCGTGGAGGCCGCCCTGGCCGAGGGGGTGATGGTGGTGGGGGGGATGAGCGGGATGATCGACGGGGTGGCGGGAGACCACATCCAGATCAGCCCGCCCTACATCTTCACCGAGACAAACGTCGAGCAGCTCGTCAGGGCGCTCGAGGCGGCCGTTCAGAAAGTGATGCGGGAGGTTTCCGTTTAGCCCGAACGTTGCAGTTGAACCGCAAAGCACGCAAAGGGCGCAAAGAAAGGCCTGCTATTTTCAGACGCTTCTGGAATCACCCGGTCTGAGCGAGCCGTACGTTTCCATCCGTGGTTCAAGGCCCGATCCACAGATCCTGGTTCACTTTGCGGTCTTTGCGAACTTTGCGGTGAAATGTTTGGGTTTAGTAAGGAGTGCCCGGCCGCTCCCTATCGCAGGAAGCCGAAATACCAGGCGGTCAGCCAGTCGCCGAAGAAGAGCGCCACGCCTGCGCCGAGGGCCAGAAACGGCCCGAAGGGAATGTGCGCCCGCCGGCGCAGCCGCCCGAGCCCGATCAGGGCCAGCCCGATCGCCGATCCGCTGAGACAACCGACCAGGATCGTGACGACCACGCCACGCCAGCCAAGAAAAGCGCCCACCATGGCGATGAGATTGAGGTCCCCTTCGCCCATCGCATCCTGCCCGTAGAACGCGCTGCCATAGAAGAGAACAAGATAGAGAAAGCCGGCGCCGGCCAGGGACCCGATGATCCGGTCCAGAAGCGGAGGCTCCCCCAGGACCAGGCCTGCCAGGATGCCCAGCGGGATTCCGGGGAGCGTG
>JAPLLC010000070.1 GCA_026387775.1 Candidatus Methylomirabilota bacterium | reverse complement strand
AGACGGTGATCATGCAGGCCGGCGGCAAGTTCGTCTACCCGACGGATCAGAACATCGGGCGGTACACGTATCCCGATTACCGCGAATGGTATCGGCCCGAGGACTCCTGGCAATACGGCAAACCCGCCGAGGATGCCGGCCTGCTCTAGCAGGCTGCCGAAAAAGGCCCATCTGCGGGGGACCCAGCCGGCGGCTGGGTACCCCGCTTGCTCGGGCACTCGCTGCGGCGTACAGCAGTACGCCTCACTCGGCCCCGGGTACCCATCCAAAGGGTGGGTGCGCCGCCTTGCATTTGGACCTTTTTGAGCAGCCTGGGCGAAAAATGGATGACCGGATACTGATCGAGGCCAGAGGGATCACGAAGACCTTTCCCGGCGTCCGCGCCCTGGACAGCGTCGACTTCGAGCTCCGAGCCGGCGAGACCCACATTCTCTTGGGTGAGAATGGCGCCGGCAAGTCGACGTTGATGAAGATCCTCTCCGGCGCCTACTCTCCCGACGAGGGGGAAGTCTACATCGACGGGCAGCGAGTCGAGGTCTTCGATCCCCGCGTGGCGCAGCGGTTGGGAGTGAGCATCATCTATCAGGAATTCAATCTGACCCCGCACATGAATGTGGCGCAAAACATCTTCTTGGGTCGCTTTCCCCTCAAGTACGGATTGCTCGATCACAAGAAGATGCATGCGGATGCAGAAGCGTTATTGGCCGGTCTGAATATGCGCGTCGATACCCATGCCATGATCGTCGACTTGACCACGGCGGAACAGCAGATGGTTGAAGTCGCCAAGGCGCTCTCCATCAAGTCGAAGATCCTGATCATGGACGAGCCCACCTCCTCCCTGTCCGAGCGGGAGACCGAACAGCTCTTTGCGACCATCCACCAATTGAACTCGCAGGGGATCGGCATCATCTATATTTCCCACCGTCTGCAGGAGATACAGGAGGTGGGCGACCGGATCACCGTGCTTCGGGATGGCCAGCTCATCGGGCGAAAGGCCATCCATGAAGCGACCGTGGACGATCTGATCGGGATGATGGTGGGCCACTCCGTCAAGGAGATGTTCGAGCGCGATCCGCAACCTCGGGGGGCCGAATTCCTGCGGGTCGAGAATCTTTCGAATGGGAAGCGGCTCCACGATGTCAGCATCAGCCTGCACAGCGGCGAGATCGTGGGGCTGGCCGGCCTGGTTGGCTCCGGTCGGACCGATCTGGCCCGGGCCGTTTTTGGTGTAGAGCCGTATGCGAGCGGACAGGTGTACCTCTTCGGCAAGCCGATCAGCAGCCAGAGCGCGTCGGTCATGGTTGAGCAGGGGGTCAGCCTGCTCCCTGAAGATCGGAAGAACCACGGCTTGGCGCTGATCTTGCCCGTGGCCGAGAACATCGTCGTCTCCAGCCTGGATCGCCTGTTCCCGCGACTGTTCGTAAGCAAGGACCAGGAGAGATCCGTCGCGATGCAGTACGTGGAGCAGTTACGCATCGCCACGCCGTCGGTCTCCCGGCTTGCACAGTTTCTCTCGGGCGGAAATCAGCAAAAGGTGGTGCTGGCAAAATGGCTCTGCACCAAAGCCAAGATCTTCATCTTCGACGAGCCGACCCGAGGGATCGACGTCGGGGCGAAGGCCGAGATCCACGCCTTCATGAATCAGTTGGTGAAGGAGGGGGCGGCCGTCCTGATGATCTCCTCCGAGCTCCCTGAAATCATCGGCATGAGCGATCGGATTTATGTCATGCGAGAGGGCAGGATTGTCGCCGAGATTCCCTACGCAGAGGCCACCCAAGAGCGGATCATCGAGTATGCCATGGGGGCCGACGAGGCGAGAAAGACCCCGAGACCGGCCGGCACGATTCGAACCAGGACGTCCGCATGAAGCCGAACACCTCCTCGTTGCTCATAAGCGTCCCGTCCGCCGCGTGGGTCATTCTTCTGATGATGACCGTCTTCACGGCCATCAATCCCAGGTACCTCACGCTCGATAATGTCGTCAATATTGTCCTGCAAAATGCGGTCCTCTTGATCCTGGCCTTGGGCGCCACCCTGGTAATTCTGAGCGAAGGCATCGACCTGTCGCTGGGCTCGGTCCTGACGCTTTCGGGCGTGACGTGCGTGTTTGTCATGAAGCGCCTCATGGAATCGGGCTCCTCGGATGCCTCCGCCATGATGGCGGGCGTGATGGTCGGGCTGCTCACCGGAACCCTCATGGGCACGATCACCGGCGCCCTGGTCTCCATCGGAGGCATGCCCTCATTCATCGCCAGCCTGGGCATGATGGGTGTGGGCGGCGCGCTCTCCCTCGTGCTGGCGAACAGCACGGCCATCTACATCAGCAACCCCATCTTCTCCTTCTTTGGCGAGAAGCTGGACAAGTTCATCGACTTGCCGCTGATGCAGTATCTTTCCATGCCCACCTTCATTGCGGTCTTCGTATTCTTCGTGGTGTGGGTGATGCTGTATCACACGCCATTTGGGCGCTGCATCGTCGCCATCGGCGGGAATGAGACCGGCGCCCGCCTCTCGGGTGTGAATACGATCCTCTGGAAGTGGATGGTGTACATCGTGGCCGGTGTCCTGGCCGCGATCAGCGGCATCACCCTGGCGGCGCGGCTGGAGGCCGCGGATTCCATTGTGGGAGTGGGCTGGGAATTCGATGCCATCGCCGCTGCCATCCTGGGCGGGACGAGCTTTGCGAGAGGCAAGGGGGGTATCGGTGGGACGGTCCTGGGCGTCCTGGTGATCGGCGTCACTCGGAACGGATTGAACGTCACCGGCGTCCCGTCTCTCTGGCAGCCGGCCCTGACGGGAACGATCATCATCCTGGCAATTGTCTTCGAGGTCATCCTTTCACGCTGGAAGGAAGGAAGAAGATGAATCTGGCGCAAGTCACCGCAAAGAGGATTACCCCTGCGCTCGAACGGCAGTGGGTACTGGGTGCGGCACGATTCATCGTCTTGATCTGCGTCTGCGTCGTCATGGCTGTCCTGACCCGCAGCGACGAGTACGGGTTCGTCTTCCTCAACGTGGGCAACCTGCTAAACGTCGTCCGGAATGCCAGCATCCTGATCATCATCGGCGTCGGCCAGACCATCACCCTGACCGCGAAGGACGTCGATCTCTCGATCGGCTCGGTCCTGTCGCTCACGAGCGTGGTGGCGGCAATCATGCTCAATCGCTATGGAATAGCCTTCCCGGTGGCCATCCTCGCGGCGCTGCTCATCGGGGCATTGCTGGGATTGATCAACGGCCTCCTCATCACCTATGTCGGCCTGCCCCCCTTCATTGCCACCTACGGCACGTTGTGGGTGTTGTTTGGCTTTGCCTACTTGATCCTGCAGGGGGCCGTCATCTACGGTTTCCCCGCAGGATTCCGTGTGATCGGAAACGGCAATCTGCTCGGCATCCCCATGCCCATCATCGTGATGGCGGTCGTATTCTGCCTTGGCTACTTCGTGCTGTACCACACGACGCTCGGCCGACGCTTCTTCGCCACCGGCGCGAACATCGAGACGGCCAGGATGTCCGGCATCAAGGTCGAGAGGGTTGTCATCAGCGCCTACGTCATCAGCGGCTTTCTGGCCGCATTGGCCGGACTGGTGCTGATCGCCTATACCAATGGCGCGGAGGCCAGGATCGGGGATAGATACCTGTTGCCCGTGATGGCGGTCGTGGTCATGGGCGGGACCAGTCTGGCCGGAGGTCAGGGCAACCTGGTGGGGACGCTCGTCGCAGCCTTGATCATGGCCGTCATCAATAACGGCATGAATATCCTGGCGGTCCCCGCCATCTGGCAATCTCTGGTCGTGGGGCTCCTGATCATCGGCAGCGTCCTTGCCGACCAATGGCTTCGACGACGAGCCTGACACCATTGACGCGGAGGAGGCTCTCGCTGGATACTGTCGCTAAGAGGAGGTGCGACTGCGGGCTATTCCCTGTCGAGCGGAGCGTGCGTTTGGACAACATTCAACAGAGGGGAAGACCATGGCGAAGAAGCTTGCTCCGATCCTGTTGGTCCTGGCGATGGCCTTGTGCGTGTGTGCCGGCCAGGCTCTCTCTGGCACTCCCGCGGATCCAAAGGCTCCCAAGATCACCATGAAGGGCTCCAACCCCGATAAGCCCGTGAAGGACTTCAATCCCAATGTGAAGGCGGCCAAGAAGTACAACATTGCCATCGTCGTGAAGTCTCAGGCTGTCCCCGTCTGGGAGTCCCACCTAATTGCCGCGGCCAAGGCTGGACAGAGAATGGGCGTGAACATCCTGCCCTATTCTCCCGCCAAGGCGGACAATGTCGAGGAACAGAAGCGAATCCTGGAAGACCTGGTCACCAAGGGCGCGGACTGCGTTGTCCTGGCGCCGGCCAACTCCAAAGCCATTCAGAGCCCGGTGGCCGCCCTGGTCAAGAAGGGCATCCCGGTAGTCTTTGACAACACCCTCGGCGATGGGGATGACTATCTCTCCTTTGTCGGCGTGGACAGTATTGAAACCGGGCAGGTGATCGCCAAGACCGTGGGCGATCTGATGAAGGGCAAAGGCAAGCTCCTGATCCTCGAAGGTGTGCCCGGACAGCAGACCTCCGACGACCGCGTGAAAGCCATCAAGGAATATGTGGACAAGCACTTCCCCGACATCAAGTACAAGTCGATTTCCGGCCACTGGATGTTTGATGAAGGCCGCAAGATCACGGAAGACACACTCCAGAGCTGGCCGGACCTGAACGGGATTGTGAGTCCCGGCGGGAACATGAGCGAAGGCGCCGCGGAAGCCATCGCCGCCGCCGGACGCACCGGCAAGGGTGGTGATTGGTGGGTTCGATGTGCAGGCGCCGACCGTGAAGGCGCTCAAGGAGGGCAAGCTGGCCTTTACCATCTCGCAGGGTGTGTACGAACAAGCCTATTGGTCGGTGGCGGCCTGCGTGAAGGCGTTGAATGGGCAGGACGTTCCTCGCAAGATCTACACGCCGATCAAGGTCGTCCTGGCCGCCGACGCCGCCAAGTACGACGAGTCGCCCGAGGTATTGAAGAATCGCTGAACGTCTGTGAATGAATCCCAAGGGCACCCAGTGGCAGGACGGCTCGCATCCGCCCGAGTATGCCCTCGGCGCTCGACCAAATCCCCCCACCCCCCCTTTGCTAAAGGGGGGCGAGGGGGGATTTCCGGTGGGTTGGCCGGATTGGACGACAAGCCGGTAGATTCCATAGCTCCCGTAAATGGGTTTTCTTCACAAGCCCTGAGCCGACAAAGACCCCGCCATATCTGCGCAAACCCGGCAAGCGAGTACCGCCTGCCGGGTTTGGCATGAGGAGAATGCATGCGATTGATCGATCCGAAGAAGAATCCCGTGACACCCACCCCGGACCACGCGGGTGTCACGTCGCAGGAGATCGCCGGGAAGCTCGTCGGGGCCAAGACGTGCGAGGTGAAGCTGGGCGTCTACGAGCCGGGAGGCAGGAGCATCGTCCACACCCACCCCCACTCCGAGCACGTGCTCTACATCCTCGAAGGACAATTGACCGTGATCGACGGGGCGAAGAACGAAGCCACGGCATTTGCAGAGCAGGCGCTCTATGTGCCGGCCGGCGAGGTGCACATGGCCGAGAACCGGGGCGCCGGACGCACCCGCTACATCGCCGTCACGGCGCCGCATCCGGAGTAGACCCCGAAAGCCGGCCCGCCTGCCCGACTTCATCGCCTCAATGGGCAAAGGCACTGGCTGCCGATGGCTCGGCAGTCGGCTTGGCTCCGTGTAGCCGGATGGCCGAGGCATCGTCC
>JAPLLC010000075.1 GCA_026387775.1 Candidatus Methylomirabilota bacterium | reverse complement strand
TCCGAGGGGCGGTCCGGGGGACCGGCGACACGTCACCGTAATTGCGGACAGAAGTATTAAAGTGTGTTCCTCTCTATCCCGGCTGCGTCTCAACCCCCACCTTTCTCTTCAGCCGCTCGGGGTGGCACACGACGTAACACTTGGAGCAGGCGTTGTACGTGAAGGCCGCCCGGTACGCGCGGTCCCAGGGGAACCGCTTCTCGCTCGCCAGGAGGAACTCCTCCCGCACCCACTCGGCATCATCCTCTTCATCGAAGGCCGGCATGGGGACATCGGAAAGCCCGTAGCAATGATCGTCCATCACCATCCCGCCGCACGCCCATTGGCATCGGGCATACGACAGCCAGCCGTACCGGTATTCCTTTCCCGCCATGGTCATGACCCGATCGCGGTCGGGCGGGATGGCCTGGACGGGGCAGATGGACACGCAGGGGCGGGGACAGCCGGCGCACGGATCCTCGTCAAGCATCGGATCCGGCTCCAGAGGCGCGGCGGTCACCACGGTGATCAACTGGACGGCGCCACCATATTCCGGGGTCACCAGAAAGCCGCCGCGACCCAGGCGCCCCAGCCCCGACGCCATGGCCACGTGTCGGTGTGAAATCTCCCCCACACCTTTCTCCTGGTAGTAATACTGGTTCGCCGGCACCGGGAGGCTGATGTAGCCCAGGTCTTCCAGATAATTGGCCAGGTCCAGCGCCATGTCGTCCAGCCGCGCCTTGGGCTCCAGCCCGGCGAAGCGGGAAAAGGGCATCGGGCTGACACCCCGCAGATGGAGCTGCTGCACGCCGCGGTTGATCCGATAGGCCATGGAAACCAAGCTCTTGGCCTCTGGAAGCAGCCGGCGCGGGTGCAGGTCGGGCGGCGCGCCGTCCATGCGCTCGATGGGGGCGATCCCCACCAGATGGGCGCCCAGCGCCCGCGCCTTGTCTTTGACCTCCCCGGTGAGGGAGTCCTGCGGAGGCCGCAGGGCATCCCTGATCGGCTCTCCGCAACCACGCTCTGTGCTCATCTCGTCCTCGTGTTCCTCGGATTGCGCGTGCTAAACAGTTTCGACACTCCGCCCGCGCGCCACCATATGCTGCGCCTTGTGCCCGATCCGCTGTCCGAGGACACGGGCGGATTTCAGGGCGGCCAACTGATACTCGACGGGGTTGTACATACTGAGCCCCGCCCGTTCCAGCAAGCCGTACTGGGCGACAATTCCGCTGTACTCGCAGACCTCCAAAGAATCTTCGCAACCCAGACAGGGACTCGCGCCCGCAGCGGTCACGCGGCCCAGCGCGTTGATCCCGTTGTTCCGCATGAACTGGAGCAGCGCGTCGGCCAGCGTGCCGGCCAGCTCCGGGTTGGCCCCGACGACCACGGCCGCCCCCACCTTGCCTCGGGTAAGCTGGCGATGATGGCGAAGCGACCAGAACCGCTCCATCAGCATCTTGGTGGAGGCGTCGATCATCCCGGAAAAGGCCCACCCGCCGATCACGAGGGCGCTCGCGTCAAGGATCTTGTCGCTAAGATCCCTCCAGTCGTCCTCGATTGTACAGACGTTATCGGCCCGGCAGGCGTTGCAAGCCTTACACGGGCGGATCTCCAGCGTATGCAGGCGAACCAGCTCATGGGGAAGGCGGGTGGCCGACAGAACCTCCTGGACGAGGGTGTCCACCTTCCCCCCCTTCTGGGGCGAGGCGCTGATTCCCAGCACCTTCAGCGTCATCTCTTTCTCCTCTCGCCGGGCCGCACGCCGGATCTCAAGGGGTACTTCGAGGTCGAGGAGACACGCGGCGACCTCTCCGGCCAGCCGCCCTCCCACCCCACCCCTTCAGAGCGCATACAGCTCTTGCCCCTTCAGGACATGGACGCCCGCCTGCGTCAGGGCGCGGATCGCCTTGTCCACCCCGTCGAAGCGGAAGATCATGATGGCGTTGTCGCCGGAGCGCTGGACGAAGGCGTACATGTACTCCACGTTGATTCCCGCACCGTCCAAGAGCTCCAGGATGCTCGCCAGTCCCCCGGGGCGATCCGGCACCGCCACGGCGATCACGTCGGTCTTGCCCACGGTGAATCCGTTGTCCTTGAGAACCTGTTGGGCCTGGTCGGTCCGATCCACGATCAGCCGCAGGACGCCGAAGTCCGCGGTGTCGGCCAGCGAGAGCGACCGGATGTTGACCCCAGCATCGGCGAGGATGCGGGTCACTGCCGCCAGGCGGCCCGACGTGTTCTCGAGGAAGATCGAGATCTGTTCCACGCGCATGGCGATCCCTCCTGTGCCGGCTAGAGCGTCCGCTTGTCGATGACCCGTTTCGCCTTGCCCTCGCTGCGCTGGATCGTCTTCGGCTCTACCAGCCGCACCTTGCAGGAGACCCCCAGCAGATCCTTGATGTCGTGCTCGACCCGCTTGGCCAGTTTCTCCAGCCCCTTGATCGCGTCGGTGAACACCGACTCGTTGATCTCGACCTGGACCTCCAGGACATCCAGCGTTCCCTCGCGGGTGACGATCATTTGGTAATGCGGCTCCACCCCCTCGATATCCATGATCACCGACTCGATCTGGGAGGGGAAGACGTTCACCCCGCGGATGATCAGCATGTCGTCGGTGCGACCAGAGATCCGCTCCATCCGGAGAAGGGTCCGTCCGCAGACGCACAGCGTGGGGATCAGCCGCGAGATGTCCCGCGTCCGGTAGCGGAGGACGGGAAAGGCCTCTTTCGTCAGCGTGGTGAACACCAGCTCCCCTAACTCACCGTACGGCAGGACCTGCCCCGTCTCGGGGTTGATGATCTCAGGGATGAAGTGGTCCTCGAAGACATGGAGGCCCTGCTTCATCTCGAGACACTCCGACGCCACGCCGGGGCCGATCACCTCGGAGAGGCCGTAGATGTCCAGGGCGTCGATTCCGAGCTTCCGCTCGATCTCACGCCGCATGCCTTCGCTCCAGGGCTCGGCACCGAAGAGACCGCATTTCAGCTTGAGATCGGCCGGGCTAATCCCTTCCTCCGCCATCACCTCGGCCATGTTCAAGGCGTAAGAGGGGGTGCTGCAGAGGACGGTGGAGCCGAAGTCCTTCATGATCAGGATCTGTCGCTTGGTGTTTCCGCCGGACATGGGGATCACGGCCGCTCCGATCTTCTCGGCGCCGTAATGTGCCCCCAGACCGCCGGTGAAGAGGCCATACCCGTAGGCGTTGTGGACGATGTCGCCGCGGGTGGTGCCGCCGCTCGACAGGGTGCGCGCCATCAGCTCCGCCCAGGTGTCGACGTCGCGCCGGGTGTAGCCCACCACCGTGGGCTTCCCCGTCGTCCCCGACGACGCGTGAATCCGGACCACCCGCTCCATGGGCACGGCGAAGAGGCCGAACGGATAATTGTCCCGGAGGTCGTCCTTGGTGGTGAACGGCAGGCGGGAGAGGTCGTCGAGCTTGCGCAGATCCCCCGGCTTGTACCCCATCTCGCCGAGCTTCCGCTTGTAGAACGGCACGGTGGAACAGACCCGATCCACCAGGGCCCGCAGCCGTTTCAGTTGCAGGGCCTCCATCGCCTCGCGCGGGAGCGTCTCGTACTCGTCGTTCCAGATCATCGGTCTCCCTCCATCTCTGGAGAACGACCAAATCCCAATGACCAAATCCCAATCGGGCAAGCGCCTTGGGGGAGCTGACCGGGCCAGCGCATGTCCGCCTTGGTCATTGGCAATTGGTCATTGGTCATTCGGCTGCATCTCTCCGTATCCCACCAATGCCTGTCCGGCGCGGAACGCCCGGACGTTCACCTCGACATACTTCGCAGGCAACCGCTTCGTAAGTGCCGCCACGTACGCGTCCTCCGGCAGGGGGAGAAAGTGGGAGGCCGCGCCCGCCATCACCATGTTCACCGCCCGGACCTCGTGGAGCGCAAGCGCCGCGGTCAGGGCGTCCACCAGGTGGACGTGGGGGGTCACGGCGCGCAGCGCCTCCTCGATCCCCTCGGGGTAGCGCTCCTGGCCGGAGCTCACCGGCGCCGGGGGAATCTCCTGCGCGTTCACCACCGCCGTCCCGCCCGGCTTCAAGTAATGGATGAACCGGAGCGCCTCCAGCTTCTCGAAGGCGATCAGGATGTCGGCCGTCCCCGGCTCGATCAGCGGCGAGTAGACCTTCGGCCCGAACCGCAGGTGGGTCGTCACGGCGCCGCCCCGCTGGGCCATGCCATGCACCTCGCTCTTCTTCACGTCGTAGCCGGCGGCGAGGAAGGCCTCGCCGAGCACCTCGGAGGCCAGGAGAATCCCCTGCCCGCCTACGCCCGCCAGAAAGATGTTGCCGCCGGGCGCGCTCATGGGGCCGCCTCCACCATCGCCCGCATCTTGCACACATCCGGACAGAGATTGCACCCGTCGCACATCAGCCGGTTGATCCGGACCACGCCCTTCTGGGTCGGCTTCTTGCCCGCCGCCACCGCCTCTTCCGGTGTCAGCGGGATCCACTCGATGGCCGGGCAGCCCAGCTTGCCGCAGGCCTTGCAGCCGTTGCAGAGCTCCTCGACCACCTCAAGCGCGGGCCGCCGCTCCGCCCGGTGCTCGGGCAAGAGGACGCAGGAGGCCTGCGCGATGACCACCGACGGCGCGTCGCGGTTGATCTCGCGCCGGAGGACCGCCTCGGTCGCCTCCTGGTCGTGGGGGTTCACCGTATAGACGTGCTCGACGCCGATCGCCCGGCAGAGCGCCGCCAGGTCCAGCCGGTGGGCGGCCTCGGCCTGGAGCGTCTTCCCCGTCCCGGGGTGATCCTGGGCGCCGGTCATCGCCGTCGTCCCGTTGTCCAGGATGATCACCGTGGAGAAGCCCCGGTTGTACACGACGTTGATCAGCCCCGTGATCCCCGAGTGGACGAAGGTGGAGTCGCCGATCACGGCGACCACCTTTCCCCGCGCCGCCTCGCCCAGCGCCTTCTCCATGCCGAAGGCGGTCCCGATGGAGGCCCCCATGCAGACGCAGGTGTCCATGCTCTTGAGCGGCGGCAGCGCCGACAGGGTGTAGCAGCCGATGTCGCCCGTCACGGTCACCTTGCACTTGTTGAGGGCGAAGAAGAGGCTCCGGTGCGGGCAGCCGGCGCAGAGGTTGGGGGGCCGATTGGGAACGATCGCGGGCTCGCGCACCGGGGCGGCCTCTCCGCTGATCGCCTGCCGCACGATTCGCGGGTTGAGCTCTCCCAAGAGCGGAATCCGGTCTTTTCCCTCCACCGGGATCCCCAGCGCCTTGACGTGGGTCTCGATGATCGGGTCGAGCTCTTCCACCACGATCAGCCGCTTCACCCCCGCGGCGAAGGTGCGAACGAGCCGCTCCGGCAAGGGGTGCGCCAATCCCAGCTTGAGGACCGAGGCGTCCGGAAACGCCTCGCGCACGTACTGGTAGGCCACGCCGGCCGTGATGATCCCGAGCGACCGATCGCCCCACTCGATGCGGTTCCCCTCGAACGTCTCCGCAAACTCGCGGAGCGCCCGCATCCGCTCCTCCACCAACACGTGGCGTCGGCGCGCGTTGACCGGCAGCATCACCCACTTGGCCGGCTCTTCCACGAAACCCAGCGGCACGGCGGGTGGCTCGACGTCGCCCAGGACCACGGCGCCGGTGGCGTGGGAGACCCGGGTGGTCGTCCGCAGGAAGACGGGCACATCGAACCGCTCGGAGAGCGAGAAGGCCAGCTTGGTGTATGCCTTGGCCTCGGCCGAGTCGGACGGCTCCAGCATCGGCATCTTGGCGGCCACCGCGTAGTGCCGGTTGTCCTGCTCGTTCTGCGACGAGTGCATCTCCGGGTCATCGGCCGTGACGATGACCAGACCGCCCTTCACCCCCGTGTACGAGGCGGTGAAGATCGGGTCGGCGGCCACGTTGACCCCCACATGCTTCATGGCCGCCAGCGCCCGGGCCCCGGCCATGGAGGCGCCCAGGGCGACCTCCACCGCCACCTTCTCGTTGGGCGCCCACTCGGCGTGGGCCCCCTCGTATTCGGCGAGGTATTCCAGGATCTCGGTGCTGGGCGTCCCCGGGTAGGCCGCGGCCACCTTCACGCCCGCCTCGTAGGCGCCGCGGGCGATGGCTTCGTTCCCGGAGAGCAGCCGCAGATTCTCTTTCGACTGGACGGTCCCCGACACTTCCCCCTCCTTCTCCTTCGGTGCAATGCAGGCGGTGTAAGGTAGCACACTCCCCCCCTGCCTTTCAAATCCCGAGCAGTTTCACCTGGCGACGGCATCCGCATCCCGCCACCGCCGCGTGTGGATCGCCATGGACAACCACGGCGAGGGGCTGATAGATTTGTCGTACGTAGGGCGGGACTCGCCCACCTTCAGCATGCATCCCCGAGACCTTGTAGGGGATCCTGGAGGCTCGACACCTCGCTGCACCCGAGGATACCCTCATGTCTCTCCCCAAGCTCAGCAGGTCTTTGATCGCCAGCGGCCACCGTTTCCCGGCAGACCTCGCGGTGCACCCCGTGAGCGGGCTGCCGGAAAGAGTCCTCCAGTTCGGCGAAGGCAACTTCCTGAGGGCCTTCGTGGATTGGATGATCGGCCGGATGAACGCCCGGGGGCTCTTCAATGGGCGCGCGGTCCTGGTCCAGCCGATTCCCCGGGGCATGGCGAACACGATCAACGCCCAGGACGGCCTCTACACGGTCCTGCTTCGCGGCATTCGGGGCGGCACGCCGGTGGAGGAGGCGGAGATCGTCACCTCCGTCAGCCGGGCGCTCGATCCCTACACCGACTTCGTCGGATTTCTCGGCTGTGCCGAGAACCCGGACCTGCGGTTCATCGTCTCGAACACGACCGAGGCGGGCATCGCCTTCAGCGCGACGGACCGACGGACGGACGAGCCGCCGGCGAGCTTCCCGGGAAAACTCACGGCGTTGCTCCACCACCGCTTCACGCATTTCCACGGCGCCTCCGACAAGGGCTGCGTCATGCTGCCCTGCGAGCTGATCGAACGGAACGGGGATAACCTCAAGGCCGCCGTCCTCAAGACCGCCCGGCTCTGGAAGCTCGAAGAATCGTTTGTCGTCTGGTTGGAGTGTCACAACGAGTTCACCAACACGCTGGTGGATCGCATCGTGACGGGCTATCCAAAGGAAGAGGCGGGCCAGCTCACCGCCAAGCTCGGCTATCAGGACGACCTGCTGGACGCGGCGGAGATCTTTCACTTCTGGGTGATCGAATCCCGCTGGGACCTTGCCAGTGAGTTCCCTCTGACCCAGGCCGGCCTCGATGTCGTCTGGACGCCCAATATGACTCCGTACCGCGACCGCAAGGTCCGCATCCTGAACGGGGCTCACACCATGCTGGCGCTGGCGGCCTACCTGTCCGGCAAGAACACCGTCGGCGAGTGCATGGCCGACGACCTGATCCACGGCTACGTCGAGCGAGCCATCCACGAGGAGATCATCCCGACGCTCGACCTTCCAAAGGAAGACCTACTGTCATTCGCCGCAGCCACTATTGAGCGTTTCGCCAACCCCCACATCACCCACTACCTGCTGAGCATCGCGCTGAATTCCACCAGCAAGTACCGGGCGCGCGTCCTGCCGTCGGTGCTGGAGTACCGGAAGCGCACCGGCGCCCTGCCGCGGCGTCTCTGTTTCGCCCTGGCCGCCCAGATCGTCTTCTACCGCGGAACAGGCTTCAAGGATGGCGTCCTCGTCGGTCTGCGGAATGGCGAAGAGTACCGGATCGCCGACGACAAGCCGGTGCAGGAATTCTACCTCGACGTCTGGCAGGGCTATTCCTCACCGACCGACGCAGAACCACTCGTCCGCCGGGTCCTGGCGAACGCCTCTCTGTGGGGCAAAGATCTCACCGCGGTCCCGAATCTCGCCGAAGAGGTGGCGGGACACCTAGCGGCCATCCTGGAGAAGGGCATCGGACCCGCGATGCGCACGGTGGCATGACAGAACTCGCATCAATGCATCGCGGGGTCCCTTGACCGCGGGATCCCATTGCGCTGAGTTGTCGATTTCAGGGCGCCGGCCAGTTGGTGAGCGGGCCTCGGATGAGAGCGACTTGACCGGAGTGTAGTACCGGGCGCGGTACTATGATCCCACCATCGGAAGGTTCACGCGGCGCGATTCGACCAGGCTGGCGAGGAGGAATCAATCCGTACGCGCGGACAGGAGTCGGACACCTTGCCTGGCCGTCTGCACCCACTTCCTCCCCGCAGAGATCCTGCTCTATCGGCAAGCGCCTGCAAGAGAAGCTCGGCGGGATGCCGGCGAGACCGGGGAGCGTTCGGCGGTCAAGATACGGCAAGGGCGTCGGTGCCCTTCCGGCGCTCGACGCCCCCGATCCCCACTCGCGTCGTTGGGTTACAGTAGGTTGGCAGATCTCAGAGCGCTCAGGACGGTCCGGGCCATCCCCCGGGCCAATTGGGCGGCATTGTTTGTCGCAGTGGTATCCGTCTTGCCCGTGTTGGGATCGAACAGGTTGCTTATGAGATCGCAGTCTTTGACTGCACCAGGAGCCAATCTGCCGCTTGGTCGGAGGGCCGTGCCGGATGACTGATCCCTCACACAAACGGAATCCCCAGGGTCACGTGCAGCCGTGCCGCATCCCTTAGCAGGCTCCTGAAGAACCCGCTTTCGCCCAGGCTGCTCAAAAAGGTCCAGATGCCAGGCGGCGCACCCATCCTTTGGATGGGTACCCGGGGCGGGGTACCCACCGCAGGTGGGTCCAGGCGTACTACCTGTACGCCGCAGCGAGTGCCCGAGCAAGCGGGGTACCCAGCCGCCGGCTGGGCCCCCGCAGATGGGCCTTTTTCAGCAGCCTGCTAGGGGAGGCTCTTGACCCACGAAGGGTCCTTGAACCATTTCTGCATCAGCAGTTCCAGTTCCCCGCTCTTCTCCAGGGTACTGAGCATGTTCTGGACCAGATTGACCAGCAGGGGATCGCCTGCGGGCAAGGCGATGCCGAGCGGCTCGTACGAGATGGGATTCTTCAGCGTGGCCAGCTTCGCGTCGGGATAGCGAAAGACCGAGACCTGACAGATCGGATAGTCGGCCACCATGGCCTGCACCTTCTCATCGCGGACCATCGCGACGGCCTGGTCGTAATCGTCCGTCAGCACGAGTTTGGCCTTCGGAAACACTCGCTCGACGAAGAGCTGGCTGGTGGACCCCTTGAGGGTGACCAGCACCTTGTCGGGGTTGTTGATCTTCGAGGAATCGCTCAGCGCGTCCGCGTTCGCCGCCTTGGTGAGAATGGACTTGCCGGAGGCGAAATATGGCCCCACGAACGCCGACTTGAGATTGCGCTCCGGCAAGATGGTCATCCCGGAAATCACCATGTCCACCTGCCCTGCCTCCAGGGCCGGGAGCAGATCGCTGAACTTCACCTGCTTCAGGGTGAGCTTGACGCCCATGCCGCCGGCGAAGAGGCTGGCGATGTCCACTTCCAGTCCGATGATCTGCCCCTCTTTCGTGGTCATGTTCAGCGGGGGCATGTCGGCAGCCGTCCCGACCACCAGCTCTTTCTTCGCCTGGATCCGATCCAACACGGGGGAGACCGTCCCTCCGGCCGCCATGGCAAACTGGGCCGACCCGGCCACCAGACCAGCCGCCACCAGCATAGCCAGCAGACCGCTTGCTCTTCGCATGCGTCTTCTCCTCGTCAAGAGAGTGGAATTCAAGCAACACCCCACCAGCCGCACACCAGCCGGACCGGCTGATCGCTCCCGGAAGCGGACAGAATAGCGAGTTACCGGCCCTGCGTCCAGCGCGTTGTGCCCGGCCCGTGCACGCGCGCAGCGGTCGGCCTCCCCGCTCTGCCGACCGCCCCCGAACCCGGTTTCCGCTTGACACCGAGGACGGCCTTGCGGCATCCTCGCACCCGGCGTCGTTTCAACAGGCAGATCCCTATCGCCCCAGAACACTCGGATCCACATCTCGACACACATACAAGGAGACGAGCATGAGCAACTCCCCTGTCGCGGCCAAGCCCTTGGCCGACATGCAGCCGCACCATCCGTTCTTCGTGGGGATTGACTCGGACGGCTGCGCATTCGACTCGATGGAAATCAAGCACAAGGAGTGCTTCTGTCCCAACATCATCAACTCGTGGGACCTGCAGCCGGTGTCCAAGTACGCCCGCGAAGCGGCCGAGTTCGTCAACCTGTACAGCAAGTGGCGTGGCATCAACCGCTGGCCTGCGCTGGTCATGGTTTTTGATCTGCTGCGAGAGCGGCCCGAGGTCATCGCGCGCGGGGCCAAGATCACCGAGGCGAAGAAGCTCCGCGAGTTCATGGCGTCGGGACAGCCCCTGAGCGACGCGGGCCTCAAAACGTACATGGCCGAGCATTCCGATCCCGAGCTGGACAAGGCGTGGGGCTGGACCAAGGCCGTCAACGCGTCCATCGCCGGCATGGTGCACGGCGTGCCTCCTTTTCCGTACATGCGCGAGAGCCTGCAAGCACTGCAGGGCAAGGCCGATGTCGTCGTCGTGTCCGCCACCCCCACCGAAGCCCTCACCCGCGAGTGGGAAGAGCACGACATCGCCAGGTACGCGCGCATCATCGCCGGCCAAGAGATGGGCACCAAGAAGCAGCACCTGGCCCTGGCCGCCAAGGGCAAGTATGCGCCCGACCACATCCTGATGATGGGCGACGCGCCCGGCGACATGGAAGCAGCCAAGGCCAACGGGGTGCTCTTCTTCCCTATCAACCCCGGCCAAGAAGAGAAGTCATGGGAGCGCTTTTTCAAGGAGGGCCTCGCCAGATTCACCGCCTCCACGTTCGCGGGCGCATACGAAGCTTCGCTCATCGCCGAGTTCGAGAAGCTCCTGCCCAGCGTGCCGCCCTGGAAGAAGTAGATCGTCAGAGGAGAGGAGCGCAACATGAGCAACGCAGACATCGGGCTTATCGGTCTGGCCGTCATGGGCCAGAATCTGGTCCTGAACATGAACGATCATGGCTTCACGGTAGCGGCGTACAACCGCACCGTGTCCAAGGTGGACGAGTTTCTCGGCAAGGAGGCCAAGGGCACCAAGGTCATCGGCGCCCATTCCATCGAGGAGATGGTCGGAGCGCTCGCCAAGCCCCGCCGGATCATGCTGATGGTCCAGAGCGGCAAGCCGGTGGACGAGTTCATCGAGCATCTCCTCCCCCATCTCACGCCGGGCGACATCATCATCGACGGCGGCAACTCGAACTATCAGGACACCATCCGTCGTACCGCCTACGTCGAGTCGAAGGGTCTGCTCTACATCGGGACCGGCGTATCGGGCGGCGAGGAGGGGGCGCGACGCGGCCCGTCCATCATGCCCGGTGGATCGCCGGCGGCCTGGCCGCACGTCAAGCCTATCTTTCAGGCGATCGCCGCCAAGGTGAAGAGGGCCGACGGCGGGGAGGATTCCTGCTGCGAGTGGGTGGGGGAAAACGGCGCGGGGCACTACGTCAAGATGGTGCACAATGGCATCGAGTACGGCGACATGCAGCTGATCTGCGAGGCCTACCTGCTGATGCGGGACGGGCTGGGCATGAGCGCCGGCGAGATGCAGAAGGTCTTCGCCAAGTGGAACAAGGGCAAGCTTGACTCCTATTTGATCGAGATCACGCGCGACATCCTGGGCGTGAAAGACACGGACGGCCGGCCCCTGGTGGACAAGATCCTGGACGCCGCCGAGCAGAAGGGCACCGGCAAGTGGACGGGCATCTCGGCACTGGACATGGGGATCCCGCTCACCATGGTGGTCGAGGCGGTCCTGGGGCGGTCGCTGTCGGCGCTGAAGGACGAGCGGGTGGCGGCCGCCAAGGTGCTGTCCGGCCCCACCCCCAAGTTCACCGGCGACAAGCAGGCGTTCGTGGACGCCCTGCAAGAGGCGGTCTATGCCTCCAAGATCATCTCCTACACCCAGGGCTACATGCTGATGCGGGCGGCGGCGAAGGAGTACAACTGGAACCTCAACTACGGCGGCATCGCGCTGATGTGGCGCGGCGGCTGTATCATCCGCTCCGCCTTCCTGGGCAAGATCAAGGAAGCGTTCGACCAGAACCCCAATCTCAACAACCTGCTGCTCGACCCATACTTCAAGAAACAGGTCGGGGCGGCGCAGCCGGCGTGGCGGCGGGTGGTGGCCAAGGCCGTCCAGAAGGGCATCCCCGTTCCGGCCATGTCCAGCGCCTTGGCGTTCTACGACGGGTACCGCCGCGAGCGGCTGCCCGCCAACCTGCTCCAGGCGCAGCGCGACTATTTCGGCGCCCACACCTATCAGCGCCTGGACAAGCCGCGCGGCGAGTACTTCCACACCAACTGGACGGGGCGGGGCGGTGATGTGACCTCGACCGTCTGGAAGAAGGGCTAGCGAAAGGGAGATCATGCCGCATCCGGAAGACTGCCAATACTGCGCAAAGGACCGACGGCTGACCGAGATCATGATCGAGATCTGCACGCTGCAGGTTTCGACCCTCTACCTGTTCCGAGAGCAGACCTATCGAGGGCGGTGCATCGTGGCGCTGAATGTGCACCAAACCGAGCTCTTCAGCCTGGACGATGAGACCTTGCGCCAGTTCTCCAAAGATGTCGCCAAGGCAGCCCACGCGGTTCAGAAAGCGTTCAAGCCCGGCAAGATCAATTATGCCGTCTACGGCGACCTGGTTCCCCATCTGCACTACCACATCGTGCCGAAGTACATGGACGGGGACTGCTGGGGCAAGCCGTTCGAGATGAATCCCTCCGGGAAGAAAATCTTGAATGACGAGGAATACGGAACAATCATCCGGGCGATCAAGAAGCACCTCGCCGCCTAACCACTCCACCCCCTCCTGCCGGCATCGCGGCTCGGGGCTGGGAGCGGGGCCCTCGCCCCGGCTTGACCGATGATTTACTTCTCTGGTACTCTCCTCCGGCTCGTCCGGACTGCTGCCCGGCGCCGGCGTGCACGAAGCCCAGGACCCGCCCGACGAGGAGCACCCCATGCGTGACACCGCGATCCTGATCTCCAAACTGGGGAGCGCTTTGGATTTCGCCGCGCAGCAGGTGCGGAGCACGATCGAACGGTATCCGAACTTCTATCCGATGTATACCCGTCAGGGCAAGTGGCGCCACGACGGCGAGGCCTGGACGCATTGGTGTGACGGCTTCTTCCCCGGCATGATGTGGCTGATCCACCGACGGAGCGGGGACGTCTGGTTTCGACAGCAGGCGGAGCGGTACTCGATGCCGCTGGAGCCGCGCAAGTTTGACCGGGACGTCCACGACCTTGGCTTCATCTTCATGTCCAGCTACCACCACTGGTTCCGTCTCACCCGCGAACCGGCCCTGCGGGATGTCCTGATCCAGGCGGGCAAGACCATGGGCCTGCGCTTCAAACAGCAGGGCAAGTACCTGAGCTCCTTCATCGGGCCCGACTCCACTTTCATCGATATCATGATGAACGTCGGGATCATCTTCTATGCCGCCCGCGAGACTCAAGATACCGACCTCTCGCAGGTCGCCATGGAGCACTGCCTCACCACGCGCCGCCACCTGGTGCGAGGCGACGGCTCCACGGCCCACGAGGGGATCTTCGACCTCAACACCCAGGAGTTCCTGCGCGAGAGCGCTCACCAGGGCTACCGCGCCGACTCGTGCTGGTCCCGCGGCCTCGCCTGGTCCCTCTACGGCTTCGGCATCGCCTATCGCTACAGCCGGGATCGCCGCTTCCTCGAAACGGCGGAGATGAACGCCGATTTCTACATCGACGCCACGCCCGCCCACGGCGTGCCGCCGTGGGACTACGACACGCCGACGGAGAAACGGACACAGCCCGACAGCAGCGCGGCGGCCATCGCCGCCTCGGGCCTCCTCGACCTGGCGAGCTTCACGGCCTCGCGAGCCAAATCGCGCCTCTACTGCGAAACGGCCCTCAGGATCCTGGACACCCTGACCGGAGACGAATTCCTGGCCAGAAACACGCCCGGCTGGGAAGGGGTCCTGAAGCGCGGGGTCTACCACATCAACAAGGGGCTGGGCGTGGACGAGTCCGTGATCTGGGGCGACTACTTCTTCGTCGAGGCGCTCCTCAAGGCCCTCGAGTTGCTCGGGGGATAGGCGCCGGCGATCGCCGGTCACCCCAGGCGGCAGACCGGGGCAGCAAAGGAGCAAGGATGATGGATCAGGCCGTAGGTGAAGGCAAACAGGGCTCGTACCCGTCCGAGGGGCTCCAGAACGAGCCGGAGGACCTGACGGCGATCGTTCGAGAGCTCCGGGAAACCCTGGAGGCCAAAGTTGCCGAACGGACGGCCGCTCTGCAAGCGGCCAACAATGAACTGGTCAAGAGTTCCAAGGCCAAGTCGGAGTTCATGGCCCGCGTCTCCCACGATCTCCGGCAGCCCCTAAACGCCGTCGTCGGCTTCACCGATTTGCTCCTCCTGCAAGGTGGCGAGCCGCTCAGCAACTCGCAGCGTCGGTACCTCGGGCACGTGGTCACGGCCACCCAGCAGATCGTCAGGCTGACCAGCGACCTCCTGGATCTTAGCCGGCTGGAGGCCGGACGGCTGGAGATTCATCCGGAGCCGTGCGACGTGGCCCTACTGCTGCAGGAAATGCTTGCGCACTTTCGGACCCAACCCCAGGCCGGACGGGTGTCGCTGACGCTGGAAATTGCCTCGCCGCTGGGTAAGCTCATGGTGGACCAGGCTCGCCTCCAGCAGATCCTGTACAACCTGGTGTCCAACGCCTTCAAGTTCACGCCGGATGGCGGCTTGATCACAGTCACCGCGCGGCAGATCGGACCGATGATTGAGTTGTCCGTGGGTGACACGGGCGTGGGGATCCCCCTGGACGACCAGCGTCGGATCTTCGAAGCCTACGAACAGGCCGGAGCGGTCGATATCCGGCAAAAGGGAGTAGGGCTGGGACTGGCCATCGCCAAGCGCCTGGTGGAGCTGCATGGCGGTCATATCTCGGTGGAGAGCGCCCCCAGCCAGGGCAGCACGTTCGTCGTCCGTCTCCCCGGCGCGGCCCCCGCCCAGGGCGACTCGCAATCTGGCGAGAATTCAGGTCCTCTGGTTCTGGTGATCGAGGACGACATGTCGGCGGCGGAGTTGATCCGAACCCACTTGACGGACGGCGGGTACCGCGTTGTCCTCGTGGCCAGCGGCCATGCCGGTCTCGGCGCAGCCAGGCGCCTGCAGCCGCACGCCATTACCCTCGACCTGGGGCTGCCCGACCTCGACGGCTGGGAAGTCCTCTATCGGCTGAAGAACGATCCTGCCACCCAGGGAATCCCGGTCCTGATCGTAAGCGCGAGGGATCAGGGGCAAGTGGGATTCAGCCTCGGGGCGGTTGACTATCTGGTCAAGCCGGTGGACCCCAAGCGGCTCCTTGCCGCCCTGTATCGCTGCCAGGTACTGGGGGCTCCCCGGCGCGCGCTTCGGATCCTGGTGGTGGATGACGAGCCCGCCGTGTTGGAGGCCCTCGATGCCCTGCTCACGCGTGAAGGCCATACGGTCATGCGCGCCCAAGACGGGGAGGGGGCGCTGTCTCGGGCCCAGGCCGAACGCCCAGACATCATCCTGTTGGATCTTCACCTGCCAGGCTTGAGCGGCTTCGAGGTCGTGACCCGCCTCCGGCAGATTCCCGGCCTGGAGGCAGTGCCGGTCGTCGCCTTCTCGGGCAAGTTCGTGACCCCCGAGGAGCGTACCCTGCTGACCCAGCAAGCCGTCCAGTTCGTAGGGAAGCATGGAGCCGTGACCATCCAGCAACTGCTGGGCGATCTCAGACGGATCAGCTCGCTCGCCAACTAATTGCTGATCCGGGAAAGTCCGATGTCGGTCGTGGCTCCGAGGAAGCCTGAAGGTGGGGCTACCTTCCGACGCCGCTCGCCGGCGCCGCGCGAAGTTGGGCGAGAAGAGAATCGCGTGTCTCGGCGAAGGCGGCCCGGCTGGAGGGCGAGATCGGCTTTCCGGGCAGGAACGTCTGCTTCAAGGGATTCACGAACTGTCCGTCCTTGATGATCCGATAATCCAGATGAGGCCCGGTGGCCAGGCCGGTCATGCCCACATAGCCGACCACCTGGCGCTGCCGGACGGGCGCCCCGGCGCGGATTCCTTTGCCGAAGCCGGAGAGGTGGTTGTACATCGTCTTGAAGTTGGCCCGGTGGCGCACTATCACCGTGTTGCCGTTCCCACCGCTCCAGCCGGCCGCCTCGACCACACCGTCCGCCACGGACCACACCGGCGTCCCTTGCGGCGCGGCGTAGTCCACGGCCAGGTGTGGCCGCACTCCGCCCAAGATGGGGTGGCGCCGCCCGAAGCTGAAGGTGGAGCTGATCCGCGTGAACTCCAGCGGCGATTTCAGGAACGCCCGGCGCAGCGATTCACCGGTCGGAGTGTAGTAGCCGTTCCCCTCTTTGTCCTTAAAGAAGACCCCCGCATGGGTGCGGCCTTCGCTCTCGTACTGGGCCGCCAGAATCCGGCCGTACTTCACAAATTGACCGTTCGTAGACACCTTCTCCACCAACATCCGGAACCGGTCCCCCGGCTGGGAATCGGCGGCGAAATCGAAGTCGTAGGCGAAGATCTCGGCAAAGTTCAGGACCAGTTGCGGTTTCTCCCCCAGACGTTCCAGGCTCTCGAAGAGATTCGCCTTCAGCGTCCCCGCCACGACGACGACCCGCCGGTCCACAGGGACATCGCGTCGAGCCGCCGTCCAGGCGTCGCCGTCGCGCGTAGCGTCCACGATGTCAATGGGGCTCTGGCGATACACCAGCTTGGCGGGATCGCCCGTGGAATCTTGGTGGAGTTCCAGCCCGTCCTGAGGCCTGAGCCGCCGAAAGTCGATATGTGGACGCAGCGCCTGGACGATCTGGATGGCTCGGTCCTTGGCGACGCCGAGGGCCGCCAGGGCGCTCTGAAGCGTCCGTCCCTTCCCGAGCGTGCCGATCACCGGGGCCGGCGGCGAAACGGCGACAGCCGGCGCCGGCGCGGATGCAGGCCGACCCCAGAGGAAGAGACCGCCACCCACGAGAAACGCAGCCAGGAGCGCGCCACCCACGAGGAGTCGACTGCGAGCCCGCCTCCGCTGTGGGCTTGCCGGGATTGGTGCGTCGGGGGTGTGATCTTCCAGCATTCCACCTCTCGGTGAGGGTCAGACTCCGCGGACCCGGGGCGGTCCGCATCGACTCGAAGTCACCAGGCTCTCTGGAATCCACGAGATTCCTGAGCCTTATACCACAACGCGAATTTGGTGGGCAAGACGGTTTTGCCCTCCCGAAGGTTCTTTGATCGCAAATGGTGCCCCAGATCCTGCACCCGGATTCTCACCGTCGCGTCGAACGGGTCCGGACCCGTTCGACGCCACCGCCTCCACGGCTCCACTCGGGCCCCCGCGAACGACCCCGGCAAGGCCCTCCTAATCCTTCACCTGGACGATCATCTCCACCTCGACGGGAATATCCTGCGGCAACTGGTTTGTCCCGATGGCCGATCGGGCGTGCTGGCCTCGCTCCCCAAAAAGCTTCACCAGGAGCTCCGAGGCGCCGTTCATGACCCAGGGCTGCCGGGAAAAGCCGTCCACCGAGGCCACAAAGCCGAGGAGCTTCACCACCCGCTCCACCTTGTCCAGATCCCCGATTGCACTCTTGACGCAGGCCAGACAGTTGACCACACAGATCTGTGCCGCCCTGTAGCCCTGCTCCTCGGTCACCTCGCGGCCGAGCTTCCCGACAAACAGGGCCTTGCCATCCACGTTCGGCCCCTGCCCCGCCGTGTAGACCAGATTGCCGACCCGTACCGCCGGGATGTACGCCGCCAACGGCTTCGGCGTCGGCAGGGCGAACCCCATTTTCTCCAGCTCCTGTTCGATGCGCATGACGTCTCCTCTCCCTGCAATACGGCGGGTTGACGTGGTCCCTCCGGCATTGGATTGTCGAAGCTTCTCGACACTCACACTCACTCTACCACAGAGATCGTGAAGGAACCAAACGCCGATCCCTGATCGTCTCCGCCGTGGCCGACGCAAGCCCAATCTCTTCGTGTGGCGGGCGCCTCGATAACGCATCGATCACTGACGGCGACCCCTTCCGGACGCCGGGCGGCAAGGCCAGGCAGGCTGGTCAGCACCCTGGCCGCCGCTTCACTCCAAGGCGGCACGAATGGGCTCGACCTATCAGGCTGCTGAAGAACCCGATTCGCTCAGGCTGCTCAAAAAGGTCCAGATGCCAGGCGGCGCGCGAAGAGCGGGGTACCCACCGCAGGTGGGTCCAGGCGTACTCCAGGTACGCCGCAACGAGGGCCCAAGCGTGCCAACGCCGCAGATGGGCCTTTTTCAGCAGCCTGCTAGGGCAGGCTGATGGAGTGTAGGCCGAGGAAGGGGGCTTGGTCGATGGTGGTTCCGGGCGGGATGGTGAGGAAGTCGCCGCCGTCCCACGGGCCGGACACGAGACGGCGCAGGTAGTCGAGGTCGCCGGGGATCTCCTCGTAGCGCTTGCCGAAGGTCTCGGCGAACTCCTTGGCGTGGGCCCGCCCCAATTTGACGTCTCCGGCGCCGTGGTCAATGAAGGCGATGCGCGTGTAGTGCTTGAGGCACTCCTCCACGACGTAGCGGGCGTCTTCTTCCCCGTACTTGGGCAGGTACTCGTCCTTGTAGGCGGAGAGCGAGGTCGTGCCGTACTTCACCCAGCCGGGCGTGATGTAGTAGGTCCCGGCGCACGCGTCCATCTCCGCTTCGTACCGCGCCACCGACCCCAGGAGCACGGCGATGCAGTCGTGGACCTTGGGCAGGACGATGGGGGCCTGACGCGCGGCCACGCCCACGACCCCGTTGCTGCACAGGCCATAGCCCAGGATCACGGTCTCGGTGTCGGCGGGCAAGCCGTCCACCACGGCCTGGATCGCCGCCGGCATCTTTCCCGGTGTCCGATGCAGACCCTGCTCCAGGTATGTGCGTGCCATCTCGGGCGGACAGACCGCTTCGAACTCGTCCCTAAACACCTCGCAGGCGATCAGATGCCGCTTTCCCGTCTGTCTCGGCTCTCGGCTCTCGGCTCTCGGCTCTTCCATGATCAGTACCCCCCGAACTCCCTCGCCGCCTCGATCATGGCCAGGACGTTTTCGACCGGAACCTCGGCCTGGATGTTGTGGACCGCGCCCAGGACGTAGCCGCCGCCGGGGGCGAGGTCGGCGATCCGCTTCCGGACCTCCTCCCGTACCTCCGCCGTGGTCCCGCGCGGCAGGACGCGGTGCGTGTCGATGCCGCCCCAGAACGTGATGTGCGGCCCGTACTCGTACTTCAGCTTCGCCGTATCCATATCCCTGGCCGTGACCTGGACCGGATGCAGGGCGTCGATGCCTATCTCGATGAAGTCGGGGATCATCGCCGCGACCGATCCGCAGCTATGCAGCAGGACCGGCTTGTTGAAATTCTTCACCGCCTGGACCATGCGGGCGTGAGCGGGCTTGACCAGCCGCCGGTAGAGTGCCGGACTCATCACCGGCCCCTGCTGGGTGCCCAGGTCGTCGCCAAACATGACCAGGTCCACCAGATCCCCAACCTCCGTGAGCGCGCACTCGGTCATGCGGACCCAGAAGTCGGCGTACCGCGAAAGGAACGCCTGCACGAAGTCCGGCGCGGCGATGAGGTCTTCCAGCGCGGCAGCGTACCCCCGCATGAACTGGAACTGGTGCACCACTCCCACGCCCAGCACCAGGATGATGGCCGCATCGGACGCGGTCCGCAGCGTCTGGGCCTGGCTCCGCAGGCCCCGGAAACGGCCGGGGTCCAGCGGGTCGGGCCACCGGAACGCCTTCACCAGAGCCGGCTCCGGCTCCTTTCCGCAGAAGGGGCCGTCGGTGTTGATGAAGTGGTGCCCCTCCCCGATGTGCCTCCAGGTGATCCCCCACTCGTCCGTGAGCGAGCCGTCGGGCATCTCCCGCTCCGGGTTCACGTCGGGATTGCCCAGGATCACGGCACGACAGTCCACGTCCAGATGCCGGAGAAGTCGTTCGTCGGGCAGGACACTGTTCGACCGACGAGAAAGAAAGGCAACCGGCGGATCGTCGCCGAACCCCAGGTGTTTCATCAGCCGGCGGTAGGTGTGGATGTTGAGAGTGCTGGCCAGCGTCCCGCCCAGGTCCACGGGGACCCGATCGGGTGGTTGGCGCCTCAGCGTGGTGAGCACCCGCTCCCGGTGTGTCATGGCCTCCCCCGAAGAGTTCGGCGGTTCGGCAGTTCGATGGTTCGATGGTTCCCCGAACTGCCGAACTGCCGAACCTTCTCCGCTCTTATCCGATGCCGAGCAGTTCCTTGGCCTTGTCCGCCGCCACCGCGGCGCTCTCGCCGTAGGCGTCGGCGCCAATTTCGTCGGCAAAGGACTGGGTCACAGGGGCGCCGCCCACCATGACCTTCACCTGCTTGCGGAGGTCGGCCTGCTCCAGCGCCCTCAGGACGTCCTTCATGCCCAGCATGGTGGTGGTGAGCAGGGTGGAGATGCCAAGGATCTGCGCCTTGGTGTCCTTCACCGCCTGGACGAACTTCTCGGGCGCGACGTCCGCCCCCACGTCCACCACCTCGAACCCCGCCCCCTCCAGCATCATGCAGACCAGGTTCTTCCCGATGTCGTGGAGATCGCCCTTGACCGTGCCGATGACGGCGGTCGCCACCGGCTTGACCCCCGTCTGCGTCAGGAGCGGCTTCAAGAGCGCCAGCGACTTCTTCATGGCCCGCGCCGCCACCAGCACCTCGGGCACGTACACCTCGTTGCAGCGAAACTTGTCGCCGACGATTTCCATGGCCGGCGCGAGGGCCTCGTCCAGGATCTTCTGGGGCGAGTGGCCCGCTTGGATCGCCACCTCCGTCAGCAGATTACTGCCCTTGACATCCCCGAGGATCACCGCTTCCTTGAGCGCATCCAGATCCATGGCCCCCCCTTCGTTTCTAGTGGGCACGGCCGCGCCACGAATGGGTCAAACTATGTCCCAGAGGCGCTGCGCGAGGCCAGTCCGAATCGCGACTTGACTGCTCGACCGAACCTCTGGGGGGATGAAAGACGATCCATGAGTCTTTCGTGTCCGCCGGAGGCGTCTTGGCGGTTCTGCGCCCAGGTTGTCCGATAATACAGCCAAGCCCCGACTTCGTTCTGCCCATTTTTCCCGATCTGCCGTATGGTTCACGGGCTATCATGCGCAGAGGAGAGGAGGACCCAAGCATGCCCCTGCCGAAGCTGACTCGCGTCAGGCAGACGTTCGATACCACGAGACTGGAGGACGCCGCGGCGGCCGTGGCGACGGGCTTGAAGAATTTGCCTCTGGTTTCGAAGATCAAGCCGGGCGCCCGCATCGCCATCACCGCCGGGAGCCGGGGCATCCATAATCTGGTCAAGATGACCCGGGCCGCGATCGACACGGTGAAGGCGCTGGGCGGCCAGCCG
>JAPLLC010000198.1 GCA_026387775.1 Candidatus Methylomirabilota bacterium | reverse complement strand
GGGGATGGGTACCCGGCGACCCCGTCCCCGGCACGGAGCCCCGCTCTGGGCGGGGCGACCCGGGGTAAGGGGGAGCCGGCATCGACGGGGGTTAGGCGTCGGAGGGAGGCCCTGGTGGCCCCGGCTATTGCGACGATTGGAGGATTATTTTACAAACTCTGAGTTCATCCATCTCAACTTCGAAGCGCACGTGAGGTTCGGACCCATGATGAGAGACGCCAATCCGCAATCCGCAATCCGCAATCCGCATTCGGTCCGGAAAGCGGTCATCCCCGCCGCCGGCATGGGGACCCGGTTTCTGCCGGCGACCAAGTCCATGCCCAAGGAGATGCTGCCGATCGTGGACACGCCGGTCCTGCAGTTCGTGATCGAAGAGGCGGTGGCCAGCGGGATCGACGACATCCTGATCGTGACGGGCCGGGGCAAGCGGGCCATCGAGAACCACTTCGACTTCAACCCGGAGCTGGAGGGGTTCCTGGCCGCGGCGGGCAAGCACCAGCTCATCGAGCAGGTCCGGGGCATCGGCGATCGGGCCCGGATCCACTATATCCGGCAAAAGGAACAGCTCGGTCTGGGGGACGCCATCCGCCTGGGGCGGGACCACGTGGGCGACCAGCCGTTTGCCGTGCTCCTGGGCGACACGATCATCGACCCGCCCGACGGGCAGAGGCCGGGCCTCCGGCAGATCCTCGACGTCTTCGAGGAGAAGCAGGCCAGCGTGGTGGCCGTCCATCGTGTGCCCCGGGAGTGGGTGAGCCGCTACGGGATCGTGGACGGCGAGCCGGAGCCGAACAATCGCGACCTGGTCCGGCTGCGGCAACTGGTGGAGAAGCCGGCCGTGGACCAGGCCCCGAGCGATCTGGCCATCGCGGGCCGGTACGTGTTCACGCCGGAAATCTTCGACTGCATCGACGCGACCGGCCGGGGGGTCGGCGGCGAGATCCAGCTCACCGACGCCATGAACCTGCTGGCGCAGCGCCAGCCGATGTACGCCCTGGCCTGGCAGGCCAAGCGCTACGACATCGGCAACCGCGTCGAGTACGCCAAGTGCTTCATCGACTTCGCCCTGCGCCGGCCCGAGACCGCGAAGGCCGTGCGCGAGCATCTCAGCAAGGTCCTCGGCGGCGCCTGACGACCCCCGCGACGCCTCGGGTGAGTCCACCCAGCAGGTTTTCCACCGTCGTCGATTGATCTTGCCAGCCCGGAGAACCGACGTTAGCATTACACCCATCTCCTCCTATTGAGGTCAGCCGCTGCCACAGGGTCGGATTGCACCCGGTCAAGCCGCCCGCCCAGGGTATGGACCAAGGGCATGGGAACGCCACACATGGATAGCAGCACGGTCGCCTCGATCCGGCAGCTCGAAGAGAGCGTCGAGCGGGTCCTGGTCGGCAAGCCGGACGTGGTCCGGCTGGCCATCGTCGCCCTCCTGGCGCGCGGGCACCTGCTGATCGAAGATGTCCCGGGCGTGGGGAAGACCACGCTGGCCCAGGCGCTGGCCCGCTCCCTGGGGCTGGCGTTCCAGCGCATCCAGTTCACCAGCGACCTCTTGCCCTCCGATATCCTGGGGGTGTCGGTCTTCGATCCCCGCAAGACGGAGTTCGAGTTCAGGCCGGGGCCCATCTTCGCCAACATCATTCTGGCCGACGAGATCAACCGAACGACCCCCAAGACCCAGTCGAGTCTCTTGGAGGCGATGAACGAGGGGCAGGTGTCCCTCGACCATCATACCCACCGGCTGCCGCTGCCGTTCATGGTGCTGGCGACCCAGAATCCGCTGGAGTATCAGGGGACCCATCCCCTGCCGGAATCCCAAATGGATCGCTTCCTCCTGCGCATCCGGGTCGGGTATCCCGACGAGGCGCACGAGCGGCTGATCCTCCGCGGGGCCGGGGCCGCGACCCTGGAGCGCCTGCGGCCGGTCCTGGACGCGGACGCGGTGCTGGCTCTCCAGGCCCAGGCGGAGGCGGTGAAGGTGGAGGAGAGCCTCTTGGGATATGTGATGGCGATCGTCCAGGCGACCCGGGTCCACGGAGCCCTGGCCCTCGGCGTGAGTCCGCGCGGCTCGCTGGCCCTGGTGCAGGCGGCCAGGGCCCTGGCGCTGACCGAGGGGCGGGCATACTGCCTCCCGGACGACATCAAGCAGCTCGCCGTCCCCGCCCTGGCCCATCGGGTCATCTTACGGACGCGGTGGGAGGGTGCGGGCGGACAGTCCGTCGATGCCGAGCGGGTGATCCGGGAGATCCTCCAAGAGGTGCCGGTCCCGCGGTGAGAGGCGAGAACGAAGAGCCGAGAGCCGAGGCCTGAGACGGAAGAGAAGAGTCGGGGACCGCTGGTGCGAAATGAGCTTGCGGCACGAGAGACCGAATAGCGCCCCTGCTCCTCTGCCCCTCGGCTCCTCCGCCTCCGCCCCTCCGCGCACGCACTACTGGCTTCCCCGCACGATCCGCCCGACGCGCGAAGGCTGGTGGTTCATCGGCGCCACCTTTACCGTGGGGCTGGCCGCGACGAACACCGGCAACAACCTGCTCTACCTGATCCTGGCCATGATGCTGTCTTTCATGGTCGTCTCGGGCCTGCTCTCCGAGCAGGCCTTGCGGCGGCTCCGCTTGCAGCGCGAGATGCCGCGGCGCATCTTCGCCGGGACGCCGGCCCTCTTCGGCGTGCGTCTCCAGAATCGAAAGCGGCATCTGCCATCGTATGCGCTCCATCTGACCGAGACGAACCCGGCCGGCGGCTCCGACGCGCTGGGCTTCTTCCTGAAGGTGGCCCCGCAGAAGCGGGAAAGCTGGCTGTATCCCCTCACGTTTCCCCGCCGGGGCCGGCACTATCTGCCGGGCCTCCGGCTCTTCACCCGCTTCCCCTTCGGCCTCTTCACCAAGAGCGGACGCCCGGTCCTCGCCGATCCGGTCCTGGTCTATCCCGCCGTTCGCCCTCTCGCACCCGACGAGATCCCGACGGCCCTGCAGGCGGGCTGGCGAGAGCGGTATCGCCGCGGCCAGGGGGCAGGGCTCTACAACCTGCGCCCCTACCGGGCAGGGGACGATCCCAGGCTCGTGCACTGGAGGACTTCGGCGCGGACCGGGGAGCTGATTCTGAAAGAGCTGGAGGAGGAGGATCGTCCGCAGATCCGGCTGATCGTCGAGGATCCCTTTCCGGGGACCCCCGCGGAGGCGGTCGAGGCGGACCTGAGTTCGGTTGCGTCGCTGGCGGCCCATGTGATCCGCCAGGGCGCCTCGCTGGAGCTTCTCACGGCAGAGGGATCCTCCGGGCCGGGAGCGGGGGAGGTCCACCTGGACCGCATCCTGGAGCGCCTGGCGCTGTATCTGGTCCCGGACGCACCACGCCCCTTGCGGGCGGCCGGGGAGGCGGGGCGCGAGGTGCGGTTCCGCCTGGGGGGCCGAGGCGCGGGCCTCGGATCGGAGGGCGAGGAGTGAGCTTCTCGATCTTCTTCCGGGCGACCCTCCATCTCTTGACCCTGGACGCCCTCGGCGCCCTGTACCTGACCGAGATCGTGAGCCTGCCCGCCTTGGCGCTGATCGTGATCCTGGTGGTGGGGAGCTGGTGGGCGGAGGATCTGCGCGCGGCCGTTCCCGGCTTCCGCAGGATCTGGGACATCCTCACCGTCGGCTTCATGGCGTATGCGCTGCTCGACCTCCTGTTCCTGGCCGAGTCATTCGTGGCCGCGGTGATCCATCTGCTGCTCTTTCTGGTGCTCTACAAGCTGTACAACACCCGCAGCCATCGCGACGTCCTGGATCTCTTCGTCCTCACGTTTCTCCAGCTTGTGGCGGCCTCGACGCTGACGGCGAGCTTCGGCTTCCTCCTGGTCTTCTGTCTCTACATGATCCTGGGGATCTGGGGCCTCATCCTGTTCCACCTGAAGCGGGAGACGGAGCTCAGCCTTCCCGAGCGGAGCCGCGACCTGCTGGGCGCCCCGGGACTCGTCATGCCGAGCTTCCTGGCGAGCAGCGTCGGCGTGGCCGTGCTCGCCCTGGCGCTCACGCTGATCATCTTCTTCCTGATCCCGCGGGTCGGGAGAACCTTCCTGTCCCTGCGCGGGCCGCTGGGCACGCAGGCCACCGGGTTCACCGACCGGGTGGAGCTGGGGATCTACGGGACGATCCAGACGGATCCGACCATCGTGATGCGCGTGAACTTTCCCGAGGACCCCGGGGCGCTGGCTCGGTTCCCCGACCTCCGCTGGCGGGGGCTCGCCTACGACCGATTTGACGGGCGCGCGTGGTCGCAGGCGGATCCGGAACGCAGGCCCGCCCGCCAGGGGCGCGAGGGGACCTATCTGGTCACGCCGTTCATGGTCGGGATGCCGTTCCTCACCGCCGAGGTGTTTCTGGAGCCGATGGGAACCGACGTCCTCTTCGCCCCGCCCCGCCTGCGTGCCATCCAGGCGCGCCTGCCGGCCCTGAACGTCGATGTGGCCGGCGGCGTCATGCTGCCGCTGCCGCCGACCTCCCGGGTTCGCTACCTCGCGATCTCCCAGCCCGAGCGGATGCGGGAAGAGGCCCTGCGGCGCCCCGTGCGGGCCGCCGACTACCCTCCCGAGATCCGGAACATTTACCTGCAGCTCCCCGCGCTCTCGCCGCGCGTCCGCGCCCTGGCCGAGTCGCTTGCGGAGGGGGCACGGACGCCGATCGAGCTGGTTCGCAGGGTGGAGGCGTATCTGGAGAAGAACCTCCAGTACAGCCTGGACCTCGGCCGAGATGCCGGCCTCGACCCTCTGGAGGATTTCCTCTTCGAGCGGAAGACGGGGAATTGCGAGTACTTCGCCGCGAGTCTGGTGGTCCTGGTGCGGGCCGCAGGGATCCCGGCCAGGGTTGTGAACGGATTCCAGCGGGGGGAGTGGAACGAGCTGGGGCAGTATCTGGCCGTGCGCCAGCGCGACGCCCACGCCTGGGCGGAGATCTACTTTCCCGAGGCCGGCTGGCTGACGTTCGATCCCTCGCCGCGGGCGGCCTTCGAGGCGCAGGCCTTCGAGACGAGCGGCTGGCTCGGCAAGTACTTCGACGCCCTGCGCTGGCGCTGGAACCGGTACGTGGTGGATTACGGCGTAGGCGACCAGGTCACCTTTGCGATGGGCCTGCGGCAGCGGTCGCTAGCCTTCCGGCGCAGCCTGGGGCGGACCTGGGACATCTGGTACTTCCAGGCGTATCGCAACGTCCGAAAGCTCTGGCGGGACTATGGGTACCCAGTGACGGTCTTGGTCGTCCTGATCGCCGCGGGCGCGGTGCTGTGGCGTCGCACGCCGCTGGCGGGGCTGGGCGCCGGCTGGCTCTTGCGCGCGCGGCTCACCCGCTCGCCGGTGGCTTTCTACGAGCGGATGATTCGCGTTCTGGCCAGGCGGGGACGCCCGCGCCTCCCGACCGCGACCGCCCGGGAATTCGCCTCCAGCCTGGCCGACCGACCGCAGTGGCACGGTCCCGTCGCCGATCTGACGGCGCTCTACGAACGGGTCCGCTTCGGCGGCCAGCCCCTCACATCCGCCGAGACGAGGCGCGTCGCGCGTCTCCTGAACGACCTCGCCAGGGCTCCGCGCTGAACACACCGACCACCAAGGCGCCAAGGCGACATGGCAATCGGGCAATCGGGCGCGTCACATTGCCAGACGTTGCCCCCCTTTGCGGTCTGGGCCGTCAGCAGGCTGCTCAAAAAGGTCCAGATGCAAGGCGGCGCGCGCAGGGCCGAGTGAGGCGTACTCCAGGTACGCCGCAGCGAGTGCCCGAGCGTGCCAACGCAGCAGATGGGCCTTTTTCAGCGGCCTGTTAGTACTTGCCTCGCGAG
>JAPLLC010000156.1 GCA_026387775.1 Candidatus Methylomirabilota bacterium | reverse complement strand
CGGATGCGCGCCACCGTGGCGTTCACCCCCCGGCTCTCGGCGAAGAGTTGCGCCCTGACACGCTCCACATCCGGTCCCATGGCCGCCCCATACTTGAGCTGCTGGGTCGTCTCGTCCCAGAGCAGGATCTGGGTGAACTGGCTCCCCAGCAGGCGCATCGCCCCGGCCGCCACGGCCTCCAGAACGTCGGGAAGCTCCAGCCGTCCGGTGATGGCCTGTCCGACCTCGCGCAGCGCCGACAGCTCCGCGGCGCGCTCCGCCGTCTCGAGAAAGAGCCGGGTGTTCTCGATGGCGATACTCGCCTCGGTCGCCAGCGTCGCCAGCAGCGTGACGTCCCGCTCCTCGAAGACGGTCGGCTCGCCGGGCGTCCCGGGAATCTTGTCGAAGAGGCAGAGGGTGCCGATGAGGGCCTGATGCTGCAGGAGCGGCACCGAGATGGCCGAGACGGGACGGACCGGCGCGTGCGGGGCGAAGCGGGCATCCTGGCTGAGATCCGGGATGAGGAGCGGGATGATCTCGCGGCGGGTCAGATCCGCCAGCGACTCCTCCACCGCATCGAAGGCCCCCGGCGCGTCCTGGCCGAAGCGAAAGACCAGGCAGTGCGTCCCGGTCGTCTCGTCCAGGAGTCGCAGGATGGCGGTCCGGGCCTTGAGGGCGTTGGCGGTGAGCCGGGACACCAGGACGAAGACGTCGACGGGCTCCGACGGGGACCCGAGGGGCGCCCCCGCCCCGGGCCGCAGCGGGAAATCGGTGAGGTGTTGCGAAGTCGTCTCCACGGCGCTCACGGACATCCGAGGGAACGTTCCAACCGCCCACCCCCGTCAGCCCGCGTGACCCAAGACGACGAGAGGCGCCTCCGAGACGGCCGCCCGGTCACACCTTCGCGTCGCGCAGGTACTTGGCCGCGTCTTCCGGCGGGGTAGGATTGATATAGAAGCCGCTCCCCCACTCGAAGCCCGCCACCTGGGTGAGCTTCGGCATGAGCTCGATGTGCCAGTGGTAATACCGCCCGTCTGTCTCACGCAAGGGAGAGCTGTGAATGATGAGGTTATACGGGGGATTGATCAGGACCTTCTCCATCCGCAGGCACAGGTCCCGGAGCAGCTTGGCGAGATTGACGTACTCGTGCTTCTGGGCATCCTCGAAGAACGGTTCATGCGTCTTGGGCAGGATCCAGGTCTCGAACGGGAACCGGGACGCGAAGGGGGCGATAGCCACAAAGTCGTCGTTCTCGTTGATGACGCGGACCCCTTGGTTCAGCTCCTGCCGGACGATGTCGCAGAATACGCAGCGCTCCTTGTAGTTGAAATACTCCTTGGCCCCATCCAACTCCTCCCGAACCCGCTTGGGAATGATGGGGGTCGCGATCAGTTGGGAATGGGGATGATCCAGGGAGGCCCCGGCCGCCCGGCCCGAATTCTTGAAGATCAGGATGTAGCGAAAGCGCTGATCCTTCTTGAGATCCAGCACCCGATCGTGGAAGGCCCACAGGACGTCTTCCACCCGTTGCGCGCTCATGCCGGCCAGCGTCTCGCCATGCTCGGGCGTCTCGATGATGACCTCGTGCGCCCCGACGCCGTTCATCTTGTCGTACATCCCGTCCCCTTGGCGGCCAAGCTCCCCCTCGATCTGGAGGGCCGGGAACTTGTTCGGCACCACCCGGAGCTGCCATCCGGAACTGTTCGGGCCCCCGCCGTTGGCTCGGTAGGCCAGGACCTCGGGGGGCGTCTTGCTCTCGTTCCCCGGACAGAAGGGACAGAAGCCTGCCCGCTCCCGCTCCGGCTCGGTTCCGAAGTCGGACGGCCGCCTCCCCCGCTCGGTCGAGATGATCACCCAGCGTGACGCGACCGGATCCTTGCGCAACTCAGGCATACGTACACTCCTCTCAGAAGGCCTGGCATAAACACGACGTGCCCGCGGCGCACAGCATCGCGAACATTAAACATTATTAGATGAGCGCCCGGGGAAAGTCAAGGTCGCGGGAGAGACCCCGGCAGGGCGGGCGGCGGAGGGGCGATAATCACCGAACGGTCAACATCGCGCGAAGCCGGTTGCTCTCGTTTCCCTTGAGGGTGACGAGGTAGAACTCGACCCAGCGCACCCCCTCGTTGGACCAGCGCATCGGCACCTCGGCAGTCCCGGCCACCGTGCCGGAGTACTGCTTGAGGTCGATGACGATCGGCTGGAGCGCCGTGAAGAGCTGGAACTGGGCGATCCCCTGGTCGAGCACATACCCGGTTTCCACGTCCGCCGACCCCACCTCGAAGTAGAAACTCATCCGCGTCTGCTCGCCGACCGCCACCGTCTCCGGCTCGAAGCGGAGATTGGCGATCCGCGGCACCCCGGGCCCCGGCGGCGTCCCGGACGCGCCAAAGGTCGCACATCCACCGCACAGCAGGACCAGCAGCCACAGCGCGCCCCAGTGCATCCTTCCTTGTGTCGGCATGATCACTCTCCCGCTCTCTTTCCGATCGTCGGTTTCCGCTTGCGGTTCTGGAAGGAGTATACCACGAAGCCCGGCGCGGTCTAGCAGAACTCCTCCACCTAGCCCTCCCCGGTCCAGAGCGCCAGATCCGTGAGGGATCCCTCCAGCGCGGCCAGCTCCCGCTCCAGGGCGCAGGCGAGCGCATGGGCCTCCTGGACGGACACTGCCACGAAACGGAGCGCCTCCCCGGGCCGGAGCTGCGCCAGCTTCGGCCGGTCGGGGCCGATGACCGTG
>JAPLLC010000037.1:1890-8008 GCA_026387775.1 Candidatus Methylomirabilota bacterium | reverse complement strand
CCTTGAGCAGGGAGGCCATCTCCTCGGCCTGGGTGCCTGCATCGGGCAGAACGGGGGACGCGAGGAGCGTTCCGCCCGTGATCTTCTCCCATTCGGCCTTCAGCACCTGAGCGAGCCAGGGGCTTCCCCAGAAGGGAAGGCGGATGCCGATCTGCACCGTGAATCCAAGCGACAGGAGGCTTACCGCACTGGCCCAGGTGGAGGCCCTGAAGAACTCCGGGAAGGCAAAGACCGCCGGGAAGGCACCGATCCCTCTTCCCTGAGCGAGGCTGTTCAGCAGGGACACCACCCGGGGGATTTCGAAGGCGGATCCGAAAGAGGAGACCGGATGCAGCCCGTCCTTCTCCAGCTCCGAGGCAAAGGAGGAAAGCTGAACGGCTTTCCGCTTGCCGAGTTCCGCGCAAAGCGCATCCGCCTGCGATCCCAGATCACCCCCGAGCAGGACCAGGGCCTTCTCGGCCAGAGCGGCCTCCATCAAGGCCAGGGTCCGATCGAAGAAGGTCTGCTTGGCATTGGCCTCCCCGAACAAGACGGCCACTCCCTGGATTCGGCCCGAGTCGAGAGCCTGTTTCAGTTCCTGCTCCCGCAAGAACGCCGAGCCTCTTCCGGCGCTCGCCGCCTGGATCATCCGCGAAGAAGTTCCGTAGAAGGCATCCCGGGAATGGTGGGTGGCCTGGTCGATCGCCTCGGAAGCCGTCCGGCTGAAGGACTTCCCATCATCCGTCAGGACGACCGGAATGCCGTATTTCGCCGCCAGCGTCTCGAGACCCGGCCACATGGCGTTGGGTGCGACGATCAATGCATCCAGGTTCATCCCCAGCGCCAGCTCCGGAGATCCGTGGTCGGCGGCGGCCATGCTCGAGGACAGTCTGTGCGCCCCCTGGACGAAGACATTGATCTTCTTGCCCCCTGCCTTCTGCCCCGTCTGTTCCAGCGCCTGGATCAATCCCGTGGGCCCTTGCCCGACGATGAGGAGATTGATTCCCTGCGGATCGAACGGAGGTCCCTCCGTCCGGGTGCGGCCGATCGCCGATCCTGTCTCCATCAAGAAGCCGTAATGGATCAGGCCCAGGCGGGTCAGGTCCTTCAGGGTCTGTGCGAGATAGCCCTTGTGAGAGAAGAAGCTGTTCTGGACTCCAAAGAGGTCTTCCTTCCGGACCGGAAGGAACCCCGCTTTCGTGAGCCGCTCCTTGGCCTCCGAGGGCAATCCGGAGCCAATCTCCGGAGCCTCCTGGTCGGTTCCGGCTCCAAGAATCTTCACGGTCCTGGCCGACTCTAGAACCCCCTCCAGGGTGGCCTGGAAAATGTTCTCCATCACGATCTGATCCCTGTCGGCCCCGCACACCCCCTGGCTCGGCTCGTCCCCGAAGGGGCTGATCCGGCAGGGCCCCTGGAAGCACTTCCGGCAGTTCAGGCCGTTGCTTGTAAAGGCGCAGAGCGGCAACTGCTGCTCGTAGCGCTCCCAGAGCAGGCGTGCCCCTTGATCATGGGCGGCCAGGAGAAGATCGGACGTTTCTGCCAATGCGCTCTTCTTGTGAATTCGCTCCATCTGTCTCAAACCCCTATGGTCTTGCGAGTCCTTTTGTCGATACGAAATCCAGCCCCCTCAGGCCGCTCTCCTTCTGCGGCCTCCATTTCCCCTGCGCGATCTCTTCCGGATCGACGAGAACCAGGGCGCGGGTCGGGCAACTCTCGACGCAGAAGGGCGCATCCATCCCTGTGCACTGGTCGCACTTGATCATCTTCCGGAAACTCCGGAAGGGCTGGGGCGCCCCAAAGGGGCAGACCATGATGCACATCCAGCATCCGATGCATCGGGCGTCATGGAGAAGGACCAATCCATTCGGGTCCCGATACAAGGCCTTTGCCGGGCAGGCATCCAGACAGGGAGCATCCTCGCAATGGCGGCACTGGATGGGGAACCCGTTCTCGGTATCCGTGTCCTCGACCCGCACCCTGGACAGGGGGGAGGGAGTCTCGAAAATCGCCTCGGGAAGCCGTTTTGTCAGTGAGGAGCGGTTGAGCGCGCAGGCGATCTCGCAGCTCTTGCAGGCCACACAGCGCTCCGCGTTCACGAAGATGGATTTCATCGATCTGCTCACCCTGCGAAAGACACCACACGTCCCCATGACCCAGGAACGGCGATCCGCCGGATCGTCATGGCTTTCCGATCTCTATTTGCCTACTCGAGTCTCCTCCAGGATGCGCGCGGCACGAGTCGGATTGAACACACCGCAGGTGCAGAACCGCGCCATGTAGGTCGCCGCCTGCTTCGGATCGCGCCGCCCCTCCTTCACCCAATCCATCATCTTCCTGGCAAAATTGTGCGAGACCATGCCATGCCCGCACATGGTCGAGAGCTCCAGGACGTGGCGATCGGGCAAGAGATTCAGGTCCCCGTGGAAGCCCAAAGAATAGCCCACGCTGTGGCGGGTGATCCCCGTCTTCTTGCAGCAGGCGTGCGCCTTGCCAGCAAGGGCGGAGATGTTGACGGAGACCCCCAGATCCGCCAGCTTGAGCTCCGCGAGGAAGGCCTCACAGTTGGCGAGCGTATCGAAGACGGCGGCAACCGACGTGCAGCTATCGATGCCATCCACGATCGCCTTGAAATCCAGCGGGTCCGTGCGACGCCAGTGGGCCAGCGGATTCAGATTCTGCGAGGGCCGGTAGACACCCCCCTTGACGCCGTTCCCCACGTTGACCGGGTTGTGCTTCAGCGCCAAACGCAGAAACTCTTGCAGCTTCGCCGGCGCCCCTTCCTCATTGACGCCCCGAGCCGCCATGGCAAACACGATGTAATCGTCCTGCAGCGTCTCCGAAGCGCCGAATCGGTGCAGTGTATTGGTCATTGCGCTATTTTCCCCCCGTGCGAGCGATCGCTTGTCGGACGGTAACAGCCGCGGGCCGCCGGCCCAACCCCAGATTGGTCTTGGCGCGATACCCCGCGTACCCTTCCCGCTCGAGCAGCGGCTCCAGCAGGTTCTCCCCCTGCGCGTCGCAGCGCGTCGCCACGCCGATGGCGACGATGGTGTTCAGCCCTCCGGCAACCTCTTCCACCGCTCGGAGGAGCTGGGGCACGTGCTCAGGCGTGGTCTGCAGCTCGAGGATGGCCGAGAGGACCTTCTCGTCCAGGACGTCCTCTCGGATCGCCCCCGTGGCCGGATCGCTCATCAGGGAAAAGACCGGATTCTTCTCCTCGAATCTGACGGGTAACTGCGCCAGGGCCATGCTCATCTTCTGGATATCACGGAACCGGACGCCGACCCCCGGCCGGCCGAACTCGACGGTGAGACCGACATCTCCCACCTTCACCCGATCGGTCACATCGTTGGTCTTCACCTCTTCCGTCCCCCGACCGGCTATTCCCGTGGACTCGTGGGCCACCAGCGGATCGCTGAAGGCGCGGCGCACGATGCGAGGCCAGGTGAGAGTCTGTTCGGTGAGGGCATCCGTGGGACAGACGTCCGGTTCGGGGTCGAAGCGGATGCGAAGGAGCTTCAAGAATCCCCGGATGGTGCGGACCAGCGTGGGGTTGAGGTGCTCTTTGCTCATCCCGCGATAGCAGGTGAAGCACTCCACACACTCCTCCTCGTTCACAGTCGCGCGATTCAGCGTCGGGTCTATGTGAATCGCTCCCATCGGGCAGACAGGAACGCAATTGCTGCAGGCAACGCACTTGTTCTGATCGACTTGCATGAACCCCTCCGTTTGATCGAACGACCGCACTGAGCCAGGCGTGAGTGGATGCGAAGGACCTGGGATGCTTGCGCATCGGAAGAGCGGGCCGTGGGAATGTAGGCAGAAGTATCAGTACATCCCACGCGCTCATCCTGTCAAGAAGGAACGTTTCCGCCGAGGAGGTTTACTTGCTCCTCCAAACATTCCCTACGCCGTTGCCGGCTCCTTCTTAAGAGTGCTGTAGATATTCCAGGCAAGAAGCAGGCACGAGGCGGCGACGAGCGTCGCCGCGATGGGGCTGTGCAAGAAAATGGAGAAGGAGCCTCCGCTTCGCATCAATGACTGCCGGAAGGCGATCTCGGCATTTGGGCCCAGAATCATGGCAAGAACCAGAGGCGCGATTTCAAATCCCCAACAGCGGAAGAGATACCCCAGGACTCCGGCGCACAGGAGGACGATCAGCTCGAAGGTGTCCAGGTTCACCGTGTATGTTCCGACCAGGCACACGACCAAGATGATCGGAAACAGAATCCGGAACGGGATCCGAAGCAAGTTGACGAACACCCCGACAAGGGGAAGGTTCAGAATCAGCAGGATCACATTCCCGATATACATGCTTGCGATCAGACCCCAGAAGATCTGCGGCTGCTCAGAGATGAAAAGGGGGCCCGGCCGGATCCCGTGGATCAGCAGCGCGATCATCATCACCGCGGCCGGAGGCCCCGTCGGGATGCCCAGGCCCAGAAATGGAATCATGGCGCCGCCGGTGGCGGCATTGTTGGCTGTTTCAGGTCCGGCCACCCCCTCGATCCGGCCGTGCCCGAACTCTTCCGGGTTCTTTGCCATGCGCTTCTCGACGAGATAGCTCAGGAAGCTGGAGACAATATGGGCGGAACCGGGCAGGAGGCCGAGGAAGAATCCAATCCCCGATCCGCGGAAGATGGGACCCCAGGAGGCGCTCATCTCCTCACGGGTCGGCAAGAGGTCGCGGAGTCTCACCTTGTGCACGACCCGGCCTTCTGTGCTTTCCTGCGTGGCGGCGAGGACCTCCCCCATGCCAAACGCGCCCATGGCAACGGGAACGAACCCGAGGCCGTCGTAGAGGTGCTTCACGCCATGGGTGAAACGGAGGACACCCGTGAGTGGGTCCATGCCGATGCTGGCCAGCAGAAGTCCCAGGAAGACAATCGGCATCGTCCTGAAGAAGTTGCTTCCCAGAGAGGAGAGCAGAATAAACGCAAGCAGGTAGATCGAAAACATTTCCGGCGGACCGAACTTCGTGGCGAATTCCGCCAAGATAGGCGCCATGAGCATCAGACCGATAATGCTCAGCGTGCCCCCGACCCAGGATCCGAACGCCGCGATGAAGAGCGCGGCTCCGCCCCGCCCTTTCAAGGTCATCTGGTACCCATCGAGACAGGTGATGACCGAGGCGGATTCCCCCGGGATGTTCATCAAGATGGAGGTGGTTGAACCCCCATACATGGCCCCGTAGTAGATCCCGGCCAGCATGATGATTGCCCCGGTGGCGTCGAGCCCATAGGTGGCAGGAATGAGGAGAGTTATGCCCGCCACGGGCCCGATGCCGGGCAGAACCCCCACGACCGTGCCCCACAGGCATCCTATGAAGGCAAGATAGAGGTTCTTCAGGGTGATTGCCGTGGCGAACCCGGTATACAGGTTGCCTAGAACGTCCATCGCGTGGACTCCTCTTTACGGGTATTCGCAGTCGCGGATACTACAAGCCCAAGATCCCCTGGGGGAGCGGAGTCGCAAAGAGCCTTCCGAACACGTACCAGCTCCCTATCCCGATGAGGAGGGCCAGGCCCAGCGCCATCCGCATCTTGTAACGACTTACCCAGGAGAGAAGGGCAAACACGTAAAGCGTTGAAGCAAGCAGATAGCCCAGCCTGTCCAGCGTCAGAATAAAAGCCGCGGTCAGGGCCACAATCTGAAATGGGGTCCACTGTTCCTTGGCAAGTTTTCGCCAGTTGATCTCAACTCTTTCCCTTGCGGAGAGGAATATCCCGATGCCTGAGATCGTCAGCAAGATTGAAACAATCAGAGGGAATGCCCCGGCACCCGGCTCGTTCCACTTGCCCAAAGGCAACCGAAGAGACAGAATCAACCCGTACGCTCCTGCGAGGAACAGAACGAGACTCCCGGCACGTGTCTTATTCATCGGTGTCGCCCTTCGAATAGAGTCCGATCAGCCAGCACTACTTCTTTTCCTCCATCAACTGCTTGAAGAGTCTTGCCACCTTTTGCGACTCTTTCTCGACGATCTTGGCGAACTCATCGCCGCTCACGTGATGAACCTCATCTCCTTGACTCTCGATCACGTTCATGAACGACTTGTCCTCGCTCACCTGCTTCACCACCGCGCGAAGCTTCTCGACGATCGGCGCGGGTGTCTTCTTGGGGACGCCAAGCCCCACAA
>JAPLLC010000037.1:0-1881 GCA_026387775.1 Candidatus Methylomirabilota bacterium | reverse complement strand
GGCACCGATGCGTCGATCCCCTTCTCCTTCAGGGTGGGGACGTCCGGAAGGAACTTCGATCTCATGTCGCCGTGAACCGCCAAGGCCCGCAGCTTCCCCCCCTTGAACAGCGGAACCGAAGACGAAGGGGTCATCGAGGCGAAATCCTCGTGGCCGCCGACGATGGAGGTAACCGCTTGCCCCCCTCCGCCGTACGGGACATGGCGGAACTTGAGGCCGACGGCGCTGGCAAACAGCTCCGTGTTGATCTGGGCGATCCGATAGAGGCCTCCCGAGGCGTAGGCATACTTACCGGGATTGGCCTTGGCGTCCCGGATGAAGTCCTCGAACGTCTTCCACGGGCTCTTGGCAGGGACGCCGATGATCAGGGGAGAGACGGTGAACGCTCCGATCGACACGAAATCACTGAGGGAGACCTCGGTCTTCCGGTTACTCGCCTTCTCCGACTCCAAGAGGCACATCTCGCTCATCGAGCTGGTGGTCAGGGTATAGCCGTCGGCAGCGGCCTCGGCGCCCTGGATCAAGCCCAGCATCCCGGAAGCACTCGGCTTGTTGATGACCACGATGGGCTGTTTCAAGATCTTATCGGCCACAGAAGCGAAGGCCCGGGTTTGGATATCGTTACTCCCTCCCGGGGATACCGTCACGATCGCCGTGATGGGTTTCGTCGGAAAATCGGCTGCATTCACTGAAGAGCCGGCAAACGATAGAATTGAGACGAGAGCCACTGCCGTTAGACCGAAGACTCTTTTCATCGCGGCACCCCCATATGTAATCGTGTAACCATCGAGACTCTCTCCGTCAGATTCTCAGCTCTCCGCCTTCCAGCACGATGCGGCCGTCCAGCTTCAGGGTCGGACTGTACATCATGCCGTCGAAGTGGCATGCAGCCTTCGTCGTCCCCCCCAGGTTGGCGCTGGTCCCGATGCCGATGTGTACCGTGCCGAACGCCCCGTGGTCCTGGGCCCACACGCCGGTGAGCATGTAGATGGCGGGGTTCATCCCGATGGCGAGCTGCGCGACGTTGTAGACCGAGGCGTCTCCCATCTCGGCCCAGACCTTGCGGATCATGTCGGCCTCGGGGCCTCCCTCCACCTTGACGATGTTTCCCTGCTTGACCGTGCATACCACCGGGGTCCGCATCGGCCCGATCCGGAGATTGGGGATGCTGCCGTCGAAGACGATCACGCCCTCGGCTGTTCCGTCAACAGGCGAGGTGTTGGCCTCGATGTTGGGGAAGGCCGAAAACTTCCCCGGTCGGTCCAGGATGCAGTCGTGGGCGTTTCCCGGTCGGCCGCTGAGCTGGAAGCGGCAATCGGTGCCCTTGGGCGTGGTCAGATGCGCGACGGAGGCTTTGCCCAGCAGCTCCGCCATCTTCCGCACCGCTGGGGAGGCGGCCTCGAAGTCGGCCTCGGCGCCCCCGTGCACCAGTTGGTCCGGCGTAGTCGCCGGCAGCGAGAGGACCCGGGTCCCTCCCTCCATGGCCTTGCGGGTCGCCGTGGAGTGGCTGATTGAGTAACTGACGGGAAGCAGGGCCACGTCCGCGGCCCGCATCGCCGCGGCCACGATGGCCGGTGGTTCGTGCCCGTCCACGGCGACCGGCGTCATCACCGTGGTGACCACCTCGGGCGTGATCTCCAGCGCCGCGACGGCCAAGGCCTCGGCCACGATCATGGTATCCGTATCTGCAATGATGGCCACCTTCTCCCCTGCCTTGACCCGCGCCAGGATTCGAACCACCTTGCGGGCTCCTCCGATGATCCCTGCGATCTCCATGAAATCTTCCTCCTAAGCCGTTGTCAGAGAATAACTTGACCGGAGACATTCCGGGAACGGCATAAGGAGCCGTAACGAAATTCCAATGAATGGACAAGTTATTTC
>JAPLLC010000280.1 GCA_026387775.1 Candidatus Methylomirabilota bacterium | reverse complement strand
ACCAACCCCGAGGGATTCCCGAAGGAGAAGGTCGTCGATCTCGACATGCCGTTCTTCAAGGACTTCGACCTCAACACGGTGGCCAAGCAGTACAGCGCGGTCCTCAACCGGTTCCAGAAAGAGATCATGTTCGAGTCGAAGTAGCACCCCTGGCGCGAGGGGCTACTCGGCCCCTCGCGCCCTTCGAAAATCGCCGGTCCATCCAGGAGAGAACTGCGTGAATCCAGGTGCTCGGGGTATCGAGGCTCCGCGGTGGGCTTCGCTGTCGTTTGGTGGCTGGCTGCTCGGCCTGCCGCTGTGGGCGTGGCTAGGTGTGTTCGTGCTCTACCCGCTGGTGAGCGTGCTGCTCACGAGCGCCGGGGAGAGCTACTGGGAGATCCTTCTCGCCCCGCACACCCGCCGGGCGATCGCCAACACCCTCGCCCTGGGAGCCACGGTGGCCGTCCTGGCCACGACGGTGGCCTTCCTGTACGCCTACACCGTGACCCGGATCGCCTTGCCGAAACGGGTGCACCGCCTCCTGCACTTCATCGCGCTGATCCCGACGGTCACGCCACCCTTCGTCTTCGGCGTCTCCCTGATCCTGCTCTTCGGGCGGCGCGGACTGGTAACACACACGTGGTTGGGGCTCAGTGGCGTGGATCTCTACGGCTTCCCGGGCCTCGTCATCGTCCAGGTGCTGGCCTTCTTTCCATACGCCTACCTCCTGTTGCGCTCGCTCCTGCTGGAAATGGACCCCACCCTGGACGAGGCCGGCATCGTCTACGGGGGGACGCCCTTCTACGTGCTGCGACGAATTACCTTGCGGCTGCTCCTGCCCGGGTGCGCGAGCGCCGTGTTCCTGGTCTTCACGCTGTCCACCACCGATCTCGGGAATCCGATGTTCATCGGTGGAGACTTCATGGTCCTGACCTCCCAGATCTACGTGACGGTCATCGGGTTGTTCAACCTGAAGGCGGGAAGTGTCTTGGCGGTCGTGCTGCTGATTCCCTGCCTTGTCCTCCTGGGGCTCCAAAAGTACGTCGCGGCCCGGGAATCCTATGCCACGGTGGGCGAGCGCGCTGCCCGACCCGCAATGCGGACGGCGGATCCGTGGATTCGCCTGCCCCTGGTCGCCCTCTCGTTCGCCATGGCCGCCTTCGTCATCGTCTTCTATCTCATGATCGTGGTCGGGGCCTCGGTGAAGATCTGGGGCGTAAACTATACCCTCACGTTCGAGCACTTCCACCGAGTCCTCTTCGAGTCCTGGATGCTCGGAACCCGCGCGGTTTTGGATACCATGCTCCTGGGGGCGATCGGTGCGGTCGTGGGGAGCGGGATCGGCCTGCTGGGCGGGTACCTGGTGACGTATTCCAGGGTGCCGGGCCGCCACTGGTTCGATCTCTGCGTGACGCTGCCCATGGCGGTCCCAGGCATTCTCATGGGCCTGGGCTTCAGCATCGCCTTCAACCAGCCACCCCTGCTCCTCTCCGGGACCGCCTTCATCATCGTGGCGATCTTCCTGGTACGGACGGTTCCATACAGTCAGCGGGCAGTCGTGGCGGCAATCATGCAAGTCCACAAGTCCCTCAGAGAGGCCTCGATTATGGCGGGGGCGACGGAACTGCAGACCTTCCGCCGGGTCGTCTTTCCCATGATCCGCCCCGCGGTCCTGGCGGGGATCATCTTCAACTTCACCCGCAACATCACCACGCTGAGCGGTGTGATCTTCGTCGTGTCGCCGCGCTGGCGCCTGCTCACCGCGGCGATGCTGGCCGAAGTCGAGACAGGGCGCATCGGCGGCGCGGCCAGCTTGGGGACGCTGTTGATCGTCGTGGTCTGGTGCGTCAATCTGCTCGGTTACCTGTTGTTCGAGCGGAAGAACCTGCGTCGGCTTGGCGCCTGAGGGAGGAGCATGACCACTCACCACGAACAATCGCTTCGCCGGGGCGGATCCTTCGAGCTGACGCTGGACGGCCTAACCAAGGTCTTCCCGGCAGCCGACGGGCACGAGGTCGCCGCGGTCGACCATTTGTCGCTGCGCGTGGCGGCCGGAACCTTTCTGACGCTGTGCGGGCCGTCCGGCTGCGGCAAGACCACGACGCTCCGGATGATCGCCGGCCTGGAGAGTCCAACCTCGGGCGAGATCCATCTGGCTGGGCAGGCCATCGCCCACATCCCGCCAAACCGACGCAACATCGGGCTGGTGTTCCAAAGCTACGCCCTCTTTCCCCACCTGACGGTCTTCGACAACGTGGCCTACCCCCTCCAGGTGAAGAAGGAAGCCGCGACTGTCATCCGCCGCGATGTGGACGAAGTGCTGGAACTGCTGGAGTTGACAACGCTCACCCAGCGGTACCCGAACCAGCTCAGCGGCGGGCAGCAGCAGCGCGTCGCCCTGGCGCGCGCCCTGGTGACCCGGCCGAGCCTCCTGCTCTTCGACGAGCCGCTCTCCAACCTGGATGCTCGGCTGCGCATCCACGTGCGGGCGGAGATTCGTCGGCTCCAGAAAGCCCTGGGGATCACCGCGGTTTACGTGACCCATGACCAGGTTGAGGCCATGAGCATGTCGGATGAAATTGCCATCATGCGGGACGGGAAGATCGAACAGGTCGGCCCGCCGAAGACGCTCTATTTCCACCCGGCCACCAAGTACACGGCCGAGTTCATCGGCCGAGCGAACCTGCTGCCGGCGCGGGTCCTCACCGTCGAGGGATCGTCCGCGCGCGTCCAGGTCTTTGGCCGTGAGTACCGCCTTTCGCTTCCCGGTGCCGGTGTGTCGCCACACGATGAGGTTGCGGTCATGCTGCGGCCGGAGTCCGTGTCACTGAACGGAGAGGGGTCGAAAGACCTCGTGGGAACCATCCGGCAGATGACCTTCGCCGGGACGACCGTGGAGTACGTGGTAGAAACCGACGGCATGGAACTCCTGGTCACCGAGCTGGGAGATCATCGAGAGGTCCCCCTGGATGAAGGGATGCAGGTGCAGGTGCACCTGAACCCAGACCGGATGCACCTGCTCAGCTCGTAAGGGCGGAAGGATCGGCCTACCGGCGGGTCGGAGTCGTCCAGGGTGAGGTGTTGACCTGCCACCTCGATTCGATATCACACAGTCGCCCCCAGGTAGGTCCGCGACGCAACCTCCCCCCCTCCCCTCGCTCCCCGCCGATCCCTTTCCGGTAAGAATGGCCTCCGGACGGAGAGCCAGAGCGACTTCCTGCCTCTCAGTCCCATCTCGTTGGACAGCGGATCTGCTCTCCGATGCGAGGCTCCGGCCGTCGCTAGCCTTTTACGGCGCCGGCGGTGAGCCCCTGCACCAGGTATCGCTCGAGGAAGGCGTACAGAATGATTGTGGGCAACGTGGCGAGCACAGAGGCGGCCATCAGATCATTCCACTGGATTCGAAACTGCCCGATATTTGAGGCGATGCCGACGGTAACCAGATACATGCTCGGAGTACTCGTCAGGACAACCGCAAACAGAAACTCGTTCCAGGCGACCAGGAAGGAAAAAATCGCAGTCGCAACGAGCCCTGGCGCCGAGAGAGGCAGGATGACGCGGAGGAAGGCCGAGGCGCGAGAGCAGCCGTCGATCATGGCGGCCTCGTCCAGCTCCGCCGGAATGCTATCGAAAAACCCCTTGAGCATCCAGGTGCAGAAGGGCAAGGAGAACGAGGTGTAAGCGATCACGAGCGCGGGGTAGGTGTTCAACAGACCCGCGGCGCCCATGAGCGAGAAATACGGGATGACCAGGAGAATGCCCGGGAACATCTGCGTCATCAAGGTGAAGATCATCAGGACGCGAGACCCTCGGAATCGAAACCGAGAGAAGCCGTACCCGGCCAGCCCGGCGAACACCATGGCCAACACAGTGGTGGAGAACGAGACGATACTGCTGTTGAAGAAGTAGCGAGAGAAATTCTGGATGCCCAGGATCATGCGATAGCTATTCAACGTGGGGTGCGAAGGGATCCAGAGCGGGGGGATCACGTACGTATCCTCTGTCGGCTTGAGGGAGGTGGAGACCATCCAGGCGAGCGGGAAAAGACAGTAGACCACCAGCCACAGCAGCGCAAAGTACGTCCAGAACACTCCAAGGAGTCGGGCGCACGTCCTGTGACCTCCGCGCACCGAGCCGCCCGGTGGGAGGTTGCCCATGCTCCTCACCCCCTCTCCTCAGTGAGAACAGCTCGCACATACACCAGCGTGAATCCCAGCAGGATGAGAAACGTCACGACTGCAATCGCAGACGCATACCCGAAGTTGAAGTACTCGAAAGAGTTGCGAAAGACCAAGGTGACCAAGACCTCGGTGGCGCTGGCCGGCCCGCCTCTCGTCATGACCTGGATCAGGTCGAAGTACCGGAACGTCCATATGCAGTCGAGGATGACCGCGATGCCGATGACGAACCGTAGATGGGGCAGGGTAACGTACCGGAAGGCCGCCAGCCCCGAAGCTCCGTCCACATCGGCAGCCTCGTACTGCTCTCGGGGAATGGTCTGTAACCCCGCCAGGACCATGATCATGACGAACGGGAAGCCTCGCCAGGCATTGGCGAAAATCACTGCAGGCAGTGCCAGGTCAAGGTCCCCCAGCCAGGCGATCTCGGCGGCGCTGTGGATTCCGAGCCGATCCAGGATGTCGTTGATCACGCCGAACTGCGGGCTGTACATCCAGTTCCAGAGAACCGCCACGACGACGGAGGAGAACATCCACGGCACGAGTGCGATCACCCGGAAGACCGTGCGGCCCTTGATCTCCCGGTTCAGCAGGAGTGCCGCCCCCATGCCGAGCAGCAGATGGAGGACGACACTGCCGACGGTGAAAACGGACGTGTTGCGGACGGCATTCCAAAACAAAGGGTCATCCAAGAACCGCCGGTAGTTGGACAACCCGGCAAACGTCATGCTCCCCCCGCTGGCTTCGGTGTGCACACTCAGGTAGAACACGTCCCCCAGCGGAACGAGGAGGACCAAGCCCAAGAGCGTGATGGCCGGGAGGGTGAATGCGTAGGCGGGGTTGATGTGGCGCCGGCGGCGCGCGGCCGGAGCAGACATCGTCCGGACCGAAGCGAGAGTGGACATGGGACCGCTCTCCATCAGGAAGGAACTGGGAGGCGCCATCAGGGTGAACCGCACGCCCACCAGGTCGCGACTTCGTCGGCCTTCTGGATCTGGTGATGAGAGGAATTTGTCCGCAATCCCCCTGGCTGTCGCGGGGGGTTAATCGCCTGAGACGGTCGGATCCTTGACCGCACTCAGCGGCCCCCGGCTGCAGGTCGGGGGGTTGACCCGGGTGACCATTGTCGCGGAAACAGGTGAACAGAGCGCATTACGCATCGCGGTCGCGTCGACCGATGCATCGCCGAAGTGCCCAGAGAAATCAAGCGGACCCGGCCGAGTCGCCGCTGCCAGGTCCGGCCGTCTCGGTTCAGGCGCGTTTCAGCACCGCGTTGACGCGGTCATGCGCCGCCTTGAAAGCGTCGGCCGGTGTCTTGGCCTTGGTCAAGGCCTGCTGCATTGCATCTCCGATGATGTTCACGATCTCGTTCCATTGCGGGATCGCCGGGCCCGGCTTCACGGAATTGGCGACCTTTACGGCCACCTTCGCAAATGGGAAGGCCGATCTGCGGGCCGGCGTAAAGCGGGCGATCTTGTACGCCTTGATCTGTCCCGCTTTGTTGCACATGAAGTCCGCCAGTCGCCAGGCCGCCTCCTTATTCGCAGAGTTGGGATTCACGCCGACGTAGAACATGAACTGCGGGCTCTGATCGATGCCCGTTTGCATGGGAAACATCCCGAACGCAAACTTGTCCTTCATCTTCGGATTCTCGCTCGTGACCAGGTCTGCCGCCCAGATGATGCTCTGGAACATGGCGGTCTTTTCCTGAGCAAACAGGGTCCGGGCCTTTCCGGCGGCGACGTCGACGGGCCCCGGTGGAACAACGCCGTGGACGGTGTAAAGCTCCGCCCAGAATTTCAGCGCGGCGATCGCCTCTGGAGAGTCCAGCTTGGAGGCGGTGTTGGTTTCGTTCAGAACAGACGCCCCGTTGTTGTTGATCCAGTGCAAGAAGCGCACGATGCTGCTGCTCTCATTGGCCCCGTGCAGCCCGTAGCCCCACTGGACGAATCTGCCGCTGGCGTCCTTCTTGGTGAGTTTCTGGGCATAGTCGAGCAACTCCGGCCACGTCGTGGGGGGCTTGTTCGGATCCAAGCCGGCTTCCTTGAACATCGCAGTATTGTATTGAAGCAGAAGGGATCCGCTGAATGAGGGCAAGCCATACATCGCCCCCTTGTAGCTGCCCACCTCAATCACCGGCTTGTAGAAGTCCTTCTTGTAATCGGCCCCGCCTTGCTTTTCCATGAACGGCTCGAGGTTGGCCAGATAGCCTTGGTCCGCCCACGCGAGCACCCAGGGATCGTAGACCCTGAAAACGTCGGGGGCTTGTTTGGCTTTGCTCTGCGTGACGATCTTGGCGGGGTATTGCGCCAGGGGGGTGGGCTCGGCATCAATCGTGATGTCCGGATTGGCCTTTTCGAAGTCGGCAAGCAGCCCTCGCCAGGCCGTGCCACCAGGCTCTTCGGCCAACTGCCAGTCGCCGTACCGGAGTTTAATCTTCGGGGCGGCCCCGTGCGTTCGAGTCGTCAACAGCGGGAGTGCCACGGCCGCACCCACCGCCCCGGTCGCCGTCTTGATGAACTCTCGTCGTGTGACACGCTTGGACGTGATCTTCTGAGACATCTTTTCTCCCTCCGTGCCGTCGGTGTGATGCGAAGAGGAGCAACGTCTCCTCCCGTCCCGCAGTACCTCAACACCAAGTCAGCCTAGTCCCAACGTTCTTTCCGAGAGCGATGCCCTGTGAGGGCCGAGCCCGTTTCGCCGCTCGCAACACGCCTTTGGACGGGCGGACCGCGGGGTCATGAAATCGAACCCATCCGAACCGACAACCAGCACTACAAAGCGCTGCAAAGCCGAGGATAGCGATCGACATCCGGGCTGCTCGGCCGCCGGAGCAGGCCGGCGTGACCGCGGGCTGCCAGGGCTCCCGACTTGCCGCCTCCCTGGACCGGAGCGGAGTATCAAACGGACCGGAGACGACTGTCAAGGGGAAAGGCGAACGCCCGGGGGCAAGGCCGGGCGGGTCTCGCGAGGCAGCGTGGCGGCCGGATGGCACTACTTCGATGGGGCGCAAGAGAGTCCCCGGGCGCGGCCTCGGGGACCGACGGCAATGGACACGGTCGTGCGGCGGGCAGCCCGCCGCGTCGTCGGGAGGGGGTGTCCCGTGACACCGACAAAACGGCCGGGTCCCCCATTACTTGCCGGGCGGTGACACGGTAGCGTTGTGTCTATCCAGCCGAGTCAAGGCGCTTCTGTGGGAGATCGAGGCGCTCACTCGGATTCTGGCTCGGCATGCGTGGTCAGCCGCCGCAATTTCTGCACATCCCCGGTGATCTCCACGAAGCCGCACTCGCGGCACATCGTGGCCTTGGTCATCACATGCCCCATTTCCATGGCCAGAAATCTCGCGCCTTCCGGGCGGAGCGCCATGCGGCCTGGACCGTACAGTGCGCCATCGGCGATCAGACCACTCCCGCACCGCATGCATTTGGAGTTGGGCATCCGTTCCTCCCTTCGCGACGGCAGAAGTTGACGGCCAAGAAAATAGCGTGCGTGTCGCACGAGTGTCAGGGCCACCGTGGCCCGTGTGCGTGTGGCGTCTGGCGGATCAACCGCCTGGTGGATAGGGATGGTGCAGGCGGTCGGGCGAGAGCGTAGCGCTGGCGGATGGTGAAGTCAAGCGAGGTGGGAATAGTTATTGAAGTTGTGCCTCACCTGTTCATTTAGACGTCTTGTGTCACGTTCATCAGATGGGGGTCAGGCCTTGATAATTTGCTTTTCAAAAGGGTACCGGACACCTTTGCGCGTGCGCTGTGCGCGGGACGGCTCGCCCCAGGCGCACGCGGGTCGGTGGGAGAGAGGGTGGGCCCACCAGGATTCGAACCTGGGACCATCCGGTTATGAGCCGGCGGCTCTAACCAGCTGAGCTATGGGCCCAACGTGATTCACGAATTCCCAATGACCAATTCGCCAATGACCAATTCTCACTCGAACGACGCCGTTTCCGGAAGGCATCGTTGGTCATTAGCAACTGGTCATTGGTCATTCGGCTCCTAACCTTCCACGAAGCTCTTCAGCTTCTTGCTGCGGGTCGGATGCCGCAGCTTTCGGAGCGCCTTGGCCTCGATCTGCCGGATGCGCTCGCGGGTGACGGCAAACTGCTGGCCGACCTCTTCCAGGGTGTGGTCGCAGCCGTCCCCGATCCCGAAACGCAGACGCAGGACCCGCTCTTCCCGCGGGGTGAGGGTCTTCAAGACCTCTTCCGTCTGCCGCTCCAGGTTCAGGCCGATCACCGCCTGGATGGGCGAAACCGCCGTCTTGTCCTCGATGAAGTCCCCCAGGTGCGAATCCTCTTCCTCGCCGATGGGGGTCTCCAGCGAGATCGGCTCCTGCGCGATCTTCAAGACCTTGCGCACCTTGTCCACGGGGAGGTCGATCTTCGTCGCGATCTCCTCGGGGGTCGGCTCGCGGCCGTATTCCTGCACCAGGTGGCGCGAGGCCCGGATCAGCTTGTTGATGGTCTCGATCATGTGGACCGGGATCCGGATCGTCCGCGCCTGGTCCGCGATGGCGCGCGTGATGGCCTGCCGGATCCACCAGGTGGCGTACGTGCTGAACTTGTAGCCGCGCTGGTATTCGAACTTGTCCACCGCCCGCATCAGGCCGATGTTTCCCTCCTGGATCAGATCCAGGAACTGGAGCCCGCGGTTCGTGTACTTCTTGGCGATGCTGATGACCAGGCGCAGGTTGGCCTCCACCATCTCCTTCTTGGCCAGCAGCGCCCGGCGCTCCCCCTCGGTGATGCCGGTGAGCATGAGGCGGAGATCCTTGGCCGACGCCTCGGCCTCCTGCTCCGTCTTCCAGATCTTGTCCACCAGCACCATCATCTGCTGCCGATAAATCTCCCCGTCGCGCTTCCCGTGCAGCGCCCGGCGCAGGACATTCTTCACCACGTTCAGATTGAGTCCGTTCCCGCTCGATTTGAGGAGCTTCAGGTCCCCCTGGTTGAGGCGCGCCGCCCGACCCATCTCCAGGAGGTCCCGCTCGCCGCTCTCGATCCGCTCCAGGAACCGCCGCATCCGGGTGACCACCCGGTCCACCACCCGCTGGTTCAGACTCAGCTTGTGCAGAATCTCGGACTGCTTGGCTTTCCGGTGGGTGATCTCCTCCTCGATCTTCCCCTTCACGCGCTCGCCCGGACGGGGGCCGGCCCTCTCTAGTCGCCGGCGCGCCTCGTCGATCTTTGTCTGCTCGCTCCGAAGCGACCGGATCACCAGCTGGGCCTCCTCCAGGAGCTCCTTCTCCCTCTGCTCCGAGATCTCTTCGAACTCGTTCAGGGACAGGAGGTCCCTGATGCGAAGCCGCCCCTGCTCCAGCCGCTCGCCCAGGAACAGCATCTCGCGGACGGCTGCGACGGCCCGGCACACGGAGTCGGCCACCTCTTTGTGGCCCTCCTCGATGCGCTTGGCGATCCGGATCTCTCCCTCGCGGGTGAGCAGCGGCGTCCGCCCCATCTCACGGAGATACATGCGAACCGGATCGTCCGTCCGTCCCACGGGGGACGGCGAGAGGTCCAGCTCGGGCTCGGGAGAGGCCTCCTCCTCCGTCGTCTCCTCCCCATCGACCCCCTTGCGCCGATCGGGAGCGTCCACTACCTCGATGTCCATCTCTCCCAGGGCTCGGAAGATCTCATCGAACCGCTCGGCCGAGGTCTCCTCCTCGGGAAGCTGGCTCATGATCTCATCGTAGGTGAGGTAGCCCTTCTTCTTTCCCAGGAGGACGAGCGCCTTGATCTCTTCGACTCGCGCCGCGGCCGTCACCGACTTGGCTTCTGGTACCGGCTTCGTTCCAGCCTTCGCAGGCTTCCCCTGCAGGGCAGGCGCCGCCACGACCTTCCCCGGCACCTTCGCCTTCGTGTCGGGCTTCTTCGATTCGGGGACCTTCATCTCGGGTTTCTTTCGCTCGACCTTCCTCGGTTCCGGTGGTCTTGGTTGAAGCGCCGGCTTCGCACGCGCCGTCGCGGGCCGCGCGGCCTTTGGCGCCTGGGCGGGGACCTTTGCCGCTGACTTCTTGCGCTCCTCCGCGGGGCGGGCAGCCTTCTTCCGGCGAGCCGGCGCCGGCGGCCGAGGCGGGGCAGCGGTCTTCTTCCGTGTCTCTGATTTGGCCATGCGGTATCTCCCCTAAATGGTCTTGTCCCCACCCTTGACCGATGGGTGCTCCGCAAGAAGCTTCAGCACGCGATCGGGGTCGCCCTGGCGGTCCGCCGCCTCCAGGGCCTGTCGAAAGACGGTACGCTCTTGGCGGACGCCTCGCTCCCGAATCCGCGCGAGACAATCCTCGACGATCCGGTCGAGCGCCCCCACCTCGTCGGGCAGATGCTCCACATCCGCGGCCGCCCAGAGCGCGGTCAGGCGCCGCTCGATCTCCGGCGGCAACAGGCTCGTCGGCCGGGCCCCCTCTGCCGCGCCCCCTCCCCGCACGAACTCGACGAAGATCCGCCTGAGGACCGGGTCCCGGACGTCCTCGGGCGAGAGGGCCGCCCCGATCCGCTCCCGCAGGGACGCGTGGTTCAGGGCGATGAGAATCAACTGTTCCTCCGCCGTGGGCGGCGTCGCGGGGGCGGAAGCGGCGGCCGGGGCGGGAGCGTGTCGCTCGATCCGACTCCTCCGCTGGGCGACCGCCTCCAGCAGGGTGCGATCGGCGACCCCCGCCCGCTGGGCGACGCGCTGGATGTAGCCCTCGCGCCGCACCGGGCTGTCGATCAGCCCCACGACCTCGATCAGGCCGTCCACGGCCCGGGCCCGCTCCACGGGATCGTGCAGATCCAGACCCGAGACCCGCCGATCCAGGAAGAACTCCACCAAATCCTGGGCTCCCTCCAGGGCCGCCGTGAACGCCGCCGCGCCGTGCGCCCGCACGAAAGCGTCCGGGTCCAGCCCGTCCGCGAGGAGCACGACCCGCCAGTTCAGGTCCACGTTGATCAGATGCTCCAGGTTGCGTCGCGCGGCCCCGATCCCGGGAGCGTCCGGATCGAAGATCAGCACCACGGTCTGGGCGTACCGGCCGAGGAGGCGCGCCTGGTCGGTCGTCAGCGCCGTCCCCAGCGTCGCCACGGCGTGGTCGAAGCCGTGGGCGTGCAGCATGATGGCGTCGAAGTACCCCTCGACCACGATGGCGGTCTTCCGCTCCCGGATGGCGCGGGAGGCCAGGTTGAGACCGTACAGATGCGCCCCCTTCCGGTAGAGCGCGGTCTCCGGCGAGTTGAGGTATTTCACCTCCTTCGGATCCAGCGCCCGCCCGCCGAAGGCGATCACCTTCCCGCTCACGTCCCAGATCGGGATCATCAGCCGGTTCCGGAATCGGTCGTAGTGGCCGGACCCGCTCTGGCGCGACACCACGACCCCGGCCGACTCCAGGATTCTGTCCTGAGAGCCCTGCTGCTTCAGGACCCGGAGCAGGCCGTCCCAGCGCGGAAGCGCGTAGCCCAGCTCGAACCGCTCGACGAGCTCCGGCGAGAGTCCCCGCTCGGCGAGATACGCCCGGGCCGTTGCCCCCTCCTCCCCGTGCAGGTTCCCGCGGAAATGCTGGAGGGCCAGCCGGTGGATCTCCAGGAGCGGGAGACGGCCATCGCTTTCACCCGGCCCCGGGCCGCCGCGCGCGGCGGGGAGACTCACGCCCGCCCGCTCCGCCAGGAACCGCACCGCCTCGAGGAAGCTCAATCGCTCGTGCTTCACGAGGAAGGCGATGGCGTCGCCCCCTTCCCCGCACCCGAAGCAGTGGAAGATCTGCCGCTCGGGATTCACCACGAACGAGGGGGTCTTCTCGTTGTGGAAGGGACACAGGGCCTTGTGGGTCCGCCCCGCGGCCTTGAGCGGGAGATACCCCCCGATCAACTCCACGATGTCCGTGCGTCGCAGGACCTCGGCGATGACGTCGTCCGGAATCACGGGTCCCTCATCCGGTGGCCGGGGATTCTCCCGGTGCCGGCTTCGAGTCCAGCTCCACGATGGTGGCGCCCGTGCCCCCTTCCTCGAAGGAGGCCGGATGGATCTCGGTAACCAGCGGGTGCGCCTTCAGGTATTCCCCCAAGCCGCGCCGGAGGCGCCCGGTGCCCTTCCCGTGCACGATCCGCACCCGGCTGAGCCCCCCGAGCATGGCGTCCCCCAGATAGCGCTCGACTCGTTGAGTGGCCTCCTCCACCGTGCAGCCGATGACGTTGATCTCGGCCGAAAGATCGTCCCCCGCCCCGGCCGTCCAGGAGATGGCCCCTCTGGTCCGCGGCGCCGCGGGGGCCGCCGGGCTCAGGGCCTCGATCGGCACCCGGATCGTCCCCACCGGCAACTGGACCTCGACCAGCCCCTGCGCGCCGGCCGTCGAGAGGACCGTCCCCACCTGGCCGAGATACCGGACCCGGACCCGCTGTCCCGCCTCGGCGGCCGCGAGCCCCGCGTCTCCCTCGCTTGCCGGGGGCGCATCCGGGAATTCCGCCAGCGACTCTCCCGGCAGTGCCGCAAGCTCTCGGACCGCCTGGCGGGCTTCTTGCGCTGACCCGCCGCGCTTCAGCTCCGCCACGACCGCCTCGACCCGGCGGCGCGCCTCGGCCGCCATGTCTCCGACCAACTGGGTCATTCGACTCCGCAGGGCGCGGAGCTGCGTCTGGAGCTCTCCAACCAACCCCTCCGCCTGCTCCCGGGTGCGGGCCGCGGCCTCGCGCTCCCTGGCGGCCTCTGCCGCATCCCGGGCCCGCTCCGCCTCGATGGTGTGCAGCCGATCCAAGAGGGCGGCAGCCCCGGCACCGGAATCCCCGACAAACTCCCGTGCTCGCTGAACAATGGACAGAGGGATGCCAAGTCGGCAGGCGACATCGATGGCATAGCTTCGACCGGGAAACCCGATATGTAATTTATACACCGGCTGCATTCTGTCAAGGTCGAACTCCACCGCGCCGTTTTGCATCCGCGGATTCAGTGCCACAAAGGCCTTGATGCCGTCAAGATGCGTGGTGGCCAGGACGTGGGCGCCGCGGTCGGCCAAGGCCTCCAGAACCGCATTCCCCAGGGCAGCCCCTTCCCCCGGATCGGTACCGGCGCCGATCTCGTCGATCAGGACCAGGCTCCGCGCGTCCGCGGCGGCCAGGATGACCGTGAGCCGCGACACGTGGGCCGAAAAGGTGCTGAGGTCTTGCGCGATGCTCTGCTCGTCCCCGATGTCGGCGTAAACCGCCCGGAAGACCGGGAGCGTCGAATCCGGCGAAGCGGGCAGATGCAGGCCCGCCTGCGCCATGAGGGCGAGGAGCCCCACGGTCTTCAGGGCCACGCTCTTCCCCCCGGCGTTCGGCCCCGTGATCACCAGGACGCGCGCCGCATCCGACAGGGGCACGTCGATGGGGATCACCTCGCCCACCCCGTCCTCCGCCTGCCGGCGCCGTCGCGACTCCATCAGGAGGGGGTGCCGCGCCCCGAAGAGGCGCAGGGGGACGTCATCCTCGATCCGGGGCTGGCTGGCGCCCCAGCGATCGGCCAAGCGGGCCTTGGCCAGCACGAGGTCGACGTCCGCCAGCGCCTCCACGGTCGCGCCGATCTCCTCCGCGGACGCGCCCACCCGGGCGGTGAGCTCGCCCAGGATCCGATCCACCTCCGCCTCCGCCTCGCGCTCCAGTCGGCGGATGGCGTTGTTCTGCTCCACGACCGCCAGGGGCTCGAGAAAGAGGGTGTGACCGCTCCCCGACTGGTCCTGGACGACGCCGGCGAGATGCGTGCGGTACCCGGGGAGGACGGGGATCACGTATCGATCGTTCCGGAGGGTGACCACCGGCTCCGCGATGACCGGCAGGATCTCCCGATTCGCCAGGAGCGTCTGCAGAGTCTCCCGCGCCGCCTCGCGCGCCTGTCGCGCCTGGGCGCGCAGCCGAGAGAGGTCGGGGCTCGCCCCGTCCGCCACGCCCCCGTCCGGCAGGATCGAGCGCCGGATCTCTCGATCGAGCGCCGGCGGCGGGCGCAGACCATCCGCCAGGGCGGACAGTCCGCGAAGGTCCGGGCCGGCTTGCCGCAGGTGGCGGCGGACCTGTTCCGCGGCCTCGAGCGTGTCGGCGACGGCGAGCAGGTCCAGGGTCCCCAGGCGGGCCCCGGGGACCCTGGCGCGCGCCAGGGATTCTCGGATGTCCCGCGCTTGCGCGAGCCCCGGCACCGGTCCCTGGGAGAGGAGCGTGCACCCCTCCCCCGTCTCGGCAAGCCGTCGCACGACCAAGAGAGGATCGGCCGACGGCGCGAGCGCCCGAGCCCGCTCGACGCCGAGGACGGAGGCCGCCTCGGCCGCCAGGCGCTCCAGAACGGCCGGAAATTCCAGGACGCGCATCGAGTGGGAATCCACGGCACCCACGCCCCGGGGGCCCTCTCCCGGGGGCCCCGGAAAAAAGCAAGGGACTCGTTCCCGAGTCCCTTGTCCAGTCACCTTGCTGGCACTGCCCGGTGGGCTGCGGCGGCGGGGATACCCGCCGCCGCGGTCCCTCAGCTCTTGGAGAGCATCTCACGCACCAGGGCGCTCACAACCTTGCCGTCCGCTCGGCCGGTGACCTTGGGCATCAGGAGGGTCATGACCTTGCCCATCTCTTTCGGGGACGCGGCCTGTGCCTCCTGAATGGCTGCCCGCACCAGCTCCTCCAACTCCTCGGCGGTGAAGGGCTGCGGCATATAGGACTGGAGGATGTGGAGCTCGGCTGTCTCCTTGTCCGCCAGATCCTGGCGCCCGCCCTGGCGATACTGCTCGATCGAATCCTGTCGCTGCTTGCACGACGAGGAAATGGCCTGCATCACCTCCGCGTCCGTCAAGGGACCGCGCTTCTCCACCTCGCGGTTCTTGATCAGGGCCGTGAGGAGGCGGATGACAGACACCTTGAGCTTGTCCCCCGACCGCAGGGCCGCTCGGTAATCCTCGGCAAGCCGCGCCTTCAATTCCACCCGACTACTCCGTTCGCAACCCTACGCGCTTCGCCGCCTTCTTGCGCGCTACCAGCGTCTTCTTCTTGCGGCGAACACTCGGTTTATCGTAGTGCTCCCGCTTGCGAAGCTCGGAAAGCACCCCAGCCTTCTCGCACACCTTCTTGAAACGGCGTAGTGCGCTCTCGAAGGATTCGTCATCCTTCACCATCACGCCCGGCATCCAATCACACCCCCTTTACGCCCGCTGTGGAGATGCGTTCATTCCGCAGCTATCGGAATAACTCCCTATAAACAGCGTGTTATCATACGGAACCCGTCTTGAGCTGTCAACTGGATTGCGCCCGGTCCCGGCCAGAGGTCCGGTCAGACGTACTCGGCCTTTCGCTTCCCGAACCGCCTCCCCAGCTCCTGCGCGATCTCCTCGGGCCGGATCTCGGACTGGGCCAGCACGATCAGGCTGTGGAACCACAGATCCGCCATCTCGTAGATGAACTGCTCCCGGTTCTCCTCCTTGGCCGCCAGGAGGACCTCCGCCGCATCTTCCGCAATCTTCTTCAGCGCCTGATCCGGCCCCTGGGAGAGGAGCGAGGCCACATAGGACCCCTCGGACGGAGGACGGGCCTTGCGGTCTTGGATGACGGCGTAGATCTCCGCCAGGATCCCCAACCCGCTGTACACCGCGGCCGGGTCGAAGCGCGGCTCCGACACCTCTCCGGACGGTCGGTCGGCCCCGGGAAGCTCCCGGTAGAAACAGGACCGGTGGCCCGTGTGACAGGCCGCGACCACCTGCTCCACCGCAAGCAGCAGGGTGTCCTCGTCGCAATCGTAGCGGATCGACCGCACCCGCTGCACGTGGCCGGATTCTTCCCCTTTCTGCCAGAGCCGCCCGCGCGAGCGGCTGTAGTAGTGGGCCAGCCCGCTCTCGATCGTCCGGGCCACGGCCTCCGCGTTCATGTAGGCGTGCATCAGGACTTGACCGTTCTCGGCGTCCTGGGCGATGGCCGGGATCAGGCCGTTCGCATCAAAGCGCAGGTTTTCCGGCACCATCACCACACCCCCTCCGAATGACCAATGCCCAATGACGAATGACCGGCGGCGGAACCGAATTTGGTCATTGAGATTTGGTCATTGGTCATTAAGCCTTGTACCCGATCTTTCGCAGAAAGGCCTTCCGGTCGGCCGCGTCCACGGGCGTCTCCACCCCCTTGGGCGGAAATCCGTCCACCACGCCCATCACGCCGCGTCCCTGCTCGGTCACGGCGACCACGACCTCGATCGGGTTCGCCGAGGCGCAGTAGATCGTGCAGACCTCCTGACACTGCTTGATGGCGTTCAGGACGTTGATGGGATAGGCGTCGCGCAGGATCACGATGAACGCATGGCCGGCCGCCACCGCCTCGGCGTTTCGGATCGCCGCCGCGCGGAGCGGTTCGTCGTTGCCGGCGGACCGGATCAGGCACGGGCCGGAGGACTCGCAGAAGGCGATCCCGAACTTGGCGCCGGGGACGCCGGCCACCAGGATCTCGTAGAGATCCTCCACCGTCTTGATGAAGTGGCTCTGCCCGAAAATGACGTTGGTCCCCTCGGGGGTCTCGATCCGCACCGTCTGGAATTCCATCGCCGCCCTCCTGGTTCTCCCTTCCGTAGATTAGAGCCGTACAGAAACGCCGCGCTCTGCCAGGTACTTCTTCACCTCCTGGACGGTGACCTCCCGATAGTGGAACATGGACGCCGCCAGGACCGCATCCGCCTTGCCCAGGACGAGCCCATCGTAGAGGTGGGCCAGCGTTCCCGCCCCGCCCGAGGCGATGACGGGAATGCCCACGGCGAGGGCGACGGCGCGGGTGAGATCGACATCATAGCCGTCCCTGGTGCCGTCGCGGTCCATGCTGGTGAGGAGGATCTCGCCGGCCCCGAGCCGCGCTCCCTCCACCGCCCAGGCGACGGCGTCCCTCCCCGTCGGCGTCCGCCCGCCATGGACGTACACCTCCCACGAGCCTTGAGAGCCGAGCCTTGAGAGCCGAGACGAGTTCTCGGAGTCGTTCATCTCTCGGCGCTCGGCTCTCGACTCTCGACTCTCAGTTCTCGGCGCTCGGCTCTCGGCTCTCGGCTCTCGGCTCTCGGCGCGTCGCTTCGCGTCGATCGCCAGGACGATGCACTGGCTGCCGAATCGCTCGGCCGACCGGCGGATCAACTCCGGCTCCTGGACCGCCGCCGTGTTGAGGGACACCTTGTCCGCGCCGGCTCTGAGGAGCGCGCGGATATCATCCGGCGAGCGGATCCCGCCCCCCACCGTGAGCGGCATGAAGGCCTGGTCCGCCGTTCTGGCCACCACGTCGATCATGATGGCGCGCCGCTCGTGGGACGCCGTGATGTCCAGGAAGACCAGCTCGTCCGCCCCCTGCTGATCGTAGAGGGCCGCCACCTCCACCGGGTCGCCCGCGTCGCGGAGGTTGAGGAACCGGGTCCCTTTGACGACCCGCCCCTCCTTGACGTCCAGACAGGGAATGATTCGCTTGGCCAGCATCACGCCCGTCCCGCGGCCAGCGCCGCCTCCAGCCCGAGGCGGCCGTCGTAGAGCGCCTTCCCGACGATGACTCCCGTCACCCCCACAGACGCGAGCGCCTTCAAGGCGTGAATGTCCTCCACGGAGGAGACGCCCCCGGAGGCGATCACCGGTATCCTGGTAGCGGCCGCCACGGCGTGAAGCTCGGCGAGGTTCGGCCCCGCCAGCATCCCGTCGCGCTGGATGTCGGTGTAGATGATGGCGGCAAGCGGGAGGTCGCTCGCCTTGCGCGCCAGGTCGGTTGCCCGAAGCGCCGTCGTCTCGGTCCACCCCGCGACGGAGAGCAGCCCCCCGCGGGCATCCAGGCCCAGGGCAATCCGGCCGGGAAAAGCCGCGCAGGCCGCTTCGAGCAACCTGGGGTCGCGGATCGCCGCCGTCCCCAGCACCGCCACGGCGGCTCCCAGATCCAGGACGGCCCGGACTGCCGCCAGGCTTCGGATCCCGCCCCCGACCTCTGCGGGAATCTGAATTGTCCTGAAGATGGCGGCCAGCGCCTCCTGGTTCGCCGGTGTGCCCCCCAGCGCCCCATCGAGATCCACCACGTGCAGGCGCGGGGCGCCGCACCGTTCCCACTCCGCCGCCACGGCCGCCGGATCGTCCCCGTACCGGGTCTCCCGCGCTGGATCGCCCTGGACCAGCCGGACGACCTTGCCGCCGCGCAGATCGATGGCAGGAATAATTTCCACGTCGCTCCGTCCCGATTCCCGAATCTGACCGCCCGATTGCCCGGTCGCGTCGTTGCCGAATCGCCCGGTCGCCGCGCCGCCCCTAGCGGGCGAGCGCCGCGAAGTTCTTGAGGAGGTGAAGCCCGACGGCCTGGCTCTTCTCCGGATGGAACTGGGTGGCAAAGAGATTGTCCCGCCAGATCACCGAGGTGAAGCGCTGCCCGTATTCCGTCGTCCCCGCCGTCACCGCGGGATCCGCCGGCTCCACATAATACGAGTGGACAAAGTAGAAGAACGGCTCATCGGGGAGCCCCTGCAGGATGGGCGCCGGCCGCTCGATCCGGACGCGGTTCCACCCCATGTGCGGGATCTTCAATCGATCGCCGGTCGTGGTCGGGTCGGCCGGGTCGTCCCGGAACCGGACCACCCGCCCGGGGATGAGGTCCATGCCCTTGTGGAGGCCGAACTCCTCGCTCTCCGAGAACAGGAAGTGGAGCCCCAGACAGATCCCCAGGACCGGCTTGCCCCGCTCGATCTCCCGCCGGAGCGATGCGACGAACCCCTGCGACCTCAGCTTGGCGATGCCGTCGGCGAAGGCCCCCACGCCGGGAAGGATGATCCCCGACGCCTCCCGAAGCTGCGCCGGGTCATCGATCACCTGCGCCTCGACCGAAAGCCGCAGGAGGGCCTTCTCGACGCTCCGCAAATTGGCGATCCCCGAATCGATGATGGCGATCATCTCAGGCCAGACTCCCCTTGGTGGACGGGACCACGCCGGAGAGCCGCGGGTCCAGGCCGGTGGCCCGATCCAGGGCGCGGCCCAGCGCCTTGAAGATAGCCTCCGCCATGTGGTGTAGATTCTGGCCGTATTCCACCTGGACGTGGAGGTTGGCCCGGAGATGGTTCGTGAGGCCCTGGAAGAACTCCCGCACCAGATCCAGGTCGAAGTCGCCGACCCGTCCCCCCTTGAGCTGCGGCGCCTGGAACACGAGGAAGGGGCGCCCGCTCAGATCCACCACGACCGAGGCCAGGGCGTCGTCCATGGGCACCCGCGCGGCGCCGTAGCGCACGATCCCCGCCTTGTCCCCCAGCGCCTGCGAGACAGCCTCTCCCAGCGCGATGCCGAGATCCTCCACCGTGTGGTGGAAGTCCACCGCCAGATCCCCCGTGGCCTCCACGCTGAGGTCGAAGTGCCCGTGCCGCGCCACCTGGGCCAGCATGTGGTCCAGGAAGGGCATCCCGGTCGCGATCGTCTGCTCCCCCCGGCCATCCAGGTCCAGACGGATGGTGATGTGGGTTTCCGTGGTCTTCCGGTCGATGACGGCGGTTCGGTTCATGTCACGCCTCCCTGCGCAGCACCGCGGCCAGCGCGGTCAAGAACGCCTCGTTCTCTTCGGGTGTGCCGACGGTGACGCGCAGACAGCCGGCCAGATGCGGCAGGTGGCCGAAGTTGCGCACGACGATGTCCCGCGCGAGCAGGCCTTGGTGGACCGCCTCGGCCGGGCCCGCGGTGCGCATCAGGAAGAAGTTGGCTGCGCTCGGAAACGTCGTGACTCCCGGGAACTCCGCGAGCGCCGCCAGGACGCGTTCGCGCTCCTCCACGATCGCGGCCGCCTGACCGCGCACGATCTCGCCATGTCCGAGGACCACGCGCGCGGCCGCCTGACTCAGGGCGTTGACGTTATAGGGTGGCCGAACCTTGTTGATCTCCTCGACCAGCGCCGGACTTCCCACCAGCATCCCCAGCCGGATGCCGGCCAGGCCGATCTTGGAGAGAGTGCGCAGAACCACCAGGTTCTGGAACCCGGCGAGCCGGGAGAGGACCGTCCGGCCCGAGTAGTGATAGTACGCCTCGTCCACCACGACCAGGGCCTGGCACGCCTCACCGGCGCAGGCGTGGAGGATCCGTTCGATCCCTGTCTCGTCCGTCACCAGCCCGGCCGTGGGGTTGTTGGGCCAGGCCAGGAACACGAGTCGGGGCCGTTCCTGCCGCAGGGCCGCCAGAAACGCCGGCAGGTCCAGCGCGTACTGTGCGGTCAGCGGCACCGCCACGTACCGCAAGCCCAGGGCGCGCGCGCCCAGCTCATACATCACGAAGGTGGGCGCCACGGACAGCACGCACCCTCCGGCGGCTGCCGTGGCCACGAGCAGGAGCTGGATCGCCTCGTCAGAGCCGTTCGTCGCCAGGACCTGCTCCGGCGCCACGGCCAGATCCTGAGCCAGGGCGGACCGGAGCGCCCGCGCCTCGGGGTCCGGATACCGGTGGAGCTCGACGTCCGCGAGCGCCTGCCGGAGCTCCCGGACCACGGCTCCCCGGAGAGCTTCCCCCAGCGCGAAGGGACTCTCGTTCGCATCCAGCTTGACCAGGCGGCGGCCCGGCGCGGCCCCCGGACCGGCGTGGTAGGCGCGCAGGGCTTGCACCTCGGGGCGGATCACGGCGCGAAGGTCGAAGCTCATACCTCCTCCATCCGGATCGTGATCGAGCGGGCGTGCGCCTCCAGCCCTTCCAGGGCCGCCAGGCGCGCGATCGGCTCCTTCCAGCGAGCCAGCGCCGCGGGCGTGAGACTGAGGAGCGAGGAGCGCGTCTGGAAATCGTCCACCGAGAGCGGCGAGCTGAAGCGCGCCGTGCCTCCCGTGGGCAAGACGTGATTCGGGCCCGCCAGATAGTCCCCGGCCACCTCCGGCGTGTGCCGTCCCAGGAATACCGCGCCGGCGTGCCGGACCGCGGGGAGCAGGGCCCAGGGGTCCGCCACCACGAGCTCCAGGTGCTCCGGCGCGATCGCGTTGGCCAGGCCGACCGCGGCGGAGAGGTCCGCAACCTGGATCACCGCCCCGTACTCACCCACCGCCCGCTCCGCGATCTGCCGCCGGGGCAGGAGGGCAAGCTGCCGTTCCACCTCGGTCCGGACCGCCTCGGCGAGCGCGGGCGAGACCAGGACCTCGCTGGGTCCCGCGACCATGTCGATCCCCACCAGACCGAAGACCAGGCGCTTGGCCGTTGCCACGTAGACGTTGCCCGGCCCCACGATCTTGTCCACCGGCGGGACGGAGGCCGTCCCGTAGGCGAGGGCGCCGATCGCCTGTGCCCCGCCGACCTTGTAGATCTCCCGGACCCCGACGAGATCGGCCGCGGCGAGGACGGCAGGCGGGACGACCCCGTCTTTGCCCACCGGGGTGCAGAGGGCGATCTCCGGCACCCCGGCCACCTTTGCGGGGATGGCGTTCATCAGGACCGAGGACGGGTAGGCCGCAGACCCGCCCGGCACATAGAGACCCACCCGGGCGAGCGGGCGAACCAATTGGCCGAGGAGTCCCGTCCCTTCCTCCTCCACAAACCAGGACTCCCTCCGCTGGCGTCGATGGAAGGTCTCGATGCGCCGGGCCGCCAGGGCGAGCGCCTCCCGCACGTCCGGCTCGATCGACGCGACCGCCGTCTCGCGCTCGGCGTCGGTGACGGCGATCGTGTCCCGCGTGAGCCGCGCCCCGTCCAGGCGGGCCGCGTGGTCGAATAGCGCCGCGTCGCCCCGGGTCCGGACGTCCTCCAGGATGGCGCGTACCGTCGCCTCGACCGCAGGGTCGGGGATCGTGCCGCGCCGGCGTAGCGCCTGAAGGAATCCCGCACACTCCACCGACCCCGCCTCCATCAATCGCATCGCGTCCCCCCGTGCCGGACCGGTACCTGAGAGCGAAGGGCATCAATCAGCGCCTGGATGGCCCCGTAGCGTGTCGTGAGGCTGGCCCGGTTCACGATCAGACGGGCCGAGGCTCGCAGGATCTCTTCAACCTCCACCAGGCCGTTCTCGGAAAGCGTCCGCCCCGTGTCCACCAGATCCACGATGCGCTCGCCTCGCATGGGCGTGGGAGCCCTCCCGCACACGTCGATCAACTCTTCACCCGCTGGATGTCGGCCCCGAGAGCCGTGAGCTTGGACTCGATGGCCTCGTACCCCCGGTCCAGATGGTAGACGCGGGAGATCAGCGTCGTCCCGCGGGCCGCCAGGCCCGCCAGGACCAGCGAGGCGCTGGCCCGAAGGTCCGTGGCCATCACCGGCGCCCCGAGCAGCGCGGGGACCCCCTGGACCGCCGCCGTGTTCCCGGCGATGGTGATGTTCGCCCCCATCCGGAGCAACTCGTTGACGTGCATGAAGCGGTTCTCGAAGCCCGACTAGGTGATGAGGCTCTGTCCCTCGGCCATGGCCATGAGGGCCATGATCTGCGCCTGCATGTCGGTGGCAAAGCCGGGAAAGGGCTGCGTCCGCACATTGACCGCCCGGGAGCGGCCGCGGCTGATCACCCTGAGGCAATCCGCGCCCGTTTCGATCCGGATCCCCGCCTCCTCCAGCTTGGCCAGGACCGCCGCCAGATGCGCGGGCCGACACTCCCGGATAGTGACGTCGCCCCCCGTGATGGCGCCGGCGATGGCGAAGGTGCCGGTCTCGATTCGATCGGGCATCGTGCGGTGGCTGGCTTCGCCCAGACGGGAGACCCCCTCGATCGTGATCGTCCGGGTGCCGGCCCCCTCCACCCGCCCGCCCATGGCGTTGAGAAGCTCGGCCAGATCCGTCACCTCGGGCTCGCAGGCGGCGTTCTCCAGCAGCGTGGTCCCTTGGGCCAGCGCCGCCGCCATCATCAGATTCTCGGTGCCGGTGACGGTCTGGATGTCAAAGGCGATCCGCGCACCCCGCAGACGGGGGGCCTCCGCTTCGACGTACCCCTGGTCGAGCCGGATCGTCGCCCCCAGCTTCTCCAGCCCCGTGAGGTGCAGGTTGATGGGGCGTGGACCGATCGCGCACCCTCCGGGGAGGGAGACCCGCGCCCACCCCTGCCGGGCCACCAGCGGGCCGAGGACCACCACGGAGGCGCGCATCGTCTTCACCAGATCGTAGGGGGCCTCCGACCGCGTGATGGCCCGTGCCCGCAGATGGAGGTCGGGCGTTCCGTCCCCCGTCACCTCGACTCCCATGTGGCGGAGAAGGCGGCCCATCGTCCGCACGTCCATCAGTCTGGGGACGTTCGACAGGTGGAGCGGCTCCTCGGTGAGGAGGGCTGCCGCCATGAGCGGGAGGGCGGCATTCTTGGCCCCGCTGACCGTCACCTCGCCCGTCAGAGGTGTGCCGCCCCGGATGGCTAACTGGTCCACGATGCGCCCCGTGCAATTGTCGGTTGTCCGTCTTGCATTGTCAGCCGTCTCGTCGCCGCGCCGCGATGACCCGGGGGCGGCCCGCCAGGTCCCGGAAGATCCGGCCGGTCTCGAATCGGCCCGTCTTTCCGAGGAGCGCCAGGATCGCCTCGGCCTGGTCCGCCCCGATCTCCAGCAGGAGGCATCCCCCGGGACGGATCCGCTCGGGGCTGGTGGCGATGATGTCCCGCTGGACCCGCAGGCCGTCGGCGCCCCCGTCAAGGGCAAGCCGCGGCTCCCACTGGATCTCGGGCATGAGCGTCGCCACGTCCCGCGTGGGGACGTATGGGGGGTTCGCCACCACGAGATCCACCGAGCCCGCCGGGGCCTGGCCATTCACCGCCTGCCACAGATTCCCGCGAAGGAACGCGATCCGGCCGGCGACCGCGTGGGCCAGGGCATTGGCGCGCGCCACTCTGAGGGCCCGCCACGAGACGTCCGTCGCCAGGATGCGGGCCGTCGGGATCTCCGTGGCCAGGGCGATCGCCACCGCCCCCGACCCGGTGCAGAGCTCCACGATCGTGGGCCTCTCGGCGCTCGGTTCTCGGCTCTCGGCGCTCAATTCTCGGCTCTCGGCTCTCTGCGCTCGGCTCGCGGCTCGCGGCTCGTGGCTCGCCTCCGCCGTCATCTCGCTCCACACCGCCAGCGTGGCTTCGACCAGCGTCTCCGTCTCCGGGCGGGGCACCAGCACCCCTGACGAGACCGCAAGACTGAGCGACCAGAACTCCCGCATCCCCAGGACGTACGCCAGGGGCTCGCGGCGCTCGCGGCGCCCGAGCAGCGCGAGATAGCGGCCGAACTCCTCGGGGGTGAGGCGCCGGCGGGGGGAGAGGAAAACCTGCCAGCGCGGCCAGCCGAGCGCGTGGGCCGCTAAACACTCCGCGTCCAGCCGGACACTCCGCGTCCAGCCGGGCAGTCTCGATCCCGGCCGCCTCCAAGAGGAGAGTGCCGCTGGCGAGACAGGCCTCCACGTCCGGGCAGCATCCCGATGGCAGGGCGAGCGCGGCCGGACGCAGCCCCCGCATCTCGGACAGCCGCAAGCGCATCATGACAGCGCCTCCAGCCGCTCGGCCCGATCGTGGGACGCCAGGGCCTGGGTCAGATCACCCAGGTCGCCTTCCAGCACACCGGTCAGATTGTGGACGGTGAGCCCGATGCGGTGATCGGTCACGCGGTTCTGGGGAAAGTTGTAGGTCCGGATCTTCTCCGCCCGCTCGCCGCTGCCGACCTGCGTCCGGCGGTTCTTGTCGATGGCCTCTTTCTGCCGCTTCAGCTCTTGGTCGTAGAGGCGGGCCCGCAGGACCTTGAGGGCCTTGGCCTTGTTCTTGTGTTGGGACTTCTCGTCCTGGCAGGTCACCACCAGTCCCGTGGCCAGGTGGGTGATCCGCACCGCGGAGTCCGTGGTGTTGACGCTCTGCCCGCCCGGCCCGGTGGATCGGAACACGTCGATACGAAGGTCGTTGGGGTTGATCTGGATGTCCACCTCCTCGGCCTCGGGCAGGACCGCCACCGTGACCGTGGAGGTGTGGATGCGTCCGTTGGCCTCGGTGGCGGGGACCCGCTGCACCCGGTGGACGCCGCTCTCGTACTTCAGACGGCTGTACGCCCCGCGCCCCTCCACGGCCAAGATCGCCTCCCGCACGCCTCCGATCCCTGTCATGCTCCCGGAAAGCATCTCCACGCGCCAGCGCTGCGTCTCGGCGTACCGGGTGTACATCCGGAGAAGCTCGGCGGCAAACAACCCGGCCTCGTCGCCTCCGGTCCCCGCCCGGATCTCCAGGATGATGTTGCGGTCGTCCGTCGGGTCCTTGGGCAAGAGCAGGAGATGGAGAGAAGCCTCCAGCGTCTCGCGCTGCTGCTCCAGGTCGGCGAGCTCCGCCGCCGCCATCTCCCGCATCTCGGGGTCGACCGCCTCCTGGATCAGCCCCCGGGCGTCCTCCAGCTCTTGCAGAAGCTTCTTCAGTCGATGGGACCCCTCCACCACCGGATTCAGCTCGGCGTGGAGCCTGGCGAATCGCTGGTACTGGGCGGGATTCTCCAGCACGGCCGACTCGGAGAGCTTCTCCATGACCTCCGCGTGGCGCTGCTCGATGACATCCAGCTTGCTGATCAATGTCGACATCGTATCACCTTTATAGACGAACACCCCGGACGTCACGCCCAGGGCACCGCACAACACAGGGAAGAACCGAAAAACAACAGGACCAGAGCGGGAGCGGGACCCGAGATCCGAGCGGGCGGGCTAGTGGTGATGCCCGCCGAGGACCGGGTGGTGGTGAGGGTGCACGTGGATCGGGAGCCGGGGGCGGTTCGCCCTCCCGGCTCGGAGCGTGATGGCTAGCGACGGCGATCCCGCCTGGACCGCGGCGGACTGTGGCGGCGCCGTCATCGCACGAGATGGATCCATGGGGGATGCCCCCTTTGTCCCGCCGAGCGGCGGGACGGCGGATCAAGCCTCGGACTTGTTGGACGTGGTTGCAAGCGGCTTGCGCCCATACTTGCGCTGGAATCGCTCCACGCGGCCTTCGCTGTCGATCAGTTTCTGGCGGCCGGTGAAGAGCGGGTGGCACTTGGAGCAGATTTCCACCTTCAGCACCGGCATGGTGGAGCGGGTGTGGATCACCTCGCCGCAGGCGCAACTGATCATCGCAGGAACGTACTCTGGGTGAATCCCGGGCTTCATGGTCTCGCCTCCGTCGGGCGCGCATTTATGAACCGCCTCGGCGCGCAACCTAGTATTTTATGCAAATTCATCCGATGCAGCAAGGAAAAAATCACACCTCTCCGGCCGGCTTACTGATTCATGGAGCGGAGGAAGTCGTCGTTGCTCTTGGTTTCCTTGACCTTCTCTTGCAGGAGTTCCATGGCCTCGACCACACCCATGGTTCCCAGGACCTTGCGCAGCACCCACATCTTGTTCAGCTCGGTCGGGCTGAGCAGCAGCTCCTCGCGTCTGGTGCCGGAGCGGAAGATGTCGATGGAGGGGAAGAGCCGCTTGTCCACCAGCCGCCGGTCCAGGTGCAGCTCCATGTTGCCCGTTCCCTTGAACTCCTCGAAGATCACGTCGTCCATCCGGCTGCCGGTGTCGATCAAGGCGGTGGCGATGATCGTGAGGCTGCCCCCTTCCTCGATGTTACGGGCGGCGCCGAAGAAGCGCTTGGGCCGCTGCAGGGCGTTGCTGTCCACCCCGCCCGACAGCACCTTCCCGCTGGGCGGCACGATGGTGTTGTAGGCTCGGCCCAGACGTGTGATCGAGTCCAGCAGGATGACCACGTCCCGCTTGTGCTCGGTGAGCCTTTTCGCCTTTTCGATCACCATCTCCGCCACCTGGACGTGACGCGTGGCCGGCTCGTCGAAGGTCGAGCTCACCACCTCGGCTTTGACCGAGCGCTGAAAGTCGGTCACTTCCTCGGGCCGCTCGTCGATCAGGAGGACGATCAGCACGACCTCGGGATGGTTCTTGGTGATGCTGCCGGCAATCTTCTGCAGGAGAACCGTCTTCCCCGTGCGGGGCGGCGACACGATCAGGCCGCGCTGCCCCTTCCCCAGCGGCGTGATGAGGTCCATGATGCGCATGGAGATCTCTTCGCTCGAGGTCTCCAGCCGAAATCGCTGATTCGGGAACAGCGGGGTCAGGTTGTCGAAGAGGATCTTCTCCTTGACCAGCTCGGGGTTCTCGAAGTTGACCGCCTCCACCTTGAGGAGGGCGAAGTATCGCTCCCCTTCCTTGGGGGGGCGCACTTGCCCAGACACCGTGTCTCCCGTCCGGAGGTCGAAGCGTCTGATCTGGGACGGAGACACGTAGATGTCGTCCGGCCCCGGCAGATAGTTGTAGTCGGGAGCCCGCAGGAAGCCAAACCCGTCCGGGAGGATCTCCAGCACCCCTTCGGCGAAGATCAGCCCGTTCTTCTCCGTCTGCGCCTCCAGGATCTTGAAGATCATCTCCTGTTTGCGGAGGCCGCTGGACCCGACGACGTTCAGGGTGCGGGCGATGGAGGTCAACTCGGCAATGGTCTTTTCTTTGAGCTCGGCGAGGTTCATCGACATTCCTTTAGGCCAGTCAGCCTGTTCGCGATCCCGAGCCCCTTGGCCGGCTCGGTGCGCATCTGCGGGGGACCCTCTCATCCCTTACCGCGTGCGGCGTTCGGAGAGGACGACCCGTCTGGAACACAGGTCGGCAGGGGGGAGACACACACTGTTCTCGACCGAATGGTTCTGCAAATCACCTGTTGGGCCTGAAGTTCCTGCGGGCAATTTCGACCTTCGATGCCTCGGGGGTGGAAACGTTTAGTGGGATGATGCGAGGATTACTCGAAGTTGGCTGCAGTCTAGAGAGGGCCTCGGGCCTTGTCAAGCATTTTCTGTCGCCCCGGGACCCCGCCCCGCGAGATCGGCCCACACCCGGGCGACTTGCGCCTCGGTGGCGCCGAGCTCTCCGCCGTTGTCGATGACGTAATCGGCGAGGCGTGTCTTGGCCGGACTCGGCCACTGGGCCGCCAGGCGCCGGCGCGCCGTCTCCGCCGTAAGCCCCCGCTGTTCCCGCAGGCGGGCGACCTGCACTTCTGCCGGCGCGGTCACCACGATGAGCTTCCGGAACCGCTCCTGCTGCCCCGTCTCGAGAATCAAGGCCGCTTCGACCAGGCACACGGACCGCCCCCCCGCCTCGGCCGTCCGGATCTCGGCCTCGCACGCCGTCCAGATGGCCGGATGCATGATCGACTCCAGGCGCCTTCGGAGCTCCGGATCGGCGAAGGCCCGCGAGCCCAGGCGCTGCCGGTCGATCCGCCCCGCTGGGTCCAGAATCTCCCGCCCGAACGCCTCCACGATTCTCTGGTGGCAGGCCCCCCCCGGCTCTTGCAGTCGATGCGCGATTCGGTCCGCGTCCACCACGGCCGCCCCGCGCGCGGCGAGCATGGAAGCCACGGTGGACTTCCCCGTGGCGATGCCCCCGGTGAGTCCGACGAGAATCATTCGACCCCTCAGATACAATGGCCAATGGCCAATGGCCAATGGCCGATCAAGGCACCACCCCTGGTCATTGGCATTTGGTCATTTGTCATTGGTCATTGCTCTTAGCGTGGGTTGCTCGAATTGCTGGATGAGCCGCGTGAACCCCAGCTCCCGGAAGAGCGCGAGCAAGGCCGGAACATCGGGCTCCTGGCGGGCGAGATCGGCGATGGACCAGGGGACGGGCAGGTCCGTCCGGATCGTGGCCAACCGCTTGCTGAACCGCGCCTGCTCTGCATGCGTCGTGAGCGCCTCCCGGAGCTTCGGCCGGGTCACCTCGGCGGCGCGCTCCAGGACGGCCTCCAGGCTCCCGAAACGCTGGAGCAGATCGCGCGCCGTCTTTTCTCCGACGCCCGGCACCCCCGGGATGTTGTCGCTGCTGTCCCCCATCAACCCCAGGAAGTCCGGAACCTGCGCCGGCAAGATCCCGTAGCGTCCTTCCACTTCTGCCGGCCCCAGTGTCCGCGGGGTCAGTGGATCGCGGACCACGATCCGGTCTCCGACGACCTGGAGCAGGTCCTTGTCCCCCGTCACCAACCGCACCAGGTAGCCCTGGGCGGCAGCCGTCGTGGCAATCGTCGCCAGGATGTCATCCGCCTCCTCGCCGGCCACCAGCAGAAGCGGCACGCGCATGGCCGCCAGCAACCGGTGCACCAGTGGGATCTGCTCGACGAGGCGCTCCGGCATGGCGGGACGCTGCGCCTTGTAGGCGGCAAATTCCCGGTGGCGCGTCGTCGGCCCGGGGCCGTCGAACACCACCGCCGCTGCCGCCGGCTTCTCCTCTCGGAGGAGCTTGAGGAGGATGGTGGCGAACCCCAGGACGGCGTTGGTCGGCGTGCCTCGGGAGTTGGTGAGTGCGGGCAGCGCGAAGAAGGCCCGGTACAGGGACGCGCTGCCGTCCACCAGGACCAAGCGCAGCGCATCCGGCATGGAAGGCTCCCATGAGAAGGAATTGACAACCGACAACCGACCGCTGACGGCTGACTACTGCCTACTGACCACTGACTACTTGCCATTCCCCGTCGATGCAAGGCGGACGGTCGCCGTGGTCCCCCCCTGCAGGCCGGCAGTGAGCGCGAACCACGCCCCGTGCGCCTCTGCGATCGCCCGCACGACCGCCAGGCCCAGACCGAGGCCGCCGGCCGGCCGGCCGGTCCCCATGTCCCCCTGAGTGAAGGGCTGCAGGAGCCGCGGGACCCCTTCCGGCCGGACCGTCCCGTGGCTGTTGATCACCTGGATCTCCAGACAGTCGCCGTCCGCGCTGGCCCGCACCGTGACCCTGCCCCCGGGCTCATTGAACTTCACCGCGTTCTCCAGCAAGTTGAAGAAGAGCAGCCGCAGGTGATCGTCGTCCCCCTGGGCCATCGGGAGGGCCGGAGACACCTCCAGATGGAGCGTCACCTTGCGTTCCTCGCAATCGGAGGCGAGCTCCACCGCCGCGTCGCGCAAGAGAAGCTCCAGGTCGACCTCCTGTATCCCTCGCACCCCCTGCCCCCGCTCGCACTCCACGAACGCCAGGAGGTTGGCGACCAGCCGGCCGAGACGGACCGCGCTCTTGCGAACCGCCGCCAGGCTCTCGCCCTGCTCGGGAGAGACGGGCCCGAACTCTCCCCCGAGGAGGAGGTCCAGCCACCCGTTCATGATGGTGAGCGGGGTTCGGAATTCGTGAGTCACGACCGACAGGAGGTTGGACTTGAGCTGGTCGAGCTCCTGGAGCCGTCGGTTGATCTCGCCGAGCTGGACGTTCTCGCGCCGCAGCCGATGCTGTTCCAGACAGCGCTCCACCACGTGAAAGATCTCGTGCAGATGGAACGGCTTGGCGACGTAGTCGGCGGCCCCCCCCTTGAGCGCGCGGACCGCCGATTCCACCGTCCCCACGCCCGTCATCAGGATCACCACCCTCTCGGGGAAGCGGGCTCGGACCCGCTCCAGCAGCGCGACGCCGTCCATCCCCGGCATCACTAGGTCGGTGAGCAGGACG
>JAPLLC010000033.1:44430-50317 GCA_026387775.1 Candidatus Methylomirabilota bacterium | reverse complement strand
GGTACGCCTATTCCGTGACGTGAATGCGCCGATACAGATCCCCGGGCGCGCCTGCCTTGCCCGTGAGCCCCTTGCCGCGCAGGCGAAGCTTGGTCCCCGGCTGGACGCCTGCGGGAATGGTCACGATGATCTCCTCGGCCTCGCCGCCCCGGGAGAAGCGGAAGTGCTTCCTGGCCCCTTCCCGGGCCTCCGTCGGCGTGATCGGGAAATCCTGCGTCACGTCCTCGCTGCGCCGTCCGGAACCCAGGGCGAGCCGCGCCACACGACCGAGGCCCTGCAGCGCCCGGCCGATCTGGGCAAAGAGGCCGGGCGACTCGGACTGCCCGGTGACTTCCGGCGACCGGCGACTCCCCAGCCAGGACCCCCACGGCTCTGCCCGCCGCCCGAAGGCGCCGGCCCCCTCCCGCGAACCGAATCGGCCGCCCGCGAAGGGACCGCCGAAGAAGACCCCGCCGAAGACGACGCCGCGACCGCCGAAGAACGTGTGGCGGACGAAGCCATCATCGAAGCGGAACCCCATCCGCTTGAACTCGCGTGTGAGCTCATCGAAGATGGCGGCGGCGTCGCGATTGCGGAGGAGGTCCTTGAGGATCTCTTCCTGGCTGGAATAGGCCCACGGCTCGGCCTGCGCGTCGGCGCCCACGCCGGCACCGGTGGCGCGGCACACATCATAGAGGCGGCGCTTCTCCTGGTCCGTCAGGACCCCGTAGGCCTCGCTGATGGCCTTGAAGCGCTCCTCGGCCGTGGCGTCGCCCCGATTCCGGTCCGGGTGGTAATGGAGGGCCATCTTCCGGTAGGCCTTGCGGATCTCCTCGGCAGAGGCATCCGTCTTCAGGCCCAGGATCTCGTAATATTCCTTGGTTGGATCGGCACGAAACGGCATCGCGAGCTCCCTTGCGCAGAAAGGTACCGGGTAGTCTACCGTCTGGAGCGGGGAGCGGCAAGGAGTTTCGAGCCCCCGAGGATTCTCCTTGACGCTCGGAGGCGAGCCGCGAGATGATCAACACCTCGGCACGGATGCCAACGCGCCGGCCGCGCGTTCCGTGAAATGACCGCGGACGGCAGTCGCGGTCGCTGCCGATCACCTCAATCAGAGGGGGATGCCGTATGAAACCCGTCGTGCTGGTCACCCGCAAACTGCCGGAGGCCGTGGAGGATCGCCTTCGCCGCGACTACCAGCCGCGGCTCAACCCGGACGACCGCCTCTACTCCAGGGACGCGCTGATCGAGGCCGCCGCCGGCGCCGACGCGATCATTCCCTGCCACACGGAGCGTTTCTCGGCCGAAGTCATCGCGCGGCTTCCCGCGAGCGTCCGCATCATCGCCAACTTCTCGGTGGGGTACGATCACGTCGATGTCGAGGCGGCGAAGGGCCGGGGCCTGGTCGTCACCAACACCCCCGAGGTCTTGTCCGATGCCACCGCCGAGCTGACCATCCTGCTGATGCTGGGCGCGGCCCGGCGGGCCGGCGAAGGGGAACGCTTGGTGCGGACCCGCGCCTGGCGAGACTGGAGCCCGAGCTTCATGGTGGGCACCCAGGTGAGCGGCAAGCGGCTCGGTATCGTGGGTCTGGGACGAGTCGGCCGGGTCACGGCCCGGCGGGCCCGGGGGTTCGACATGGAGATCCACTATCACGATCTCCAGCGGCTGCCGTCGGACCTGGAGGCGGGCGCGATCTACCACCCGACGCCGGAAGACCTCATGCCGCACTGCGACTTCTTGGCCTTTCATTGCGTCGCCACACCGCAGACCCGGAAGATGCTCAACAGCGACCGGATTGCCCTGCTCCCCCCGGGGGCCATCGTCGTCAACGCCAGCCGCGGCGCGGTCATCGACGACGAGGCGCTGATCGCGGCGCTGAAGTCCGGCAAGGTGGCCGCTGACGGCCTCGATGTCTACAACAACGAGCCGGACATCCATCCGGAGTACCGGGAGCTTCCGAACACGTTCCTGATGCCGCACATCGGCAGCGCCACCAAGGAGACCCGCGACGCCATGGGCTTTCGGGCCCTGGACAACCTGGATGCCTTCTTCGCCGGCCGCGAGCCCAAGGACCGCGTGGCCTGAGCCGGACCGGGGAGGGCGCGGATCGCGGCGGATGGTATGCCCGCCGATTCCACTCGATATCGTGGGCTAACGGGCAGAAAGGGAGGTCCAGCCATGAGACCACGGCACGTGCTTGCGGGCGTCATCGGACTCGGTCTGCTCCTCGGCGGGTTCTGGCATCCGGCGGCCTTGGCCGCCGGCAGGGTGGTGATCTACAACGCCGACACCGCGGAATTCGGCGAAGCCTTCGTCCAGGCCTTCAACAAACAACAGCCGAACCTGAGCGTGGAGATCATCTCGGCAGGGGTAGGGCAGCTCTTCACCCGGGTCAAGGCCGAGGCGGCCCGGCCCCAAGGCGACATCATGCTGGCCGCCAGCCACGAGTCCTTCCTGCAGATGGGCGACTTGTTCTCGTCCTACACTTCGAAGTCTGATGCGGACTTCGCGAACAACATGAAGGACGCGCAGCGGCGCTTCTACGGCTTCAGCATGCCGCTCCAGGTGCTGATCATCAACACGTCGCTGGTCCCGGCCGGCCAGGCACCCAAAGCCTGGAAAGATCTCGGCGATCCCAAGTGGAAAGAGAAGATCATCATGGCCAACCCGGCCCTCTCGGGGTCGGCCTATGCCCAGTTAGCGCAGATGCTGCAATTGCACGGGTGGCCCCTGATCCAGCAGGTTGTGAAGAACGCAACGATCACCTCCTCGTCCAAGCTGGCCTACCAGGGGGTCGGCACGGGTGAGTTCACCATCGGACTCACGGGGGAGGAGAACGTCTTCAAGCTGAAGGAAGAGGGACGTCCGGTGGATGCGGTGCATCCGTCTGAAGGCACCGGCCTGCGCTACGACGCCGTCGGCATCATCAAGGGCGGGCCAAACCTGGAGAATGCGAAGCTCCTCATGGACTTTCTGACCTCCAAGGAGGCCCATACCATCGCCGCAGGGAAACCCTTCTTCCGGCGATCGGTCAGGAAAGACATCGCGCCGCCCCCGGGTCTCAAGCCCACCGGGGAGATCAAGTTCTTCGACTACGACGTCGAGAGGGCCGCGAAGGAGAAGGCAACCAACCTCAAGAAGTTCGACGAGATCATGGCGGCGAAATGACCGGAACACGTCACCTCGCTACCGGCAGCAAAGCGCCTGTCTCATGACCGCCAGCCTCGTGGTCGAGAAGCTCTGCAAGGAGTTCGGCACGAGCGCCGAACGTGTGGCGGCGGTGTGCGACGTTTCGCTCGAGGTGCAGGCAGGGGAACTGTTCACGCTCCTCGGACCGAGCGGCTGCGGCAAGACGACGACGCTGCGCCTGATCGCCGGCCTGGAAAGCCCGACGGCCGGCCGGATCATCTTCGACGGCCAGGACTTCACCGCGCTCCCCCCGTTCCGACGCAATCTCGGGATGGTCTTCCAGAGCTACGCGCTTTACCCGCACATGAGCATCTTCGAAAACGTGGCCTACGGCCTGCGCGCCCGCCGCACCGCCGAGGCGGACATCCGCCGCCGGGTCGGCGAGGCGCTGGAGCTGGTCGGGCTGGGGCCGCTCGCGGCGCGGCGGCCGGGACAGCTCTCCGGCGGCCAGCAGCAGCGGATCGCGCTGGCCCGGGCGCTGGTCTACGGGCCGCGCCTCCTGCTCCTGGACGAGCCGCTCTCCAATCTGGATGCGAAGCTCCGGGTCTACATGCGGGAGGAGATCCGGAAGATCCAGCAGCGCGCGGGCATCACCACGGTGTACGTGACCCACGACCAGGAGGAGGCGCTCTCCATCTCCGACCGGCTGGCCGTGATCTACAGGGGCCGGGTCGTGCAGATCGGCACCCCCGCCGAGGTCTATGAGTCGCCCGCCACGATGGGGGTAGCCGACTTCCTCGGGCGGGCGAACTTCTTGGAGGCCCAGGTGGTTGGCACGCACGGAGACCGCGTTCGCGTGCGCCTCCCGGCCGGCGTCGATCTGGAGGTGGACCGAGGCGATTCGACGTGGCAGCCGGTGCCCAACGAGGCGGCCACACTCTTCATTCGGCCGGAGCGGGTGCGGTTGGGCGGCAGCGACGACGGGAGCGCTGTGGAGCTTCCGGGCATCGTCCAGCGGCACATCTTTCTGGGCGGCATCGTGCGGTATGTCCTGGATGTCGGCGGCGGGCGGCCGGTCCTGGCCGACGCACAGCGGCTCCTGCCCGGAATCGAAGCGGGGAAGCCCGCCCGAGTGAAACTCGACCTTGCAGACATCCGGGCATATCCCGGCACGCAGCGACCCTGGGGAGAGGCGGCGTGAGGGCTCCCCGCACTGCATGGTGGCGGCGCCTGGACCCTGTGGCGACCCTGGTCCTCGGCTTGGCGGGTTTGATCCTCCTTGTGTTCCTGGTCTACCCGATCTCGCGAATCGTTCTCAACAGTTTCCTGCCGACGGACGCCCCGCTTGCGTTGACCAACCTCACGCTGGAGCACTTCGTCCGGTTTGCCGTGTCGCCGCTCTACCGCAAGGCGCTGGTCCATTCCCTGGTTGTGAGTCTCGCGGCCAGCGTGTTGGCCCTTCTCATCGGCCTGCCCATGGCCTTCTTCGCGGCGCGGGTGAAGATGCCGGGGAAGACTCTCCTCTTGTCGCTGGGCACGTTGCCGCTGGTGGTGCCCCCATTCCTGGGGGCTTACTCGTGGATCCTGCTGCTCGGGCGGAATGGGATCCTCACGAACTTCATCAAACAGACGCTGGGTTTCCATCTGCCCTCCATCTATGGCGCGCCAGGAATCATCCTGGCCTTCACCCTGGGGTATTTCCCCTATGTCTTCCTGCTGGTTTACGGGGCGTTGTCTTCGGCCGATCCCAGTCTGGAGGAGAGCGCGGAGATCATGGGTGGCAGTCGCTGGCGGATCACGCGGACCCTCACCTTGCCCCTGGTGACACCGGCGATCGCCGCAGGGATGGTGATCATCTTCATGCAGTCGCTGGGGAGCTTCGGCGTGCCGGCGGTTCTGGGCGGGGAGTACTACGTCCTCACCACGCTGATCTATTTCCAGATCGTGGGCCACTTCGACCTGAACGCCGGGGGCGCGATCGCCCTGGTGAGCGTGGCCTTCACGGCGGTTTCGCTCTATCTCTTGCACCACCTCACGGAGCGGCGCAGCTACATCACCGTGACCGGGGCCACGCGCGCCGCCCGGCAACTCGAGGGGCGCGGTATCCGCATCCTGGCCATGGCGTACTGTGGCCTGGTCCTGGGCGTGGCCCTGATCCCGCAGGCCTTGATCCTGATGACCTCGTTCGCCGAGCGGTGGGGAACGGGGGCGCTGCCGACCGTATTTTCCCTGGGAAACTACCGACGGGTCTTCACGAGCGCCTGGGGACCGATGCAGAACAGCCTGTTCCTGGCCACGCTGGCCACCGCGACGGCCGCAGTGCTGGGAACCCTGATGGCCTACGTGGCGGTTCGGAAGGCGGTGCGTGGGCGCTGGATCCTGGACCTCACCATCACGCTTCCGTTCATCTTCCCCGGCATCGCGGTGGGAGTGGCCATTCTCAGCGGGTTCTCCTCGGGGTGGCTGATCCTGAGCGGGACGTGGATGATCCTGGCCGTGGCCTACGTCATCCGGCGGATTCCCTACATCTTCCGCTCGGCCAGCGCCGCGCTCACGCAGATCGATCCGGCCATGGAGGAGGCCTCGGCCACCTGTGGGGCCTCCTGGCTGCGCACCTCGACCCGGATCACGTTTCCCTTGATGCTCCCCGGGGTGCTGGCGGGCGCCAGCATCACCTTTTCGACGCTCCTGGGGGAGCTGTCCACCACCATCATCCTCTACTCGGCCCGCTGGAAGACGATGACGGTGGCGATCTACGAGTACCTGCTCGCCGACC